>NZ_BAAGQL010000008.1:0-163109 GCF_054783495.1 Luteococcus sediminum | reverse complement strand
CAAGCCCGTGGTGACCCCCGAGCCCAGCAAGCCCGTGGTGACCCCCGAGCCCAGCAAGCCCGTGGTGACCCCCGAGCCCAGCACCCCGGCCGAGACGCCGGTTCCCGAGCTGCCCCTGCCGCAGACCCCCGAGGGTGAGGAAGAGGTCACCATCGTCGTCGTCGTCCCGGAGACTCCTGCCGAAGGCACCCCGGTCGATCTGCCGCTGGCTCCCACCCCCGAGGCTCCGGTCGTCGAGCTCAAGCGCCCGGTGGCCCTGCCTCGCACCGGTGACCAGGGCGGCTTCTCGCCGCTGCTGGCTGGCGCCGGCGTGTGCGCGATCGCCTTCGCCGGTTCCTTCGCGGGCCGTCGCAAGAAGTGACGCAGTCGCAGTACTGAACGACCGTCCTGACGGTCAGCAATCCGGAAGAGGGCCCGACACCACACGGCGTCGGGCCCTCGACCCGTCCGGATGCGTTCGCCAGTTCACTTCCCGCGTACTTGCTGGACACCGGGACGGTGGAGGCGCTTGTCTGGACTGATGAAGAAGGTACTGCTTGTCCTGACCAGCGCTGACGAGATCGCCGGCGAGCCCACCGGCTACACCCTCAGCGAAGCCGCGCACCCGTGGAAGATCTTCCGCGACGCCGGCCACGTCGTCGACTTCGCCTCCATTGCCGGAGGCACCCCGCCCGTCGACCCGAACAGCGAGCGCGACGAGATCACCGACGAGTTCGAGTCCGATGCCACGGTGCAGGCCGGGCTGGCCAACACCGCCAAGGTGGAATTCGTCGAGGCCGACCAGTACGACGCCATCTACCTGGTGGGCGGCCACGGCACCATGGTGGACTTCCGGGGCAACGAGCACCTCGCCCGCCTGGTGAAGACCTTGGCCGACACTGGAGCCGTCGTCTCCGCCGTCTGCCACGGCCCGTCGGGTCTGCTCGATGTCGAACTGGCCAACGGCCTGCGCATCGTCGAGGGTCGCAAGGTGGCCGCTTTCACCGATGACGAGGAGGCCGAGCTGGGCAAGACCGCGCAGGTGCCCTTCCTACTCTCCAGTGAGCTGGAGGCCCAGGGCGCCACATTGGTGCCCGCCGAGAACTGGGCCGAGAATGTGGTGGTCGACGGCCTGTTGGTCACTGGCCAGAATCCCGCCTCCGCCGCAGGGGTCGCCAAGGAGGTGGTCAAGATCCTGACCACCCTCGTGCGCGAGGAGAAGGCCGAGGAGGAGGCCGCGGCCGAGGAGCTGCGCGCCGAGAAGGATGCGGAGAAGGAGGCCGCCGAGACCGAGAAGGAGAAGCCGGCCAGCGAGTGACCGGCCCACCCCACATTCGCCAGCAGGTGCCCCGCGTCGGAGCCGTCCGACGCGGGGCACCTGCGTGTGGGTACCCTCCGGGATGTGGTGACCCGTGACATGCCACGATGGGACCGATCGACCACTGACGGACGGGAGGGCGATGACACAGCGGGAACAGGACGCGCGGGCGCGTGTCGAGGCTGGGCTGGAGCACTGGAGCTTCACCACTCCCAGCGCGACCCTCGCCACTCGTCCGTGGAGCGAGCCGAGCACCATGATCTCGCTGCGCACCGTGAGCACCATCGAGGACCCCTCCCTTCGCGGTGTGGAGCATGCGTGGGCCGTCGGGTCCGGTCCGGACAACGCGGACCCTGCGGAGTCCACCCCGTCGCAGGAGCTGCCGGGTGGACTGCTGGACCGTGAGGTGCCACTGGACGACCTGCTGCCCTGGGAACTCTCGGAGGGGGGCGAGGCACTCGGGCCCGACCAGATCCACCCCGAACCGCAGGCTCACCCGTCCTTCGAAGCGCCGGAGCCCTCAGCGTGGCGTCCGCCTGCCCCTGTGCGAGGCGAACCTGCCACCATCTCCTTCGAGGACGACCCGGACGGCGAGGAGGTGATGGATCGCCGCCCAGCACGTTCCGAACTCAGCGATCCCATGAAGATCCTCCAGGGGATCGCGGGCTTCCTCTTCGTGATCCTGGTCATCTTCATGAGCTGAGGCGCTTGGCGCCACCCGCACCGGTCGGGGAGACCTCAGCATGAAAGAATGGACCCAGCCCCGCTACGAAGGAGTGATGATGGCTGAGTTCGCCTACGAGGACATGCTGCCGCTCGGCAAGGATGAAACCCCCTACCGCCTGCTGACCACCGAGGGTGTCAGCGTTGTCGAAGGCCCCGGTGGCCGAAAGTTCCTCGAGGTGGCGCCCGAGGCCCTCACCCTGCTGGCCGAGACCGCCATGCACGACATTGCGCACTACCTGCGCCCCGCACACCTGGCCCAGTTGAAGAAGATCATGGACGATCCGGAGGCCAGCCCCAATGACAAGTTCGTCGCGCTCGACCTGTTGAAGAATGCCAACATCGCCGCTGGTGGCGTGCTGCCCATGTGTCAGGACACCGGCACCGCGATCGTCTCCGGCCACCGCGGCCAGCACGTGCTCACCGAGGGGCCCGACGAGAAGGCCCTGAGCCTGGGCATCTACAACGCCTACACCAAGCTCAACCTGCGCTACTCGCAGAATGCCCCCATCAGCATGTGGGAGGAGAAGAACACCGGCAACAACCTGCCGGCGCAGATCGACATCGAGGCCGAGACCCACCCCGGCCATGAGGACGAGTACGGCTTCCTGTTCATGGCCAAGGGTGGCGGCTCGGCCAACAAGAGCTACCTGTACCAGGAGACCAAGGCCATCCTGAATCCCGACTCGATGATGAAGTTCCTCGAGGAGAAGATCCGCAGCCTGGGCACCGCCGCCTGCCCGCCCTACCACTTGGCCATCGTCGTCGGCGGCACCTCCGCCGAGGCCTCGCTGCGCACCGCCAAGTACGCATCGGCCAAGTACCTGGACGCCCTGCCCGACCACGGTGACATCACCGGGCACGGCTTCCGTGACCACGAGCTCGAGGAGCAGGTGCTGGAGCTCACCCGCAAGCTCGGCATCGGTGCCCAGTTCGGTGGCAAGTACTTCTGCCACGACGTGCGTGTGATCCGCCTGCCCCGCCACGGCGCCTCGCTGCCCGTCGCGATGGCCGTCTCCTGCTCGGCCGACCGTCAGTGCAAGGCCAAGATCACCCCCGAGGGCGTCTTCATCGAGCAGCTCGAGTTCGAGCCGGCGAAGTACCTGCCGGACACCGTCCCCGCCGATCTGGAGGCCGAGAGCGACGGGATCTCCGGTACCGGCAAGGGCGCGGCGGTCAAGATCGACCTCAACAAGCCGATGCCCGAGATCCTGGCCGAGCTGAGCAAGCATCCGGTCAAGACCCGCCTGAGCCTCACCGGCACCCTGGTGGTGGCGCGTGACATCGCCCACGCCAAGATTCGCGAGCGTCTTGATGCCGGCGAGGAGATGCCGCAGTACCTGAAGGACCACCCGGTCTACTACGCCGGCCCGGCGAAGACCCCCGACGGCATGGCCTCGGGCTCCTTCGGCCCCACGACCGCGGGCCGCATGGACTCCTATGTCGACCAGTTCCAGGCCGCCGGGGGCTCCATGGTGATGCTGGCCAAGGGCAACCGCTCGCAGCAGGTCACCGACGCCTGCCACAAGCACGGCGGCTTCTACCTGGGCTCCATCGGCGGCCCCGCCGCCCGTCTGGCCCAGGACTGCATCAAGAAGGTCGAGGTGCTGGAGTACCCCGAGCTGGGCATGGAGGCCGTCTGGCGCATCGAGGTTGAGGACTTCCCGGCCTTCATCGTCGTCGACGACAAGGGCAATGACTTCTTCGCCGAGGTCAACAAGCCCCTGGTGAGCACCATCACCACCCGTCCCGACATCGACTCCGCCGGTGACACCGAGGGCAACAAGAAGTAGTCCCCACACGCGGCGGGAGGGCCCGGTCCAGATGGACCGGGCCCTCCCGTGTGTCGTGGCTCAGGTGCGGTGTGGATCAGGCCTGCGGATGGTCCTGCTGCAGGGGCTGGCCGGGCTGCGTGGTGGGAGGCGTCGACTGCTGCGCCTCGGCGGCGGTCGCCTGCGGTGCGGCGGCGTGCTCGGGGCTGCCGAGCCCCCCGCCGGCGACGACCCCGGCCTCGGCCGGGTCCTGCTGCAGCACGCCGTGGATGCGCTCCATCATGGCGGACTCCCCCGGGGAGACTCCCTTGGCGGCCTCGGCCACCTGCTGGGTTGCGGCGCTCACGTAGTTCTTGAGCGCGTCCAGGGTGGCTGGGTCCTTGCTGGCGGCTCCGACGGCCTGGCGCAGGTTCTCGATGAGCCTGTCCTCCATCTCGGCCCTGTTGCCGGCGGCGGGCGGCAGCGAGATGCCGCTCTTCATCACCTGGATGAACTCCTCGGGGGCCCCGGCCAGAGCATTGGAGGCGGCCATCGACTCCTTGAAGGTGGCGAGGAAGCCCGGCTCAGCCTGAGACACCAGGGCAATCGCTCCCATGGCACCGTTGCGGATGGTCTCGATCTCTTGCTGCGTGAACTGGGTCATGGCTCCAGTCTGCGAGGCCACACCCATCACGGGAAGGGCCTATCGCCGTCGGCAGAACGACCGACAGGGGCCCTGCCCGAAGGCAGGACCCCTGTCAGTGCTGTGCGTGACGAACCGGTCAGCGCTGGTCCATCGGCACGAAGTTGCGCTCGGTCTGGCCGACGTAGACCTGGCGCGGGCGGCCGATCTTCGTGGCCGGATCGGCCTGCTGCTCGCGCCACTGGGCGATCCAGCCGGGCAGGCGGCCGATGGCGAACAGCACGGTGAACATGTTGACCGGGAAGCCCATGGCCTCGTAGATCAGGCCCGAGTAGAAGTCCACATTCGGGTACAGCTTGCGCGACTGGAAGTAGTCGTCCTCGAGGGCGGTCTGCTCGAGCTCCTGGGCAATGTCCAGCAGGTCGCGGCGACCCTCCTTGAGCTTGAGCACCTCGTCGGCATGCTTCTTGATCAGCGCGGCGCGCGGGTCGTAGTTCTTGTAGATGCGGTGTCCGAAGCCCATGAGCTTGATGCCGGACTCCTTGTTCTTCACCTTGGTGACGAACTCCTGGACGCTCATGCCCGAGTCCTTGATCTGCTGCAGCATCTCCAGCACGGACTGGTTGGCGCCGCCGTGCAGCGGGCCGGACAGGGCATTCACGCCGGAGGCGACCGAGGCGTAGATGTTGGCCTGCGAGGAGCCGACCAGGCGCACGGTGGAGGTGGAGCAGTTCTGCTCGTGGTCGGCGTGCAGGATCAGCAGCACCTCGAGGGCGCGGGTGATGGCGTCATCGATCTGGTAGGGCTCGGCCGGGCTGCCGAAGCTCATGCGCTCGAAGTTCTCGACGTAGCTGAGCGAGTAGTCGGGGTAGAGCGTGGGCTTGCCGATGGAGTTCTTGTAGCCATAGGCGGCCAGCGTCGGCACCTTGGCGAGCAGGCGGATCGTCGCCTCCTCGATGGCCTCCGGCGTCAGGTCGGTGGTCTCGGAGTTGAAGGTGCTCAGGCCCATGATGCCGGCGGCGAGCACGGGCATCGGGTGGCTGCGACGGGGGAAGCAACGGAAGAAGTCGCGCATCCGCTCGTCGATGATCATGTTCTGGGTGATGCGGTGCTCGAAGGTGGCCAGCTGGTCGGCCGTGGGGAGCTCACCGTAGATGACGAGGTAGGCGACCTCGAGGAAGCTGGACTGCGCGGCCAGCTGCTCGATCGGGTAGCCGCGGTACTGCAGGATGCCCTTGTCACCGTCGATGAAGGTGATCGCCGACTTGCACGAGGCGGTGCTCGAGAAGCCCTGGTCGTAGGTGGTGTCGCCGGTGCCGGCCAGCAGCTTGACGATGTCGTGGCCATCGTTGCCCTGCGTCGCCTTGACGAAGGGCAGGTCGACGGACTTCTCGCCGACGGTGAAGGTGGCGTTGGTCATGTGCAGTTCCTCCTTGAACCGAGGCGGAACGCCTCGACAGAGTGGTCAAGTGCTGGTGGTGAGGCGAACGGTCTGGCGCTCGTTGCCAGCAGATGGGCACACGATACCGCGAGAGGGGCCGGTGTGAAATACGTCTCCACCACGGCTCCCGCCGCGGGATCAGCGGGCAGGAGTGATGCTGCCGACGCTCTGGAGCATTCGGTTGGGGGTGCCGGAGGAGGCCTTGATCACCACATTCTTCTGTGACTGGGTGAGCAACTGGTTGCTCACCTGCGCCGGGGTCCAGGCGGGACGGGCCTGCAGCACCAAGGCTGCTGCTCCCGCGACGTGTGGGGCCGCCATGGAGGTTCCGGAATCCACCATGGTGGCGCTGTTGCTGCCGATCCAGGCCGAACGGATACCGACGCCCGGAGCGTAGAGGTCCACACAGCGTCCGTGGTTGGAGTCGGCGGCCTGGCGGTTGTCGACGGAGGCATTGGCCACGGTGATGGCCTCCGGGGTGCTGGCGGGGCTGATGGTGCAGGCATCGACGGTTGGCATGCCTTGCTCGGCATTGCCGGCAGCCGCGACCACGGTGATGCCGTCGGCCACTGCGGCCTTCACCGCGGCGGTCATCTCGTTGTTCGTCGCGCCCCCGACGCTCATGTTGAGCACGGCGGGGGTGCCGGCCCGGTGGTCTCCCACAGCCCAGTCGAGGGCGGCGACCATGTTGCTGGTGAAGCCCCCGCCGCTGCAGTCGAGCACCTTGACCGGCACGATGGTGGCCTGCTTGGCCACCCCGAACCGGGTACCTGCCAGGGTGGCGGCGACGTGGGTGCCATGACCGGCGCAGTCCGTCGGCGGGGTGCCGGGCTCCTCGTAGTTGGGGCCCTGGGTGACGCGTCCGGTGAAGTCGGCGTGCGACAGGTTGAGCCCCGAGTCGAGCACATAGGCCGTCACGCCAGCGCCGGTGTGCACTGCGCTGAAGCTGCGGCTGGGTCGGGGGCTTGCCTGGTCGATCCGGTCCAGGCCGATGGGCGGGTTGTTCTGGGTGCCCGCGGCGTGGATGCGGGTGTCGGGGGTGACCGAGACGACGCCGGGCAGCGCACGCAGCTTCGCGGCGGAAGCCTCGTCCATGGTGACCGTCATGCCCGGGAACACCCTGGTGAAGCGGTGGTGGATCCGATGGTCGCTCGCAGCGGCGCGCGTCTGCGCCCGGGCCAGGCTGTCATTGCTGGTGGTGCGCACGATCCAGCGCGTGTCGGGTCGGGGTGCGGCTTCGGCGGGCACCCCTTGGGGCGTCGCGGAGCCGAGCAGGAGTGCCCCGAGCACCGAGAGGCAGAGCAGGGCGCCGAGCGGTCCACGGCGGGTGGGCTGGCATTGCTGGGCGGTCATGGGAGCCTTTCGGGGCGGGTGGGTCTGGAGTCACTGTAGGTGGTCGGCCGTGCCGCGTCGTGGAGGGGGACGTGGGGGCGTGGCGCGGATCTTCAGGAACGGTCTGGCAAGGGCGTTCATCTTCTTGGGATGCCTTTCGGAGTTGACTCCCCGAAGATGGGTTGAAATTTCAACCAAAACTGGGCTAGGCTGGGAACCAGTTGGTCGGCCCCCCGGCGACCGGCACCTCGAACTTCTGGGGCGGGGCCACACCGCTCCAGCCACAGCAGCAATCCACACAGCAGCAATCCACACAGCAGCAATCCACACAGCAGCAATCCAGGGAGAAGACATGACTGACCTGAAGAACCTCCAGGGCACCTACATCCTCGACAACACCCACTCGACCCTCGGTTTCGTGGCCCGTCACGCCATGATCACCAAGGTGCGCGGCTCCTTCACCGACTTCAGCGGCACCGCCCAGGTCAACGGCCAGGACCCGGCGGCCAGCAGCGTGACCGTCGACATCAACGTCGCCAGCATCGACACCCGCAATGCCGACCGCGATGCCCACCTCACCAGCGGCGACTTCTTCGAGGTCGAGAAGTTCCCGAAGATCACCTTCGCCTCCACCCAGGTGCAGGTCGTCGACGCCGACACCGTCGAGATCACCGGTGACCTGACCATCAAGAGCGTCACCAAGAGCGTCACGATCCCCTTCGAGTTCACCGGTGCCGCCACCGACCCCTTCGGCAACGAGCGCATCGGCTTCGAGGGCAAGACCGAGGTCAACCGTCGTGAGTTCGACCTCACCTGGAATGCGGCCCTCGACACCGGCGGCGTGCTGGTGAGCGAGAAGATCACCCTCGAGTTCGAGATCTCGGCCATCAAGCAGGCCTGACATCCACGCGGCACCGCCGCGACGCTGTGTGCACGGGTCGCACGGGCCAGGGGCGTCCACTCCACCCGGAGTGGGCGCCCCTGGCTCGCGCCCGGACGGCACCATCAGTGCTGGTGAGGCAGGAATTTCCACCTGGTCAGACGCCCTCTGGACCCGAGCTGCCCCGCCTAGGATGGTGACATGGCACGCGTCACCGGCCAGGGCCTCCATGACCACGTCGAACGGATGCGCGACGAGCACCCCCCCCGCTGGCCCTCGCTGGGGTGGACCGCACGATCATCAACCCCCGCGCCATGCGAGAACGCTTCACCGGCACCCTCGACTACCTCGCCCATGTCGAACGCGAGGTGGAGCGCAACCTGCTCGAACTGCTCGCAGTCCTGCCCAATCCCAGCACCGTCGACGAGTTCTTCTATGCCGAGGTCTGGGGCCCGCAGGAGCTCGCCCACGGCGCCATCCTCGACCAGCTCCAGGCAGACCTCGGCCTGGTCACCACCGCCCCCCCACCTCGAGGCGGGCCTGCAGGTGAAGGTGCTCGGCGCCCTGGCCCACATCCCCCAGGTGCAGGACGTCTCGAGGATGCTCTACTACCTCACCGGGGCCTCCACCGAACGCCAGGTCGTGCTGGCCTACTCCACGCTCACCAAGGAGCTCGACGCGCTGGGGGAGCGGGCCATCTCCGAGACCATCATCCAGCCGATCAAGCAGCAGGAGCCCGGCCGCTTCAAGGCGGCCCTGCTGTGGGCCGACCGCCAAGGAATGGACTACCCGCCCTATGTGCTGAAGGCCCTGCACGAGGTCGTGGAACTCCACCGGGAACAGGCCACTGCCACCAACCCCACCTACGGAAGGATGAAGCCATGAGCCACGCCGTCGACCTGGTGGTGACAGGGAGGGTGCAAGGAGTCGGCTACCGCTGGAGCTGCGCCCAGCAGGCCGAGCAGCTCGGGGTCGACGGTTGGGTCCGCAACCGCCCCGACGGCACCGTCGAGGTGCACGCCGAGGGCGGGCAGCAGGCCGTCGAGCGACTCGTCGAGTGGTGCCGGCAGGGCCCCCGCTGGGCGGGCGTCGACCAGGTGCACGTCGCCACCGGAGCACACCAGGGCCTGACCGGCTTCACCGTCCGCTGAGACCAGCGTCCTGGTCTGCGTGCGCCACGGCAGCCGCCAGCTTCTCGGTGGCGAACCAGGCCGTCGCCGACGGCGGCAGGGTCAGCTCGACCGGCGCACTGCCCAACAGCAGCTGGCAACCACCCAACCCCAGCCGCTCCAGCGACGGGTCGTCCAGCGGCAGCGACTGGTCACCGAAATTGGTCAGGCAGTGCCAGCCGCCCCGCGCCCAGTGCAACAACTCGTCGGTGCCGGCCAGCCATCGCAAGGGCTCGGCGGACACCAGCGGCAGCAGCCGGGAGCGCAGCATGATGGCGCGCCGCACCACGTGCAGCATCGAGTCCTCGTCGTCCAGCTGTGCCTCCACCGAGAGCTCCCCGAAGACCTCCGGCTGCGGCAGGTGCGCCCCGCCGCCGCCGAAGCCGAAACTGGAACCGCCCGCACCCCAGCTCGGCGAGCCGCTGCGCTCCCGGGTCCACGGCAGGGGAACCCGGCAACCGTCGCGCCCCTTCTCCCGCGACGAGCGGGTCGCCAAGGGGTCGGTGAGCAGTTCACGCGGCAGGTCGGCCACCTCGGGCAGGCCCAGTTCGTCGCCCTGGAAGATGTAGGTGCAGCCAGGCAGGGCCAGCTCGGCCATGAGGGCGGCACGGGAGCGGGACCGGCCCAGCTCGACGTCGACCAGCGGGTGGGCGCCGTCGGCCAGCAGCCATTGGCGGGCCAGCCACTGGGTGTCGTGGCGGAAGGCCGGCTCCTCGGGGAAGGCCTCGTCGGTGAAGACCCGCGGCTCGGGCGGGGTGGGCAGCCCCAGTCGGCTCGCCACCCGGGGTGTGTCGTGGCAGCCCAGCAGCCAGGTGGTGCTGGCGCCGGTGCGCTCCGCCTCCTCGAGGGCCTGCATGATGACCTCGCGCACGTCGTCGGCACGCCAGTCCGCCTCCTGCATCGAGAAGTTGAAGGCCTGGCCCAGCGTCTCGGGGCTGGCATAGCGGGAGCGACGCTCGGGCAGTACGGCCGCTTCCGCCACGGCGAAACGGGGCGGGTCATAGGAGTCGAAGACGCGCCGCCAGCCGCGGTAGACCTCCATGAGTTCTTCGCGGTCGAACCAGGGGTGCGAGCCGTCGGGCCGGGCGAAATGCTGCACCGTGGCCCACGGCTCCCAGGGCTCCGAGAGGTCCTTGACCAGCGAGTGGGCGACATCGACGCGGAAACCGTCGACACCGCGGTCGGCCCAGAAGCGCAGTGTCCGCTCGAAGTCCTCGCGCACCTCGGGATTGCCCCAGTCCAGGTCTGGCTGCTCGGCGGCGAACAGGTGCAGGTACCACTGGCCGTCGCCCACCGGCTCCCAGGCCGAGCCGCCGAACAGGCTCTGCCAGTCGTTCGGGGGCTCGCCGCCGCAGTTGGCCCCGTCGCGGAAGACGTAGCGGGCGCGCTCCGGGGAGCCGGGGCCGGCGGCCAGCGCCTGCTGGAACCAGGCATGGCGGTGCGAGGTGTGGTTGGGCACCAGGTCGACGATCACCATGATCTGGCGCTCGTGCAACGCCGCGACCATCTCGTCGAAGTCGTCCAGGGTGCCCAGTCGGTGGTCGACGGCGCGGTGGTCGTCGACGTCATAGCCACCGTCGGCCAGCTCCGAAGGGTAGAAGGGGCTGAGCCAGACCGCGTCGATGCCCAGCCAGGCCAGGTGGTCGGCGCGGGAGGTGATGCCCGGCAGGTCACCGATCCCGTCGGAGTCGGAATCGGCGAAGCTGCGGGGATAGACCTGCAGCACGACGGCCTCGCGCCAGCGCTCTGGGATGCTCATGCACCCATCCTGTCACCCGATGTCACTGCTTGTGGGAGTAGTGTTCGCCCACAGCGTCGGTGGAAGGCTGGCCCTCGACGAGGTGACACGAATACCGTGGAACCGAAGGCCCCGGGTCACGTGGCGGGGCAGGACCACATGCACCGTCGCGGTCCAACCAGCAAGGACCCCCACTGACGAGATCAGGAGCGATGATGACGAACGAGCAGAACTTCAGCACCGAGAAGAACTTCGACGCCGAGCAGGCCAAGGCCAAGGTCGCCGAGGCCGCCGCCAGGGCCAAGGAGCAGGCCGATGCCGCCAAGGCCAAGGCCGCCGAGCGCACCGAGCAGGCCAAGGCCAAGCTGAACGAGGGTGCCAACAGCGACAAGGCCGCCCAGGCCCAGGAGAAGGCCAAGGAGGCCGCCGCCAAGGCTCGCCTGGCCGCCGATGAGGCCGCGGCCAAGGCGAGCGAGGCGGTGCACAAGAACCGCGCCAAGATCGACAGCACCGTCGACAAGGCCGCCGAGCTGATCGACGCCAAGACCCAGGGCAAGGCCACCGGCGTCGTCAGCAAGATCAAGCAGGTCATCGCCTCGGTCCTCGACAAGGCCGAGACCAGGAGCGGGTCGACCGTGACGCCCGGAACTGCCGTGCGCACCGAGGCCGACCAGGCCGCCAAGCAGGGCTCCGACATCGACGCCGGGACCGTCGCCGAGGACCTGATCGAGCGTCAGGCCGCCCGCGCCGAGCAGTCGGGCAACTCCTCCGAGGCCGAGGTGAAGCCCGGCCGTGCCGCCGAGACCAATGATGACGAGGACCGCGGCTTCTACGGGGCCGTGAAGACCGAGGACACCGTCGAGACCAAGGCCGAGGGCGACAACCGCTTCTGACGGCCGATGACGTGAGAGTCCCTGGTGGCCCAGCTCAGACGAGCTGGGCCACCAGTGCCTTCCACACCGTGCGCCACGCGTCGAGCGCACCGTCACGGGCGGCGCTCACTCGCCAGCTCAACCCCAGCCCAGCTCGTGCAGACGCCCGTCCTCGATGCCGAAGAAGTGGGCCACTTCGTGCACGACCGTGGTGAGCACCTCGTCGGCCACCTGTTCGCGGGTCTGGCACATGCGCAGCGTGGGCAGGCGGTAGATGAAGATGCGGTCGGGCAGCACTGCCGAGTAGGAGTGGCCCCGTTCGGTCAGCGGGATACCCTCGTACAGGCCCAGGATCGTCGGGTCCTGCTCGTTGGCGTCCTCGATGATCAGCAGGCAGTTGTCGACGAGCTCCATCAGCTGGTCGGGGATCTCCTCCAGCGCCTCGGCGGTCAGCTCCTCGAACTCGTCGGGGCCCATCTCAACCATGCCGTGCCTCCTGCGCCCGGGCCTCGCCGTCCGCGACGGCCCAGGCGACGAAGTCTCGCAGGTCCTTGCCCCGTTCGGACAGCGAGCCGTAGTGGCTGCTGGCCGACGGGTCCTCGCGGATCCGCAGCGCCTCCGCAGCGAGCTTGTGCCAGCGCTCGTCAAGGGTGGTCTGCACATAACGCCCGGCCCCGGACTTGGAGGTCATCTCGCCGGTGGCGAGCAGGTGGTGCAAGCGGGCCACGCCCAGCGCCGACCAGGCCACGGCATCGTCATGGCGGCCGATCACCAGCCAGCCCAGTTTCAGCTCGCGGGCGGTGCGCGCCCAGTAGGCGGCCAGGTTCTCCCGGGAGTAGGCCACCAGCTCCTCGTGCGGGGAGTGGATGCCGAGCACCCGTGGGTCGCGGCCGGTGACGCGGATGGCGCGGGTGGCCAGCTCGTGCCAGGCCACCGGGTTCAGGTCGGTGCGGCCCTCGGGCTCGAAGCTCCCGGCATGGGTGCACGGCACCGGCGGGCACTGGTCCGCGGGGCGCTGCAGGTCCTCGATGACGACGTGGTGGCCGTCGAAGTCGTGGTCGGTGAAGTCGAGCCAGACCTGGGCGTGGGCCGCCTCCAGGGCGCGCAGGTCATCGGCCTGGGGACGGCGCGAGAGCACGGCGGTGTAGTCCACATCGGAGCTGGTGAAGAACTCCCCCCAACACAGCGATCCCCGCAGGTAGAGACCTTCCAGGAGGCCCTCGGCGCTGTGGTTGAGGGCGTGGGTGAAGGATTCGCAGATGGCCTGCACCTGCTCGGGGAGCTCCATGTCAGTCCAGTTCCCGGCGCTGCTGGTCGGGCAGCTGTCGGGACTGCGTGCCGGCCGCGATGGTGGGTCCCAGCCAGAAGACCCACACGGCGGCCAGTGCCACCAGGGGCCCCATCCGGCCGCTGGTCACCGCCGCCAGCGCGATGGCGGCCGGAAAGATCCAGAAGCTGGTCCACCACGGCCGCTCCTGCGCCGGGGCAGGTTGCTCGCCGGTTGGCGAGGGGACCTTCTTGGTGGCGGCGCCGATGGGATCAAGGGTGGGGATGGCCGGTGCCGAGGACCGACCGGGGCGTCGCCCGGGCAGGTCGGTGAACAGTACGTCCAGCTCCGGCTGGGTGCGCGCGGCCAGCGCCTGGCCGAGGCGCTCGTCGAACTCGTCCAGCCGCAGGCGACCTGCGGACAGGTGTTCGCGCAGCAGCTCGGCGGCGTCGTCACGCTCGGCATCCCCGATGCGCAGGGGGGACGGTTCACTCACGCTGTCCATCATGCCGCACACAGGACCACCCCTCGGGACGGATCCCCGGGGCTGTGGAGAACGAGGTCCACCTGTGGACAAGCGCGGAGGCTGTGGACGATGGCGGGCGAGAGGTCCGGGAAACAGCGCTGCACGGCACAATGGGAGCCATGAGCCCCGAGCAGCGCCAGACCGCCAGCCCCGCCCAGCCTGCCAGCCCCGCCCAGCCTGCCAGCCCGGCCAGCCTGGAGTGGATCAGCCGGCTGTGCCGCGTCGACTCCACCAGCCGCGGCAGCAACCAGGGCGTCATCGACCTGGTGGCCGAGGAGTTCCGCCGCCACGGCATCGAGCCCCACCTGTTCGACTCTCCCGACGGGCTCAAGAAGGGGCTGGTGGCCACCGTGCCCGCCGCCGACGGCTCCACCCGCGGCGGCGTCGTGATCAGCGGGCACACCGACGTCGTGCCCGTCGACGGCCAACCGTGGTCGAGCGAGCCCTTCGAGCCCGAGGTGCGCGAGGGCCTGCTGTACGGCCGCGGCACCGCCGACATGAAGGGCTACCTCGGCATCGCCCTGCACCTGCTGCCCAGCTTCGTGGACGCCGAGCTCGCCGAACCGATCCACTACGCCCTCAGCTACGACGAGGAGGTCGGCTGTCGCGGCGGCGACGCGATCGTCGAGCAGATCAACCAGCTCGGGCTGGCACCTCGCGCCGCCCTGGTCGGGGAGCCCACCAGCATGCGCATCGTGCGCGCCCACAAGTCCGTCTGCTACGTCACCGTCACCTTCACCGGCGTCGAATCGCACAGCTCGCTGACCACCCACGGCGTCAACGCCATCCACTACGGCGCCGAACTGGTGGCCTGGTGGAACCAGGTGGCAGAGGGATGGAAGCAGCACGGCCCCTTCGACGAGGCCTACCCGATCAGCCACTCCACCGGCGGGGTCAACCAGTTCACCGGCGGCACCGCCGGCAACATCGTCCCCGGCCGGGCCCAGCTGGTGCTCGAGTGCCGCACCGTGCCCGGCAATGACCTCGACCAGCTGGTCGCCGAGCTGCACGACTTCTGCGACCAGCTGCGCAGCCGCATGAAGGCCGAGAACCCCGCCGCCGACGTCGAGGTGGTCGTCGACGCCCAGGCCCCGGCCCTGGACACCCCCGCCGACGCCTGGGTGGTTGAGCTGGCCGAACAGCTCGGGGGCCTGCCGAGCGAGGACAAGGAGGCCTATGCCACCGAGGCGGGCCAGTTCGGGCGCGGTGGCATCCCCGCGGTGGTCTGCGGCCCCGGTGACATCGCCCAGGCCCACAAGGCCGACGAGTTCCTCGCCCTGGACCAGATCACCGCTTGTGAGGCCTACCTCGGGCGCCTGGTGGAGGTACTCGGCGCCAGAACCCGGACCTGATCGGAAGCTCCAGGTGCTGGACAGGGAGGGTATCCAGCCCTGAAGCTTTGCGCATGACCACCAACGACACCACCGAGCAGGGACGCGGCTCCGAGCCCTCCCTCAAGCGCGTGCTTGGACCCGGACTGCTGCTGCTGTTCATCGTCGGCGACATCCTGGGCACCGGCGTCTACGCACTCACCGGCAAGGTTGCCGCACAGGTGGGCGGCATCGTCTGGCTGCCCTTCCTCGCCGCCTTCCTCGTCGCCCTGCTGACGGCCTTCAGCTACCTCGAACTCGTCACCAAGTACCCGCAGGCCGCGGGTGCCGCCTTGTACACGCAGCGTGCGTTCAAGAGCCACTTCTTCACCTTCATCGTCGCCTTCACCGTCATGTGCTCCGGCCTGACCTCCTCGGCGTCGGCCTCCAAGGCCTTCGCCGGCAACATGGCCGCCATGTTCGGCTGGGACTTCGACGAACACGGCATGGGCCTCAAGATGATCGCCGGCGGCTTCCTCATCCTGGTCGCCCTGATCAACCTGCGCGGCGTCTCCGAGTCGGTGAAGCTCAACGTTGTGCTCACCTGCATCGAGCTGTCCGGCCTGCTGATCGTCATCTTCGTCGGCATCTGGGCAATGACCCAGGGCAGCGCCGACTTCAGCCGCCTGACCCAGGTCAACGTCGCCGAGGGCAAGACCGCCTTCAGCGCCGTGACCGCCGCCACCGCCCTGGCCTTCTTCGCCATGGTCGGCTTCGAGGACGCCGTGAACATGGCCGAGGAGACCAAGGACCCGGTGCGCACCTTCCCGAAGATCTTGCTGCTGGGCCTGGGCCTGACCGGCGTCATCTACGTCCTGATCGCCATCACCTCGGTCTCGCTGGTCGCCCCGAGCAAGCTCGGTGAGGGCACCACGCCGCTGCTCCAGGTGCTGCAGGTCGGCGCCCCGAACTTCCCGACCGGCATCTTCGCCGGCATCACGATGTTCGCCGTCTCCAACACCGCCCTGCTCAACATGCTGATGGCCTCGCGCCTGCTCTACGGCCTGGCCCACGAGGGCGTGCTGCCCCGCTCGCTGGGCAAGGTGAGCGCCAAGGGCCGCACCCCCTGGGTCGCGGTGATCTTCACCACCATCCTGGCGCTCGGCCTGGTCTGGTTCAGCAACCTCACCGCCCTGGGTGGCACCACCGCCCTGCTGCTGCTGTGCGTGTTCACCATCGTCAACATCGCCGTGCTGGTGCTGCGCAAGGACGTCAAGGACACCGGTCACTTCAAGACCCCGACGATCATGGCCATCCTGGGCGCCCTCACCGCCTTCTTCCTCGCCAGCCCGCTGTCCGGCCGCGCCAGCCACGACTACATCGTCGCCGCCTGGCTGCTGCTGGTTGGCGCCGTGCTGGGCGCCATCACCTTCGCCATCAACAAGTTCGTCTACAAGCAGGAGACGAAGTTCGCCGACGTCGAGCACCTCGGCGACATCGACTGGGAGATGGAGCACCCCAGCAACGAGGTGCCCCCGCTGCGCGAGGTCCTGCGTCGCCGCGACGAGGACTGAGCACCACTGCAGCAACGGCGACGGCCGCCCCGCACCGAGGTGCGGGGCGGCCGTCAGCCCTTGCACGTCACTGGACCAGACGGTCCACCAGCTCGTCGGAGACCAGGTAGGGCAGGGTGATCTGCGCCTGGCCGGCCCGCTCGGTGTTGAAGTCGGTCGCCACCTCGATCGAGTGCTCATTGCGCGCCCAGCTGCGCCGCGCCACGCCACACATCACGTCCCACATCAGCGAGCTCTTGATCACCTCGTCGACCCGCTCCGAACCGTCCAGCACCAGGCCGAAACCGCCATTGATCGAATTGCCGATGCCGGTGCCGCCGCCATTGTGCAGCGCCACCAGGCTCATGCCGCGCGCCGCATTGCCGGCGAAGCACTGCGTGGCCATGTCCGCCATCACGTTCGAGCCGTCCTTGATGTTCGAGGTCTCGCGGAAGGGCGAGTCGGTGCCCGAGACGTCGTGGTGGTCGCGGCCCATCATGATCGGACCCACCTCGCCATTGCGCACCATCTCGTTGAACTTCAGCGCGATGTCGCAGCGGCCCTTGGCGTCCTGGTAGAGGATCCGCGCCTCGGTGCCGACCACCAGTTGGTTGTGCTCCGCGTCGCGGATCCAGTTGTAGTTGTCGCGGTCCTGGCTACGACGGTTCGGGTCGATGCAGTCCATCGCCGCCTGGTCGGTCTTGACCAGGTCCTCGTGCTTGCGGCTCAGGCAGACCCAGCGGAAGGGGCCGTAGCCGTAGTCGAAGAGCTCCGGACCCATGATGTCCTCCACATAGGAGGGCCAGATGAAGCCATTGCGGTTGTCGCCGCCCTTGGCGATCTCGGTGATGCCCGAGTCGAAGATGGCGCTCATGAAGGAGTTGCCGTAGTCGAAGAAGTAGGTGCCGCGCTCGGTGAGGGTCTTCACCAGCTCGTAGTGGTGGCGCAGCGTCGAGTCGACCCGGCGCTTGAACTCCTCACGGTCGGTGGCCAGCAGCTCGGTGCGCTCGTCGAAAGTCATTCCCTCGGGGCAGTATCCGCCGGTGTACTGGGCGTGGCAGGAGGTCTGGTCGCTCAGCAGCGGGACCAAGATGTCGTGGTCCACGACGTACTGCAGCAGGTCGACGATGTTGCCGTGGTAGGCGATGCTCGCCGGCGTCCTCGACTCGATGTGCTCGTTGGCGATCCGGAAGACCTCGTCGAGGTCGGAGGAGACGTGCCCGATCCAGCCCTGGTCGATGCGGGTCTGGATGCGCGACAGGTCCACCTCGGCGATGACGCCGACGGCCCGTGCGATCTCCGCCGCCTTCGGCTGGGCGCCGCTCATGCCACCCAGGCCGGAGCTGATGAACAGCACCCCCGACAGGTCGCCGTCGGCGGGGATGCCCAGGCGCTGACGTCCGGCGGTCAGCAGGGTGTTGAAGGTGCCGTGCACGATGCCCTGCGGGCCGATGTACATCCAGCCGCCGGCGGTCATCTGGCCGTAGTTGGCCACACCCAGCTCCTCGGCGCGCTCCCAGTCGTCGGCATTGTCGAAACGGCCGATCATCAGCGAGTTGGTGATCAGCACCCGCGGCGACTCGGGACGCGACGGGAACAGGCCCAGCGGATGGCCGCTCATCACCACCAGTGTCTGGTCCTGGGTCATCTGCTCCAGGTACTTCATGATCAGCCGGTACTGCAGCCAGTTGGCGCACACGCTGCCGGTCTCGCCATAGGTCACCAGCTCGTAGGGGTACAGCGCGACGGCGAAGTCCAGGTTGTTGTCGATCTGCACCTGCATGGCCTTGCCCTCGACGCAGTTGCCCTCGTACTCGTCGATGGGCTTGCCACACAGGTTCCCCTGCGGACGCCAGCGGTAGGCGTAGATGCGTCCGTAGGTGCGCAGCTCCCCCAGGAACTCGGGGGCGGCCAGCTCATGCAGCTCCTCGGGCAGGTAGCGCAGCGCATTGCGCAGGGCGGTCTTGGTGTCCTCGGCATCCAGCCGAAAGCCACGCGAGGGGGCCCGGCGGATGCCTTCCTTGAAGACGGGATCGGCGGGCCACTCGGCGTCGAGCTTGATCTGCATCGCAGCGGCGGTGCTGCGGTTGTCGTAGGTCATCGTGTCTTCCTTCGTGATCAGGGAAATCAGGGCTCGGGTGGCGGTGTCGGAAATGGCTGCGGTGGGATGCCAGTGCTCGACGGCGGTGTGCACCAGGCGGGCGGCGGCCCGGGCGGTGCGGCCGTCGACGTCCAGCGGCGGGCAGAGCTCCACCACGTCGACCATCACCAGTTGCCCGCTGGCGGCCACGTGCGCCACCACGGCGTCGACCACCTCCATCGGGACGCCATAGCCGGCCGGGGCACTCACTCCGGGGGCGACGGCGCCGGGCAGCAGGTCGAGGTCGATCGACAGATGGAGCACGTCCACCTGGGCGCAGAAGGCGTCGACAGCCTCCAGCAGCCGGTCCAGGTGACGGGGCTGGCAGTCGACGTCGAGCACGACCTCGACCCCCAGCTCTTCCGCGGTCTGGAAGAGCGCCGGGGTGTTTGCGGCGCGGCTGATGCCAGCCACCATGTAGCGGAAGTCGCGGCCGGCGGCCTGGTCGGCCATCGCCATCTGCCGGAAGGGGGTGCCCGAACTGGGACGATCTGCCTCGCGCAGGTCGAAGTGGGCATCCAGGTTCAGCACGCCCACCCGCAACCCGTCCAGCCGGGACGAGGCGGTGCGGCCCAGATAGCTCGCCCAGGCCGTCTCGTGGCCACCGCCCAGCACCACCACCAGGCCGTGGGAGTCCAGGGCGCGGGTGATCAGCTCGCCCATCTGCTCCTGGCCGGTCTCCAGCTCGTCGCCGGTCACCGTCACGTCACCCA
Source organism: Luteococcus sediminum (assembly GCF_054783495.1). Taxonomy (NCBI): domain Bacteria; kingdom Bacillati; phylum Actinomycetota; class Actinomycetes; order Propionibacteriales; family Propionibacteriaceae; genus Luteococcus; species Luteococcus sediminum. Next base: position 143,754 of record NZ_BAAGQL010000008.1, on the reverse strand, counting down.
GGTCGTGCAGCGGCAGCGGCTGGTGGACCGCCAGCGGACCGAGCGCGGTGCGCAGGGCCGCGGGTGCCTGGGCGGCACCGATGCGTCCCTTGTTGCGCGCCACCCCGGCGTCGCAGCAGAAGCCGACCAGGGCGGCGGCCTCGGCCGTCTCCTCGGTCGGCGTCGATGCGGCGTCGAGCACCTCCACCTGCTGGTGCCAGCGGCGGTGCTCCGGTCCGGGGCCGTCGTCGCGGCCCGTCCAGACGTGGGGGCTCACAGCAGCACTCCTTCCAGCATCAGGGTCGAGGCGATCGGCACCCCGGGGCGGTAGCTCAGGTGCAGGTGGTTCGGGGCGTCCAGCACCGCCAGGTCGGCGCGGGCGCCCACCGTGATCCGTCCGATGTCCTCGCGGCGAAGCGCCGCCGCGCCACCACGGGTCACCGCCAGCACCGCCTCCGAGGGCGTCATGCCCATCTCGCGCACCGCCAGGGCGATGCAGAAGGGGATCGACGAGCTGTAGCAGGTACCCGGATTGCAGTCGCTGGCCAGGGCGACGTGCACACCGGCATCCAACAGTGCCCGGGCATCCGGATAGGGCGACTTCGTGGAGAACTCCACGCCCGGCAGCAGGGTGGCCACCGTCGAGGAGTTCGCCAGCGCGTCCACGTCAGCCTCGGACAGGAAGGTGCAATGGTCGACGCTGGCCGCACCCAGCTCGACGGCCAGCTGCACACCCGGCCCGTGACCGATCTGGTTGCCGTGCACGCGCAGCTCCAGACCGGCCGCGCGGCCGGCCTCCAGCACCGTGCGCGACTCCTCGCCGGAGAAGGCGTGCGAGGAGTTGGGCTCGCAGAAGACGTCGATCCAGCGGGCGTGCGGAGCGCAGGCCTCCAGCATCTCGCCGGTGACCAGCTCCACATAGCCCGCGCGGTCGTCGGTGAACTCGGCCGGCACCACGTGCGCTCCCAGGAAGGTGGTCTCGCTGGTGTGGCGACGCGCGATCCGAAGGCTGCGCGCCTCGTTGGCGACATCCAGTCCGTAACCACCCTTGATCTCGACGGTGGTGGTGCCCTGGCGACGCATCTCGTCGAGCCGGATGCCCACCAGACGGTCGAGCTCCTCGTCGCTGGCCCCGCGGGTGGCGTTCACGCTGTTGCCGATGCCACCGCCGTCATAGCGCGCCCCGGTCATCCGGGCGACGAACTCCTCGGAGCGGTCCCCGTCGAAGACCAGGTGCGAATGGCTGTCGACGAAGCCCGGCAGCACCGTGCGCCCGCCCAGGTCGTGGCGGGCGTCGGCGGCCGGCGCCTGGGTGGCATCCCCCACCCAGGCGACCAGCCCGTCCTCGACGACGACGGCCTGGCCGCTGCGGGCACCAATGGCGGCCTGGCCGTCCTCGTCGGCGGTGACCAGTTCGCCGATGCCGGTCAGCAGGGTGGAGCTCATGCCAGCGGCTCCGGCAGGGCGGCGTTCACGGCCTCCAGCAGGCGGCCGTCGACGATCGCCTGGTGCACCAGCTCGATCTCGGGGGCCAGGAAGCGGTCGGGGCCCACACCTTGGTAGCCGTCGGCGTGCAGCAGCTCGATGACGGCGGCCGAGGCCGGGCCGGGCTGGGGCGGCTTGCGCAGCTCGATGCCGCGGGCAGCGGTGAGCACCTCGATGGCCAGCACGCGGGCCAGGCCGTCGACAGCCCGGCGCAGCTTGCGACCGGCGGCCCAGCCCATGCTGACGTGGTCCTCCTGCATGGCGCTGGAGGGGATCGAGTCGACGCTGGCGGGCACCGCCAAGCGTTTGAGCTCGCTGACGATGCCGGCGGCGGTGTACTGGGCGATCATGTGGCCCGAGTCGGTGCCCGGGTCGTCGGCCAGGAAGGCGGGCAGGCCCTGGTTGCGGGCGACGTCCTGGTAGCGGTCGGTGCGGCGCTCGCTGATGCTGGCCAGGTCGGCGACCGGGATGGCCAGGAAGTCCAGCGCGTAGGCGACGGGCACGCCGTGGAAGTTGCCATTGGAGACCACGCGGCCGTCGTGGGTGACCACCGGGTTGTCGACGGCCGAGGCCAGCTCGTGGCCGGCGACGGTGGCGACGTGGTCGATGGTGTCGCGGCCGGCGCCGTTGACCTGCGGGGTGCAGCGCAGCGAGTAGGCGTCCTGCACGCGGGTGTCCTTGACCGGGTCGCGGTGGCTGTCGCGGATCGGGCTGTCGGCCAGCACCTTGACCAGGTTGGCGGCGGCGGTGGCCTGGCCCGGGTGGGGACGCAGCGCCATCATGTCGGGGGCGAAGGGGGAGTCGGAGCCCAGCAGGCCCTCGATGCTCATGCCGGCGGCGAGATCGGCGACGGTGTAGAGCTTGCGCAGGTCGTGGATGGCCAGGCACAGCATGCCGAGCATGCCGTCGGTGCCGTTGATCAGCGCCAGGCCCTCCTTCTCGGTGAGCACGACCGGGGTGATGCCGGCGGCCTCCAGTGCCTTGGCGGAATCCATCTTCTCGCCGGCGGCATCGCGCACGACGCCCTCGCCCATCAGGGCCAGGGCGCAGTGGGCCAGCGGGGCCAGGTCGCCCGAGCAACCCAGCGAGCCGTACTCGTGGACGACGGGGGTGATGCCGGCATTGAGCATGGCGACATAGGTCTCGAGGGTCTCGGGGCGGATGCCGGTGCGGCCGGTGGACAGCGTCTGGATGCGCAACAGCATCAGTGCGCGCACCACCTCGCGCTCCACCTCGGGGCCGCTGCCGGCGGCGTGGCTGCGCACCAGGGAGCGCTGCAGCTGGGCGCGCATCTCGGTGGGGATGTGGACGGTGGCGAGTGCCCCGAAGCCGGTGGAGACGCCGTAGTGGGGCACGGTGTCGCTGGCGAGGTCCTCGATGACCTTGCGGCTGCGACGCACCTCCTCCATGGCCTCGGGGTGGACGCTGACGGTGACGCCCTGGCGGGCGACGGCGACGACCTCGTCGATCTCGAGCGGGGTCACGCCAAGCTGGATGTCGGTGCTCATGGGCCCATTCCATCCGCAGAGGTCCTTGGCACGGCAAGGGCTTGGGTCGGGGTCGAGTCTCACAAGTGAGACCAGGTGCACACTGGTGCCATGAGCTCCCCGACGAAGCCGTCGCCTCCGGCGCGAGGCCAGGCCATGGCAAGCCCCGCCGCCAGCCGCACCCTGGCGGTGCTGGAAGCCCTGGCCAGCTCGCCCGAGCCGCTGGCGGCTGGCCACCTCGCCCGCGAGCTGGGCATTCCGCGCGCCTCGCTCTACCGGCTGTTGTCGACGATGGCCGAGCACGGCTTCGTCATGCACGTCTCGGACAGCAACCGCTGGGCCCTGGGGGTGGGCGCCTATGAGCTGGCCTGGGCCTACCGGCGCCAGAATCCGCTGCAGCGCATGGCCAAGCCCATGCTCAGCCGGCTGGTGGACAACACCGGCCACAGCGGCCACTTCACCGTGCTGCATGGGCACGACGTTGTCTACGTCATCGAGGAGCGGGCCCCCCACCGGCCCAGCCTGGTGACCGACGTGGGAGTGCGGTTGCCGGCCGAGGTCACTGCCTCTGGGCTGGCGATGCTCGCCGCCCTGCCCGACAGCCAGGTGGCGGCGCTCTTCCCGCACGACGGGTCCCTGGTGCAGCGTGAAGGCCGAGGCCCCTCCAGCCTGGTCGAGCTGCGGCGAATCCTGGCCCAGACGCGCCAGCGGGGCCATGCCGTGGAGGAGCACAGCGTCACCCCAGGGCTGGCCTCCGTGGCGATGGCCGTGGTGGACCGCGCCGGCTTTCCGGTGGGGGCCGTCGCCCTCACCTTCGAGGCCGAGCAGGTGACGCCCGGGCAGCGCGAGCGGCTGGCGGAGGCGATCCGCCACGTCGTGGTGGGCCTGCACGCCCGCCTGGGCAACACCGCCCCGCCGCGGACCCCATGACGGCCGCACCTCATGACGGCCGCACCTCATGACACAGTCGTGCACAGATCCGTCCCACATGTGGGACAGCTGTGGGTGGACGGGCCTGTTCGCGAAAGCATCGGGTCAGGTCGACTGGGAGCTACGGGCACGGCGCCCACCTCAGTGAAGAGGAGATGAGAGATGAGCCTTGGCAAGCCTGCCCCCGACGCGGACGGCACCCACACCCCGGTGGTCCGCGATGAGTACGGGGTCCCGCAGGAGACCGGCGGCCTGGCCCGCGGCCTGAGCCTGCGACACATCCAGTTCATCGGGCTGGGCGCCGCGATCGGCACCGGCCTGTTCTACGGCTCGGCCAGCGCCATCCAGAAGGCCGGCCCGTCGGTCCTGCTGGTCTACATCATCGCCGGCGCGGCCGTCTTCATGGTGATGCGAGCCCTGGGCGAGATGGCCGTGCGCCACCCGATCCCGGGCTCCTTCGGCCAGTACGCCAGCCGCTACCTGGGGCCCTTCGCCGGCTTCGTCACCGGCTGGTCCTACACCTTCGAGATGATCGTGGTCGCCGTCGCCGACGTCACCGCCTTCGGCATCTACATGGGCTTCTGGTTCCCCGACACCCCGCGCTGGATCTGGGTGGCGGCGGTGATCTGCTTCATCGGCGCCATCAACACCCGCAACGTGAAGGTCTTCGGCGAGCTGGAGTTCTGGCTCACCATCGTCAAGGTCGGCGCCATCATCGCCATGATCCTGGGCGGCCTGGCACTGATGCTCAAGGGGGTCAGCTACCAGCCCGGCACCAGCGCGGGCCTGCACAACCTCACCAACCACGGCGGCTTCGCCCCCAACGGCATCGGCGGCATGGTGGCCTCGCTGGCCGTGGTGGTCTTCGCCTTCGGCGGCGTCGAGAACATCGGCATCACCGCCGGCGAGGCCGCCGACCCCAAGCGCGCCATCCCCAAGGCAATCAACTCGGTGCCGGTGCGCATCCTGCTCTTCTACGTGCTGGCACTGGGCGTGGTGATGGCGCTGGTGCCGTGGAATGCGATCACCGGCGAGGCCAGCCCCTTCGTCCAGATCTTCAGCTCGCTGGGCGTGCCCGCCGCACCCTCGATCCTGAACGCGGTCGTCATCACCGCCGCCGTCTCGGCCATCAACTCCGACACCTTCGGCGCCGGGCGCATGCTCTACGGCCTGGCCCAGCAGGGCCACGCCCCCAAGGCCTTCGCGTCGGTCTCCAAGCACGGCGTGCCCTGGCTCACCGTGCTGGTGATGTGCGGGGCACTGGTGATCGCCGCCGTGCTCAACGCTGTCATGCCGAAGAATGTCTTCGACCTGATCGCCTCCATCGCCACCTTCGCCACGGTGCTGGTGTGGTTCATGATCCTGCTGTCCCACATCGCCATGCGTCGCGAGATCGCCGCCAAGGGCCGTCCCGAGAGCGAGTTCAAGGTGCCGCTGTGGCCCATCGCCAGCTATGCCTCGCTGGTCTTCATGGTCTTCGTGGTGCTGGTGCTCGGCTGGTTCCCCGAGACCCGTATCGCGCTGATCGTCGGCGTGGTCTGGGTGGTGCTGCTGGCCATCGCCTACAGCCTGTGGGTCAAGGGTGAGGGTCGCACCGTGCACGAGCTGACCGACGAGACGCAGCTGATGAAGCCGGTCAAGTAGCCTTCCCGACGCACGACAGGAGCCCGGTACCCCTCGAGGGGTGCCGGGCTCCGGTCGTCCCCGGCGGGCTTCCTGCCCGACTCGGTGGCGACCTCAGTCCTGTTCGGCCTGCTGCACCGCCGCCAGGGCCGCCACTACCGAGGTGCGGGCATCGCCCTCGGTGGCGGGCAGGATCGGGATGCCCATGGAGTGCATGACGCGCTGCATCCCTTCACCCATGTGGTCCACGACGACCGCCTGGATTGCCTGCTCCTTGAGGAAGCGCACGATCCGGGCATGGTGCGCACCGTGGGTGCCGGCGTCGTGCGACTCGTCCCAGGCCACTTCGTGCACCTGCCAGTCGACCACGACCGGTCCGGTGGCCGACGGCTGCACCTCGGCGACGCCAACCCAGTGGGCCCGTCCCCAGGCGTGGGCGCTGAGGCCGTCGGCGGTGGTGGGGGTTGCCAGGATCATCGGTGCTCCTCGTTGCTCAGGTCGCCCGGACGGGCTGCCGGACCTCATTCCTAGGCTACGTGGCACCAAGGGGTGGGATACTGGGCGCCCCGTCCACAAACCACACCCACGGCGCCCCACACCGCAGCATCTGCAACCAGGGGCGCTCTCGACGTGGTTTGTGGACGCGGGACCAGCCGCTCTCAGTCGTGGGCGTGCTTGACGGCGTGCACCGTGGCGTCGAACTGGCGCGTGATCTCGTCGTGGGGGCGGTGGGTGACCAGGCTGACCACGACGGCCACCAGCAGGGCGGCGAGGAAGCCGGGCAGGATTTCGTAGAGGTCGAAGATGCCGCCCTCTACATTGCCCCACCAGGCCACCATGAGGGCACCGGTGACCATGCTGGCCAGGGCCCCGGCCGTGGTGAGCTTGCGCCAGAACAGGCTGAGCAGCACCACCGGGCCGAAGGAGGCACCGAAGCCGGCCCAGGCGAAGGCCACCAGCGCCAGGATCGTGTCGTTCTGCGTCCACGCCATCGCGGCGGCCACGACGGAGACCACCAGGACAGCCATGCGCCCCATCAGCACGTGGTGGCCGTCGGTGCGGTCGTTCCTGTCCAGGGCCTTGTAGATGTCCTCCACCAGGGCCGAAGAGGTGACCAGCAGCTGGCTGGAGACGGTCGACATGATCGCCGCCAGCACCGCGGCCAGCATGAAGCCGGCGATCAGCGGGTGGAAGAGAATCTGGCCCATCTTGATGTAGACGGTCTCGGGATCGGCCAGCGTCACGCCGTTCTTCTGGTGCCAGGCCGCACCGACCAGGGCGGTGGCGATGGCGCCCACGACGGCGAAGAGCATCCAGCCGATGCCGATACGACGTCCCGCGCGGGCCTCGGCGGTGGAGCGCAGCGCCATGAAGCGCACGATGATGTGCGGCTGTCCGAAGTAGCCCAGGCCCCAGGCCAGGGCAGAGATGATGCCCATCAGCGCCACCGAGGTGAACGGGTGCGGCAGCACGGCCATCCGGTCGATGCCGGCCCGCGCGTCGGAGGCCTGCACCAGACGCGAGACCTCGCCGAGGCCACCCAGGTTCACCAGGCCCACCAGCGGGACGGCCATCAGGGCGGCGAACATCATCAGGCCCTGCACGAAGTCGGTGTAGCTGACGGCCAGGAAGCCGCCGAACAGGGTGTAGGCGATGGTGACGCCGGCCACGACGAGCATGCCGGTGCGGTAGTTGATGCCGAAGCTGGACTGCATGAAGACGCCGCCGGCCACCATGCCGGAGCTGACGTAGAAGGTGAAGAAGACCAGGATGATCAGGCCCGAGACGACGCGCAGCAGGCGGCTGCGGTCGTGCAGGCGGTTCTCCAGGAAGCTGGGCACGGTGATCGAGTCATTGGCCTCCTGCGTGTAGGCGCGAAGGCGCGGGGCGACCACCTTCCAGTTCAGCCAGGCGCCGACGGTCAGGCCCACCGCGATCCAGGCCTCCACCAGGCCCTTGGCGTAGATGGCGCCGGGCAGGCCCATCAACAGCCAACCGGACATGTCGGCGGCACCGGCGGACAGGGCTGCGACGGCCGGGTGCAGGTCGCGTCCGCCCAGCATGTAGTCGTTCAGGTTCTTGGTCTTGCGGTAGGAGTACCAGCCGATGAACAGCATGGCGGCCATGTAGACCACCATCGCGATGGTCTGGAAGGCGGTGTCGCTCATGGGGAGCCTCTCGCACGTCGATGGGGTCGTCGAACGATACCGCGCGCAGGATCGCCCCGGGGTTGATCCACGCTCCGGTCGGCGGACGCCTCGTCGGCCGCGATCCGCAAGAAAGTGTTGCCATCCGCAGGTTGCAGCATGCGGATCTGGCCATTTTCCTGCGGATCACCCTCAACTCGTGCCCGTTCGGGAGTGATTGGCGACGGCGTAGGCTCGGCCGGGTGAGTGTCGAGTTCGAGTACCTGGGCCTGAAGGACCACCCGCCGCGCCGGGTGGAGTACCACGAGGCCTGGGAGCACCAGCGGGAGGTGCACGCCCGGGTTGCCTCGGGCGAGACCGGCAACCAGGTGATCTTCGTCGAGCACGACCCCGTCTATACCGCGGGCCGCCAGACCAAGCCCCATGAGCGGCCCTTCGACGGCACCCCGGTGGTCGATGTCGACCGCGGCGGCAACATCACCTGGCACGGGCCGGGCCAGCTCGTCGGCTACCCGATCGTCCAGCTGCCCGACCGGGTGGGCGTGGTGGACCACGTGCGTCGGGTCGAGCAGGCCGTCATCGACGTCCTGGCCAGCTACGGCATCCTTGCGGGACGGGTGCCGGGGCGCACCGGGGTGTGGCTGCCCGCCGACGACCCCAGCACCGTTCCGCTGGTGGAGCCGGGCCGTCACCACAGGGCCGGCGACACCGACCGCACCGGCAACTTCACCTTCGATGCCCCCGCGGTGGCCGCGCCCGCCACGGGAGGTCTGCAGCTGGCCAGCGTCGAGGGCCAGGCCCCGGCCGTCGGACAGGCGATGGGTGGTGCGGAGCGCAGCGGGCATGGTCCGAGCGTGCGAGGACCGTTCGATGACGCGCGGAGCGCGGGGGGTTCGAGGGGGGTCGTCCCCCCTCGCCAGGGGATGCGCCCGGAACGCAAGATCTGCGCCATTGGCATCCGGGTGACGAAGCGGACCACCCTGCACGGCTTCTCGATCAATGTCTCCAACACGCTGGACGGGTTCGACAACATCGTGCCGTGCGGCATCAGTGACGCCGGTGTCACCACCATGGCGGCCGAGATGGACGGCCCGCCGCCCACCCTCGTGGAGCTCGCCGAGCGGCTGGAACCGCTGCTCGCGGCCCACCTTTCCCGGGAAGGTAACCTGAAGAAGTGACGATTGCACCTGAAGGCCGAAAGCTCCTGCGCGTCGAGGTCAAGAACTCCCAGACCCCGATCGAGCGCAAGCCGTCGTGGATCAAGACCAAGGCCGTGATGGGTCCCGAGTACCGCGACCTGCAGAACCTGGTGAAGGGCGAGGACCTGCACACGGTGTGCCAGGAGGCTGGCTGCCCGAACATCTTCGAGTGCTGGGAGGACCGCGAGGCCACCTTCCTGATCGGCGGTGACCAGTGCACCCGTCGCTGCGACTTCTGCCAGATCGAGTCCGCCAAGCCCGAGGGCTATGACCCGGCCGAGCCGGTGCGCGTGGCCGAGAGCGTGCAGAAGATGGGGCTGAAGTACGCCACCATCACCGGTGTCTGCCGCGACGACCTCGAAGACGAGGGTGCCTGGCTCTATGCCGAGACGATCCGCAAGGTGCACGAGCTGAACCCGGGCGTGGGCGTCGAGATGCTCGCCCCCGACTTCAGCGGCAAGAAGGAATTCCTTGACCAGCTCTTCGAGGCCCGGCCCGAGGTCTTCGGGCACAACGTGGAGACTGTGCCGCGCATCTTCAAGCGCATCCGCCCCGGCTTCCGCTACGAGCGCTCGCTCGAGGTGCTCACCATGGCCCGCGAGGCCGGCCTGGTGACCAAGAGCAACCTGATCCTGGGCATGGGCGAGACCCGCGAGGAGATCAGCCAGGCCATGCAGGACCTGCACGATGCCGGCACCGAGCTGCTGACCATCACGCAGTACCTGCGCCCGGCCGTCACCCTGCTGCCCATCGACCGCTGGGTGACCCCGGAGGAGTTCGACGAGCTGGCCGAGGAGGCCACCGAGATCGGCTTCAGCGGCGTGATGAGCGGCCCGATGGTGCGCTCCTCGTACCGCGCCGGCCGCCTCTACCGCCAGGCGATCGAGGCCCGCGCTTGAACTGGCAGCACAGCACGGCGACGGCCGGGCGGGGGGACACCCGCCCGGCCCTCGTGCACCATGTGGGCAGGGATCGTTGCCAGGGAGCGCCGATTTTTTTGCAGACAACAGGAGGGGACCGATGATGACCGGGGGGATGCAGGAGCACACGTCGACGGGTTTCGACCTGGTGCTGATGGAGGCCGACGACAAGCAGGCCATCTACGAGACCTGGGTGCAGCTGAGTTCGCAGACCCACGGCTTCCACCGCTATGTCATCGACCAGGGCATCTGCCATCGCATCGACAAGCCGAAGCCCACCAATTGTGACCTGTCGCTGGCCACCCGGATCGCCGCGGCGATCAGCCGGGCCTACCGGGAGCAGGGCCGGCTGCCCGAGAGGATCACGCGCGAGTACTGGTGAGACCCAGCTGCGTGCCGCGGTTGAAGACGGCCGAGCCCATCGGACGGCTCGCCAGCCAGAAGCCGGTGGCCAGGGCAAGGTAGCCCAGGCCGATGGCCACCATCAGCGGGCGTGAGACGCCGCCGGGCGGGATGATGGCCGCCGCCAGCACCGAGGCGAGCACGATCGCGGCATTGAAGACCACGTCGTAGATGACGAAGACGCGCCCCTTCACCTCGTCGTCGACATGGGCCTGGACGACGGTGTCGATGCAGATCTTGAGTGACTGCGCGAACCAGCCGATGAAGAAGCTCGCCACCACCAGCGGCCAGCGCCGCAGCACCAGACCGGGCAGCAGCTGCACCAGCGCGCTGGCCAGCAGCACCACCACGATGCTGCCGCGCATCCCCAGACGGTGCGCCAGCGGCGGCACCAGCAGCACCGAGCAGGCGAAGCCCACACCGCTGGCGGCCATCCACAGCCCGATGTCGGCCATCGCCGCATTCACCTCGGTGGGGGCGTGGACGTGGTTGCGGAAGAGCAGCAGGACGCTGACCAGGGTCAGTCCGTAGAGCACCCGCTGGCAGGTGATGGTCACCAGCCCCAGCAGGGCGGGACGCCGGTGCGCCAGATGGCGGCCGGCGTCGTGGAGGGCGTGCAGGGTCTCGACGAAGCGGGTCCGGGGTGCGGGGTCGAGCGGGCCGAGGCTGCGCGGCGACAACCGGGAGGCCACCAGGCTCGAGGTGGCCCACATCGCGGCGGCGCAGCAGAAGATGACGGCATCGGCCATCGCGGCCGGCCAGGGGCTGGCCAGCCGGATTGCTCCGGCCAGCACCCCGCCCAGCAGCAGGGTGGTGGGGCCGATCATCGGCATCACCGCCGAGGCGGTGAGGAATTCGTCGTCGTCGATGGTGTGCTGCAGCCCGGCGCTGAGCCCGGCCAGCACGAAACGGTTGAGGGCCAGCGCCACCATGAGGCAGCCGAACAGGGCGGTGGAGACCAGCGGTGCCGTCGAGCCGGTGGCGACGATCGCCGCGATCACCAGTGCCAGGACGCAGCGCGTCGCGTCCACCACCACCGCCACGGTGCGGCGCGACCACCGGTCGAGCAGTCCGCTGACGAAGGGGCCGACGATGCTGAAGGGCATCAGGGTGATGGCGAACATCGCCGCGATCGCCCAGGCGGTGGGTTGCTGGGCGGGGTTGAACAGGATGTGGCTGGCCATGCCCACCTGCAGGGTGCCGTCGGCGCACTGGGTCAGGGCGCGGATGGTGACCAGCTTGCGGAAGCGGTCGTGGCGCAGGAGTCGTCGCAGGTTCTGCACGAACTGCACGGCATCCTCCTGGTCTGGTCCCGCGGGTGCGGGACCCTGCGATGCTACCGGGCCGGCGCGAGGAGCTCCCACGAGGCCGGATGGGGCGGGTGGCCGCCGCGGACTTGACCGCCAGGCTTGAATGGGGACATGTCTTCCCTCTTCGAACCGATCAGCCTTCGCGGGCTCGAGGTCCGCAACCGTGCCTGGGTCTCGCCCATGTGCCAGTACAGCGTCGAGGAGCGCGACGGCGTCGTCGGCGACTGGCATCTGGTGCACTACGGCAGCTTCGCCGCCGGTGGCTGGGGCCTGGTGGTGAGCGAGGCCGCCGCCGTGCTGCCCGAGGGCAGGATCAGCCCCTTCGACGCCGGCATCTGGGGCGACGAGCACGTCGCGGCCTGGCGCCGGATCAACGCCTTCATGCACTCCCACGGCGCCAGCACCGGCATCCAGATCGCCCATGCCGGCCGCAAGGCCAGCACCGACCGCTGGTGGCAGGGCGTCGCGCCGCGCACCGTCCCGGTGGAGGAGGGCGGCTGGCAGCCGGTCGGCCCCACTGGTGCGCGCGGTGCCGGTGAGGAGTTCACCACCGAGGTGAAGGCCCTCGACGAGGACGGCATCGCCCGCGTGGTGGAGGCCTTCGCCGAGGCCGCGGTGCGTGCCGAGAAGGCCGGTTTCGACGTGGTCGAGGTGCACGCTGCCCACGGCTACCTGCTGCACCAGTTCTACTCGCCGCTGAGCAATACCCGCACCGACCGGTGGGGTGGCAGCTTCGAGAACCGGGTGCGCCTGGTGCTCGAGGTGGTCGACGCGATCCGGCAGCGCTACCAGGGGGTGCTGGCGGTGCGGATCTCGGCCACCGACTGGGTCGAGGAGGGATGGAGCGTCGAGGACTCCGTCGCCCTGGCCCGGCTGCTCAAGGAGCATGGCGTCGACCTGGTGGACTGCTCCACCGGCGGCAATGTGATGGCGCAGATTCCCGTCGGCCCCGGCTACCAGGTGCCCTTCGCCGAACAGGTGCGGCGCGAGGCGGGCATCGCCACCAGCGCGGTGGGCATCATCGAGACCCCGGAGCAGGCGGAGCAGATCATCGCCGAGGGCCGGGCCGATGCGGTGATGCTGGGCCGGGAGGCGCTGCGCGACCCGAACTGGCCGCTGCGCGCCGCGCACGTGCTGGGCGTGCCCAATGAGGACGCGCCGTGGCCCAAGCAGCGCTGGCGTGGCTACTGGCGCTGAGCTGAGCCGAGCTGAGCTGAGGGGGCGGGGCAGGCGACGGTCAGCCGGCGGCCAGGCGCCAGTCGAGGAATTCGCGCAGGTCGCCGGTCTCGCCGTCACGCCCGCCGCGCCCCACCACCAGTGGGGGGTCGGTGGGCTGGAGCTTCACGCCGGTGAGCCGGGCCATCGCCCCGGCCGGGACGGTGAGGACGTAGTAGCCGCCGTCGGTGCCGATGGCGATGGACTGGTTCTGCCGCAGGTACCAGCCCTGCCGGTCGGTCTTGACCTGGTGGCCCTGCAGGGTGGTGGCGCGCAGCGCGGTGGGTGCGATCCCGCGACGGGTGGCCTCGGCGACGAACTCGTCGATCATCTGCTGGGCGACGACTGCCTCGGCCCTGGCCTGCTGCTCGGCCAGTTCGACGCGGCGGCGGGCATCCTGCTGGCGTTGGCTCATGTGTCCACTGTAGGCGCGTGGAACGCCCCCCGTTTGATGCCGTTCCTGCACGGGCTGGGGCCTTGGTGTGGACGGTCCAGTCGGTCAGGTTCTCGTCCCCAGGCGGTTTGCCTGCGTCGTGTGCTGCCGTCATTGCCCGTGGTCTGTTTGGGGGTGAGGCTGAAGATCTTGGGCGTGTCGCGGCGGGCTGCATGTTGTTGGGCATAGTCTGCGTCTGCTACGTCGTGTCGTGGAGATGGGGATTGTCATGTCTGGTTGGGGTGTGGGTCGGCTGGTTCGTGCTGGTCGTGGCTGGTTGGTGGGGGTGATGTCGCTGGCGTTGGTGGTCACGATGTCGCCTGCGGAGCCGGCGTGGGCGGATGATCCTGACCCGTCACCGTCGCCCACGGCGGCGGCGCCGGAGCCTGGTGTGGATGGGTTGGTGCCGTTGGGTGGTGATGTGGTGCGGCCGGACTGGATGTCGGCGTCGGTGACTGCGCGGGCGTCGCAGCGGCGGGTGGAGGTGCTCAGTGAGCGTTCCGAGACTCGCCGGGTGTGGCTGCATCCGGATGGTCGGGTGCAGGAGGAGATCTCGTCGGGGCCGGCCCGGTTCAAGGACGCGACGGCGAGCGCCACTGAGGGGTGGCGGGCGATCGACACGACTGTGGTGAAGGACGCGCAGGGTGTGCATCCGGTGGCGGTGCCGGGGTCGGTGGCGTTGGCCGACCAGGCTGGTGATGCGGCGGTGTCGATGGTCGATGCGGCCGGTCGAGGGCTGGGTGTGGCGTTGGATGGGGTGGAGTTGCCGGCGCCGGTGTTGGACGGGTCGACGGTGACCTATCGGGATGTGGTGCCGGGGGTGGATGTGCGGGTGGAGGTGCGTCCGGCTGGTTTCGAGCTGGTGTGGCTGGTGCACTCGAAGAAGGGCGTGTCGGAGCTGGTGCGCCGCTATGGCCGCCAGGGGCGGGTGGTGCTGCCCACGACGCTGACCAGTCAGGGTGATGTGGTTCCGGCCCAGGCCAGTGGTGGTGTGGTGGAGCTGCGTGACGGCAAGGGTGTGGCGCGGGGACGGTTGCATGCCCCGCGGATGTGGGATGCAGCCGACGCCGCAGTGCAGGGGCGGGGGCTTCCGTCGCAGGCCGAGTTCGTGCTGGGAACGGTGGCGCGCAAGGGCAAGAAGTCGACTGCGTCGCTGGGGATCAGTGCCGATGTGGCGTGGCTGAACAATCCGGCCCGCACGTTTCCCATCACGATTGACCCGACCTATGCCTTGGCCAGCGTGTCCCCGGCTTTCGACACGTTCGTGCAGCAGGGCTATGGGACTGATGAGTCGGCCTCGTCGGAGTTGAAGTTGGGCAACAACGGGTCGGGGCAGGTGGCACGCACGTTCATGAACTTCGATGCCGCCTCGTTCAAGGGCAAGCAGATCACCAGCGCCTCGCTGAGTCTGTTGGAGACCCATTCCTGGTCGTGCACGGCCAAGCCGTGGAGTTCGTATGACGCCGGCCTGGCCACCACCGCCACCCGGTGGACGGCGCAGCCCAGCATTGGCACGAAGCGTGCCACCAGCACCCAGACGGTGGGGGCGTCGAGTTCCTGCCCTGACGGCCGGGTGAGCATCGACATGACAGCCCAGGCCAAGGCATGGTCTGCCTCGACGGCCACGCAGGTGGGAATGATGTTGCGGGCCGACAACGAGGCCGATCCGTATGGGTGGAAGCGGTTCTACTCGAATGATTCGAGCTATCGGCCGGTGATTGGACTGTTCTACGACCGGGCTCCTGCTGCCCCAGCGCTGCCGTCGGTGGGGAACTCGGCGGTGGTGGGTGGCAAGACCTTCATTGCCTACCCGACGCCGAGCTTGACGGGTGTGGTGCCGTCGGATGCGGATGGCAACCAGGTGAAGGTCGACTACAGCCGGATGACCTCGCCGGGATCGGGCTATGGCGATCTGTTGTGCTCGACCGGCTACCGGGCGCCGGGCACCACCGCGTCGTGCACGTCGGCGACGTTGGCGGACAATGACCATGGCTGGATTCGGGCGCGGGCGAATGACTCGATGCTGTCGTCGGCCTGGTCGGGGGCCAAGGAGTACTGGGTGACGTTGTCGCCGCCGCCTGTTCCGACGGTGACGTGTGCGTCGGCGAAGGGTTCGTGGGCGGATGCGGTCAAGCCGGCGGAGACGTGCACGGTGACGTTGACGGCGGCTGCGGCGACGTCGAATTCGGCGGCGACGCATGTGCGGTACACGGTGGATGGTGGTGCGGAGAAGATCGCTGCGGTAACGCAGCCGACGACCACGACACCCACGACGTTCCAGATCCCCAAGGTGGGTGGCACGGCCGGGTGGCACACGGTGACGGTGACGGCCCAGTCGCCGGTGGGCAGGCAGTCGGCGAAGGTGACCTACGGCTTCGGGTATGGCACGCCGTCGATGTCGGCGCCGGTGTCGGGACAGACCACCACGGATGTGGTGCAGGTCACCGGGCAGGGCGGCCCGGGCGGTACGGCGGGGCAGGTGCAGTGGCGGGTGGCCGGTTCGACGGGCTTCTTGCCGGTGCCGGCCAGCAACCAGTTCACCTTCGGCTCCGATGCGACCAAGGTGTCGGTCAGTGGGTTGATGGACACCACCAGTCTGGTCGGTCAGGCCGATGCGCAGGGTGTGGTGGTGCCCGAGCGGGTCCCGGCGAGGTTGGAGTTGCGGGTGTGTTGGACCTACGGCGGGTCTGCGAAGTGCTCGCCGGTGCGCAGGGTGGTGCGGGTGCCGCACGCTTTCGGCTCTGGGTTCCCGACCAGTGAGGCGGGGCCTGGGCAGGTAGCGTTGTGGACGGGTGAGTTGCAGGTCTCGGAGTCGGATGCTGACCTGCCGTCGCCCACCTCGGCGATTGGGGTTTCCCGCACGCACAACTCGTTCGCTGGGGATGTCGCCGTCGCGAAGCAGGTCTTCGGGCCGGGGTGGGTTGCCGGGTTGGATGGTGGTGATGATGGCCTGTCCGCGTCCGAGGTGGTCGACAATACCCGTCTGGATGGCACGATCGCGCTGGTCAGCGACGATGGCGACACCCTGATCTACACGGCCCCGGCACGCCGCACCGCCGCTGCGTTCGCGGCGGGCACGTATGAGCCGGCCGATGACGACACGGCCAGCAGCGGCATCACCCTGAGCGTGGCGGGCTCCACCCCGGTGCTCACGCTCAAGGATGAGGATGGGGTGACGACCCGATTCACCGCGACGGCGGCGCCGTCGGCGACGGCGGACAGTGTCTTCGCGGTCACGGATGTGACTGATCCGGCCACGCCGGGCAAGACGACCTACCAGCGCGATGCCCAAGGCAGGGTGACGGCGATCATCGCTCCCGTGCCCACGGGTGCTGCGGCATGTGTGCCGGGGACCCGCACTGCCGGGTGCCGCGTGTTGAAGCTCACCTACAACACCCAAGGGCTGGTCTCCCAGATCACCGCCCAGGTCGACACCGAGGCCACGGACCGGGTGCTGTCCACCTACACCTACAACACTGATGCGACCAGCCCTCAGTACAAGACGATGGCCTCGCAGACCGACGTCGTGACCGGCCTGACCACGAAATACGCCTGGACAGGGTCGGTGGCCGACAAGACGCTGCGGCTGGCCGGGATCACTCCGCCCGGGCAGGACGGCTTCACCTTCACCTACGCCAACAACCGCCTGGACAAGGTCACCCGCCCACTGCCGTCGAGCGTGGCGGCCGGTGATCGCACCGCGCAGCTGGCGGCCTTCGTCTACGACCAGCCCACCGACGTGTCGAACCTCGACCTGGCCCAGTTCGACGGCTACCCGCTCACCCGCCGCGCGTCGAAGGCGTTCGCGGTGTTCGGCCCCGACCAGAAGATCAGCGGCGCCCCCGCGAAGAATGATGCGGCGTGGCAGCGCGCCAACGTCTACCTGACTGATGGGGAGGGCTACACCATCCACGAAGGCTCCTACGGCGCCGGGGCGTGGCAGTGGACCGCCAACGTCTACGACGACAAGGACAACATCGTCCAGGCCTGGGACGCCCGCGCGGTCGAACAACTGCGCACCGGCGGCATGACCGACATCGACTCAGCCTCCACCCAGACCGTCTACAACACCGACATCACCAACGCCACCGGCGACGTCATCACCCCCGCCGGCACCCTCGTGGTCCAGACCCGCGGCCCCGCCCGCACCCTCATCGACGAGGCCGGCGTCGAGGTGTGGGCCAGGCCCCAGACCGACACCAGCTACGACCAGGGCGCACCCCACGCAGGAATCAACCCGCTGTCCGGCCAGCCCTACCGCCTGCCGACCACAGTCACCACCTCCACCGTGACCCCCGGCGACCAGGTCTGGGACCGCCACGACCTGCTCAACGTCACCGTCACCTCCTATGACGGCACCACGCCCGGAGGCAAGACCGGCTGGGAACTGGGCCAGGCCACCTCCACCACCACCCGCATGGGTGCCACGGAGGCAGCCACCGCCGGCGACATCACCCGGGAGACCGTCTACGACGACCAAGGCCGCATCATCGAACAGCGCCAGCCTTCCGCCAAGGGCACCTCCGCCGATGCCGGGACCCGCAAGACCCTCTACTACACCGCAGGAACACACCCCACAGTTGCGGCCTGTGGCGGGAAGCCGGCCTGGGCCGGATGGGTGTGCCAGACGATGCCCGGCGCCGGCACCCTGCCGACCGAGCGCACCGTCTCCTACACCTGGGACGGGCAAGCCGCCCAGACCCAGACCATCGCCGGAACGGCGACCGTGACCACCACCACCAGCTTTGATGCGAAGTCGCGGCCCGTGACGGTGACCACCACCAGCGCAGGGCTGACGGGATCCACCCCTGTCCCGGCCGTCACCACCAGCTACGACAGCGTCGGGCAGGTCACCGGCACCACCTCCACCGCCGGGTCGACGGCCATGACCTACGACACGTGGGGTCGTCAGCTCACCTACACCAACACCCCCGCCGGGCAGCCGGCGGACACAGCGACAACCACCTACGACGAGCTCGGCCAAGTCGTCAAGGTCACCGACAACAACGGGTCGCAGACCTTCACCTACGACGGCACCGACGCCAACGGCAAGGCCGAAACCCGCGGCCTGGTCACCAAGACCGAAGCCACCTCGGGCGGCATCACCCACAGTGCGACCGCCGCCTACGACGCGCAGGGTGCGGCGACGCTGGAGAAGCTGCCCGGTGGGATCATCCGCCGCCACACCTACGACCCGGCCGGAGAACTGGTCGACCTGACCTACTCCGGCAAGGGCACGGATCCGGAGACGGGCGCGGCGGTGGCTGATCAGCAGTGGTTTGGCTGGTCCAGCCGTAGTGATGCTGCGGGTAGGACGGTACGGGAATGGTCCACCGACGGAGGATCGGCCTACACCGACACCAACAGCCCGGCCGTCACCTCCGACCGGGCCTACCGCTACGACAAGGCCGGCCGCCTGGTCCGGGTCGATGAGACCCTCAACACCCGCGCCGAAAGCCCGACCTGCACCCGCCGCGGCTACAGCTTCGACGTCAACGGCAACCGCACCAGCCAGACCACAGCCGCCAACACCACCGGCTGCGACGATGCTGGCGCCACCAGCACGGCGCGCGCCTTCAACGGTGCGGACCAGCCTGTCACGGGCGCGAACGGGCAAGGCAGCTACGTCTACGACCCACTCGGCCGACAGACCAGCATCCCCGCCGCCGACACCACCAACCCCACCCGCGGCGACATGGCCCTGGCCTACTACGACTCCGATGCTGCGCAGTCCGTGGCGCAGGGGGACACCAAGGTCACGTTCACCCTGGATGGTGCCGGCCGCCGCCTGACCCAGAACATCACCGTCGGCCCCATCGCCGTCCCCGGCGCCGCCACCGGCACCCTCACACGCCACTACACCGACTCGTCGGACAACCCCGCCTGGACCGTCGACGTGCGCGGCGAGCAGACAGTCACCACCCGGTACGCCGACCTCACCGGCGACGGCCTCGGCATCACCTACACCACCACCGGCGGGGCCACCACCGCCGAGCTCGCCCTGACCGGGCTGCGCGGGGACGTGAACGCCACGGTGAAGCTCGACGGCACCAACCCCGCGACGGGGATCGACACCTGGGCCGACTACACCGAATACGGACAACCCACCACTACCAAGACAGCCACAGCTGGGGGCGCGGCCGGGGCCGGCTACGGCTGGCTCGGCGCCCACGAACGCGCCACCCTCGACGCACTCGGCATCACCCTCATGGGCGCCCGCCTCTACAACCAAGCCACCGGACTATTCACCAGCCTCGACCCCGTCCATGGAGGAAATGAAACTACCTACGGATACCCGAATGACCCCATCAATAAGTCTGACATTGATGGGAACTGGGGTGGGTGGAACCGATTAGCGGGGGGGCTTGCACGAGTCTCTCAGATTGCTGGATATATCCCATTGTGTGGCTATTGCTCGGCGGTATCAGCGATCACCGGTTATGCGAGTGCCGCTGCATATTATCGCGGCGGTAATCGCCGGAAGGCTCGAAGGCAATTTGCATCAACTACCGTCGGGGTTGCATTAGGAGGATTCGGAAGATTTGGAACACGATTCCGTGGGTCCACAAAATATGGAAAGAGATTCGCGCACGCAGTCCGACGCGGCAGCGGAAGGGTTTACAGAAGAGGTGGCTGGCGATCTACCACGATGAGGCGAACCGTTCGCACCTACCGCAGAGCTGCCCGGGGATATAACAGGTCCTTCGGTCGCTGGCGGGGGATTACCGGGTACGGTCATTCCGGGGTGGGATACCGGCTTTATAGCCATGGCGTCTCCACCTTTGGCGGCTGGGCCTACAACTACAGGAGATAAGAGATGGATCTGAATTCCGAAGTCTGGTGGATCGCGACTCCTCCATTCCTCGCCTGCACCGTTCTCTTGGGAGTGAGAATACGTTCCATCTTCGCTTCCATAGCATTTGCACTACTAACACTCTCGTTACTTACTCTTTCAGTATGGAGATCCGAGTATCTCGGGATGCGCAGTGATGGATTGATCCTAATTTGGGGTCTCTTGTTCTGGTTGATTCTAATATGTACTTTAGGTAGGCCCGACCTTTTGATGCCGGAAGATCTATTGAAAGAACTACTATCGAGCGGACTCGCCTCACGCGAACCTAAGGATGCAGGCAATAGCGGGTTCCTGTCGCTCGCCACAATCCCTGCATGGATGGCCGTCTCTTTCGTTTTATATTTATTATTCCCCGCCTACTTCTAATTTTTTCAAAATCTTCCAATCAAGAGATTGGTGGAACTTCCGAGGCCTCTAGGCTCATCGAAAAGAAATGGAACTGGGGCATTTCAATGCCGATATTCCAAGAATGAGGTTTTCTCATCAGGGCTGCCTGTAGAACATCGGCAGTGATGCTCTGGCAAGGGGTGGTGGTCGACTCGGGTGGGTGCATGCGGGTCGGGTGGTGCAGGATTGGTTTCTGCCAAGACACCCATCGTCCACCAGAATCCGAGCCCGCATGCTGTCGGATCGTGCCATCCTTGACCTTCCCGAGACCATCGTGCGCCGCATCGCAGCGTGGCTGTCGGCCCACCGACGTCGACATGACCGGCGTCCCTGGCAACGAGCCGCCACTTGCTGGACCCAAGCGATCCTGCTCAGTCGCTGGATGTGTGATGCGACCCCCATCCACCGCTTGGCGCGTGACCATGGCCTGTCGAAGGCCACCTGCTACCGCTACCTCCACGAGGCATTGGACGTGGTCGCCGACCACGCACCCGACCTCCACGAGACCCTCGCCGAACAACATGCCCACGGCGCTGCGTTCCTCTGTCTCGACGGCACCCTGATTGCCACCACCGCCGTCCACACCCCTGCCGGACAAGGGAAAACCACCGATGCCTGGTACTCAGGAAAACACCACCGTCACGGCGGCAACACCCAGGTCCTCACCGACAGCTCCGGTTTCCCGATCTTGACCTCGCCAGTGTCCCCGGACTCGACCCACGACCTCACCGCCGCCCGCCAACACGTCCTGCCAGCCCTCTACCCAGCCGCAGCCCAAGGGCTGAAAACGTTGACCGACAAGGGCTACCACGGAGCCGGCATCGGCATCTGCCACCCCGTCAAAGGCCACCACCTGGCCCCAGACACCAATACCCGCAACCGGCTCATCACCCAACTCCGCGCACCAGCCGAACGAGCCAATGCCATCCTCAAACACTTCGAGGCACTCCAGAAAGTCACCCTCGACCCCTGGCGAATCACCGCCATCGTCCGCTCAGCCCTCGTGATCGCCCCCCATATGCGGGGAGCGTGATGAGAAAACCNCCATTCGGTGGCCAGGGTCCGGTTGAGGCGCTCGACCTTGCCGTTCTGCCAGGGGCAGTGGGGCTTGATGAACTTCTGTTTCGCGTCGAGGGCTGCGACCGCGGCGATGAGGTCGCTGCTGTTGCGGTAGGCGAAGGCATTGTCGGTGATCACCCGCTCGATACGGGTGATGCCGTGGTCTGCGAAGAAGGCCGCGGCGCGGGTGAGGAAACCAGCGCAGGTGGGTCCCTTCTCGTCGTCGTGGATCTCGATGTAGGCCAGCCGGGTGTGGTCGTCGACGGCTGCATCGACGTAGTCGTAGCCGATCTTTGCCCGCTTGTTCCTCTCGGTGCTGGTCGCGGCCCGTCCGCGGCTTCGCCAGCCTCCGCCGTCGGGGATCTTGCCGATCTTCTTGACATCGAGGTGGATCAACTC
This sequence comes from Luteococcus sediminum, assembly GCF_054783495.1. Classification (NCBI taxonomy): domain Bacteria; kingdom Bacillati; phylum Actinomycetota; class Actinomycetes; order Propionibacteriales; family Propionibacteriaceae; genus Luteococcus; species Luteococcus sediminum. The sequence goes on along the minus strand of NZ_BAAGQL010000008.1, from coordinate 121,926 downwards.
ACCGGGGTGTTCGCGTTCGTAGCGGCGTGTGGTGGCCTGGCTGCCGCGGATCACTGCTCCGGTGATCGGATCGAGGTGGGCCAACGGGGGCATGTGATGACGCTTCCAGATCGCCGAGACGGTGCGCGCGGGAACACCGGTCGCGGCGCTGGTGCGGGCCGGGCCCTGCCGGTGCAGCGCGCGGTGCGCCAGGACCCGGACCTCGACCTGGTGGTTGGTGCGCCGGGGCATGGTGCGGGGTCGGCTGGAGCGGTCATGCAGACCTGGTTCACCGTGCTGGTCGTAGCGCTTGTGCCAGTGGTGCGCGCACTGGCGTGAGATTCCCATCGCCTTGGCGGCGTGGGCGACCTTCCAGCCGTGCTCGCGGACGCGCTGGACCAGCAGACGCCGACCGTTGACGTTCAGACGGGCTTTAGAGTGGGCCATGAGGACCTCCGTTGTTCATCTGTGACCTTTGACAAGTCACAGCCCAACGGGGGTCCTCCCTTCACGTCAACCCGCAAACTGTCATGAACGTCCCTGCCACCAACACCTAGAGGGGTAGCGGCCACCAGCGTGAGGGTGCGTGCTGTCCGGGTGCTCTGGTGGAGGCGGGCGTCCCAGTCAGCGACGCCGCTGCTGTTGGCACGTTCAAAAAAGAGGCACCTGGGGGCTGCTGGTCACCCCCAGCAACCCCCAGGGCGTATGTGGACCACCACGAGCGTCAGTGCCGATCGGCCAACCACGGGCTCATGAGTTGATCGTGCAAGTCATGGATCCTGCGGGACTTCTCGTCGGTGATGTCTCGTATTCAAGCACCTCGCGGGGTCGGGGGCCAACCAGATCAGAAGAAAAGGATAAGAATCGCCTGAAATGGGCTCCCGGAGCTCGTCAGGTCCGCTGGAGGAGCTCCCCGACACAGCCGACGGCCTCGTCACCGGCCCGACGAACAGGCCGATGACGAGGCCGGATGCGTCAGTCGGCGGCCAAGGCCTCCGTCGGTGTCGCATTGGCGGCCCTGCGACCAGGCAAGACCGAGGCCACCGCCGCCGAGGCCAGCGCGATCACGATCAGGCCCAGCATCATCGGCCAGTTCGTCGCGAACTGCATCGACGCGTCGATCCCGGCCTGGCGCAGCAGCGCCTTGATCCCCAGCCAGCCGAAGAAGGTGCCGGCGCTGACGCCCACCACCACGCCCGCCAGGCCCAGCAGCAAGGCCTCGACCAGCAGCATCAGCCGCAGGCCGCCGCGCTGCATCCCCAGCGCCCGCAACAGGGCCGACTCCCGAGTGCGCTCCAGGACGCTCAGGCCCAGGGTGTTGCCCACACCCACCAGCGCGATCAGCACCGCCACGCCCAGCAGGGCCGAGGTGATCAGCAACAGCGTGTCCAGCACCCGGCTCACCATGTAGGCCTCCGCCACCGCGCCGGTGGCGAAGACGCCGGGGGAGGCCTGCTGCACCTTCTGCAGCGGCGCCATCGTCGCGCCCATGTCCTCCCGGTCGGCCAGACGGGCCCAGTACAGGTGCGGGCTGGGCTCGGCCACCAGCTTCGCCAGCGTCTTCGGTGAGACGATCAGCACGTCCTTGACGGGTGCGGCGGCATCCGGCAGGGCAGTGAGGGTCACCGACTGGCCCTTGCTGCCGGTGACGGTGAACTTCGTGCCGCCCTTGATCCCGTCGGTCAGCGCCCCGCCCTCGGGGACGGTGGGCTTCATCTCGTCACGGGCAATGGCCGTGGCCTTCGGGTCCAGCGCCACCACGGTGACCGGCTGGTGCTCGGAGTCCATCACCGTGCCGCCCTGCATCACCACGCTGCGCTCCACATTCGGCAGGCCCTTGAGCTTGGCCACCACCTGGTTCGACAGTCCTCGCTGGGCAGCAGCCGTCGGGTCCTGCGAGGTGAAGTCGCCCAGGCTGAAGACCTGGACGTCGACCGGATAGCGCGAGTCGATCTCGTGCAGCACCGTGCGCTCGGCCGTCGCACTGCCCACCTGCAGGGCCACGATCAGGCCACAGGCCAGCATCAGCGCGGTGGCCGTCGCGGCAGCCCGTCGCGGGTTACGGGCGGAGTTGCTCGCTGCCAGGCGCGCCGACGGGCCGGCGAAGCCCAGCAGACGACCCAGGGCGCGCAGCACCCACGGGATGTAGATCGGTGCGGCGAAGAGCACGCCGATCGTGATCAGCAGCGAACCGCCCACCGCCAGCAGCACCGGGCTGTCGGCCACCGAGGAGTCCTCGCCGACCGGCACCCGCAGCGAGCGCCAGGCCAGCCAGGCACCGGCCAGCGTGATCAGCCCGCAGACCAGGGCCCGGACGATCGACGTGCGTCGCACCTGCTCGCTGGTGGCCACCGGCTGCAGCGCCTCCAGCGGCGAGACCCGGGTGGCCTTCAGCGCCGGCAGCATCGCCGCCAGCACGGTCAGCACCACGCCGATGAGGAACTCGACGCCCAGCTCGCCCCACGGGAAGGCCAGGCCCCAGTGGGTCGCCCTGGTGTAGCTCGCCCCGGCCCAGGCCAGCACCGTGCCGAGCAGCAGTCCCAGGGCCGAGCCGATCATGCCCAGCAGCACCGCCTCGGCCAGGAAACGTCGCCGCACCTGCGCACCAGTGGCACCCACGGCCCGCAGGAGCCCGATCTGGCGGCGGCGCTGGGCCAGCAGGATGGTGAAGGTGTTGGCGATGGTGATCAGGCCCACCACGGCGGCGATGGCGCTGAAGACGAACAGGGCGTACTTCATCACGTCGAAGTCGCCGGTCACGCCATCCATGGCGGCCTCCTGGGCCTGCTCGCTGGTGCGCACCTCCAGGTTGCGGCCCGTGGCGCCGGACGGGGTCTTGTCCGGGTCGGTGACCAGGGGCGACAGCAGGCGTCGGACCTCGTCCTGGACCACCTGCTGGTCGGTGCCGTCGGCCAGCGCCAGCACCCAGCTGGGGCTGGCGCCGGTCGAGCCCATCTCGCCCGCGAGCACCGAGGGTGCGAGGTAGGCCGACTGGAAGAACATGCTGGGTGGGTCGTCCGACAGGCCCACCACCGTCAGCTTCTGGTCGCCATTGGCCACCGTGCCGCCCAGCCTCACGCCCAGCTTCTCGGCGAGCTGGGTGGACAGCGCCACCTGGCCCTTCTTGGTGGGCCAGGCCCCCTCGGTGAGCTCTGCCCACCGGAACTGCTCGGCCGGGGTGGCGTAGAGGGAGGCGTAGGCTGTGGCCGTGTCGGTGCTCAGGGCGGAGGCGCCGCTGAGGCTCGGCTCGGCGGCCTCCACCCCGTCGACCCCCATGACCGCCTTGCGCACCTGGGCGTCGGTGGTGCCGTCCTTGGCGGAGGCGATGTCGACCACCAGGTCTGCCGTCGAGGTCGGCAGCGCCATCGAGCGGCCCATCGCCTTCGACTGGGTCTCCATGAAGATGCTGACACCGCTCATGAAGGCGATGCTGATCGCGATCGCCACCAGCGTGGCGACGATCCGCCCGGGGTGCTGTCGCACCTCGCGTGCTGCGTCGGCGAACATCAGGCGCCCACCTCGGTCAGCGCCTGGTTGACCGACTCGACGGTGGGGCCGTCGATGTCGTCGACGATCCTGCCGTCGAGCAGGATCAGGGCCCGGTCGGCGTGGGCGGCGGCCTTGGCGTCGTGGGTGACCATGATGATCGTCTGGCCCAGCTCGTCGACACAGCGACGCAGGTAGCCCAGCAGCGCCGTGCCGGTCTTGGAGTCCAGGGCGCCGGTGGGTTCGTCGGCGAAGATCACGTCGGGCCGGGTGACCAGCGCCCGCGCCATCGCGACGCGCTGCTGCTGGCCGCCCGAGAGCTCGCTGGGGCGGTGGTCCAGGCGCTCGTCGAGACCCAGCGAGTTCACCAGCTGGTCGAGGAAGTCCTTGTCAGGCTTCTTACCCGCCAGCTCCAGCGGCAGCACGATGTTCTGCCGGGCCGTCAGCGTCGGCAGCAGGTTGAAGGACTGGAAGACGAAGCCGATGCGGTCGCGTCGCACCAGGGTGAGCTGCTTGTCGTTGAGCTCGTTGAGCACCTTGTCGCCCATCACCACCTTCCCGGAGGTGATCCGGTCGAGGCCGGCCAGGCAGTGCATCAGCGTCGACTTGCCCGAGCCGGAGGGGCCCATGATGGCGGTGAAGGAGCCCTTCTCGAAGCCCACGTCCACCCCGTCGAGTGCCCGCACCTGGGTGCGTCCCGAACCGTAGACCTTCACCAGGTCGACGGCCTGGGCCGCCAGTTCCCCACTGCGACCACTCGAAGGTCGCGGCGCGGGGCGGGGGCGGACGGACTGGGCGGCTGCCTCGGTTTCCGACGCCGGGGCCACCCCACGGCGTAGCGTGGCCGACGTGTGGACCACCTCGTGCTCGGATGCTGGGTGCGACATGGATGAAGCCTCTCCTCGCTGGTGCGGAGCCCCATGGCTCCCGACCCGGCAAGCCTAGGAAGGGACCGGGGCCGTTGGCGACGGACCACGGTGGCCTTCTGGTGCCCGCGGCGTCATCCCACGGGATGGTGCGGACCCCCTGGTCGCTCAACCGCCGGGCTGATGCGCACCCGGGGCCAGGAGGGGGCCGAGGAGGCTGCCGGCACAGCGGCCTGGCGGGCTAGAGTCACGATGTCCACCAGGAGGCCGCAGGGTCGGCACTGAACCCCACCGCTGTCCGGGCCGGACCACCCCTTCCCCGCCTTGGCGGAAAGCCCATCCCACAGGGAGTCCCCATCCCACAGGGAGTCCCCATGATCGACGGCTGGACCCAGACAATGGGGGCCATGCCCCTGCTCGGCATCGCCGCCGCCGCCATCGCCCTGATCCTGGTGCTGGTGATCGTCTTCAAGCTGCACGCCTTCCTCACCCTGGTGCTGGTCAGCCTGGCGACCGCCTTCGCCACCGGCATTCCGGCGGGCGAGATCGTCCCCACCCTGACCAGCAATTTCGGCAACACACTGGGGTCGGTGGCCCTGCTCGTGGGGCTTGGTGCGATGCTCGGCAAGCTCATCGAGTACTCCGGCGGCGCCCAGGCGCCGGCCGACCGGCTGATCAGCCTCTTCGGTGAGTCCCGCGCACCCCCCGCGTTGGGCGTCGCCTCCCTGCTGATGGGCTTCCCGATGTTCTTTGACGCCGGCCTGGTGGTCATGCTGCCGGTCATCTTCGCCGTCGCCGCCCGTCTCGGCGGGCCCGTGCTGCGCTATGCCATCCCGTCTGCCGTCGCCTTCTCGATGATGCACGTCTTCGTGCCGCCGCATCCCGGCCCCGTCACCGCCACCGAGCTCTAGGGCGCCAACCTGGGCCTGGTGCTGGCCCTCGGCCTGCTCATCGCCATCCCCACCTGGTACGTCTCGGGCTACCTGTGGGGCAAGGTCTGCGCGCGCCAGTTCCCCCTCACCGACACCGACGGCCTGTTCGGCACCATCGACGGCGACGCGGTCAAGAACCCGCCCAAGGTCTCCACTGTGGTGCTCGTGCTGCTGCTGCCGATGCTGCTCATCTTCATGAACACCGGCCTCGACTTCCTGCGCGCCGCCGGCGCCGTCTCCAAGGACGCCACCTGGTTCCACGTCGCCCGCACGCTCGGCTCCTCACCCGTGGCCCTGCTCATCTCGGTGCTGGTGGCCCTGGTCGCCCTCGGCTTCGCCCGCGGCGAGGACGGCACCGCGCTGGAGAAGATCGTCGACTCCTCGCTGGGCCCCATCTGCTCGGTGGTGCTCATCACCGGCGCCGGCGGCACGTTCGGCGGCGTCCTGCGCACCTCCGGCATCGGCCAGGCACTCAGCGACTCGATGGAGGGCATCGGCCTCCCCGTGATCGTCGCCGCCTGGGTGATCGCCGTCGTGCTGCGCCTGGCGCAGGGCTCGGCCACCGTCGCCCTGGTGACCGCCGCCGGCCTGATGGCCCCCGCCGTCGCCACAGGCGGTTTCTCCAGCGGTGAGGTGGTCGCGATCACCCCGGCCACCGCCGCGGGCTCGGTCTTCGGCAGCCACGTCAACGACTCCGGCTTCTGGCTGGTGGGCCGGCTGTTCGGCATGGACGTGTCCACCACGCTGCGCACCTGGACGGTGCAGCAGACCCTGGAGTCGCTGCTGGGCTTCGCCGGCTCGCTGCTGCTCTTCGCGGTGCTCTGAGCCTCACCCCGGGCGGCGTCGTGATCTGCGACATCGCATGACCTGACAGACGGCGGGCGGACCCTGGTGGGTCCGCCCGCCGTCGGCCGTGCCGGGCTCAGGACTCCCAGCGGCCGGCGACCAGGTCCACGAACCAGGTGAACAGGGCCTTGGCCCGGGCGTCGGAGCCGCTCATCATCTCCGGGTGCCACTGCACCGCGAACAGGTCGAACTCCGCGCCGGTGTACTCCACGGCCTCGACGATCCCGTCGGCGGCGCGGGCCACCACGGCCAGCTGCTCGGCCACCCGGTCCACCGCCTGGTGGTGGAAGGAGTTCACCACGGCGCTGCGGGTGCCCCAGGCGTCGTCCAGGAAGCTGTCCGGCTCGATGCTGATCGCGTGCGCGCCCAGCGCCGGGTTGCCGCCCATCATGTGGCGCTGAGGGCTGCCGGCGTGCGAGATGTCCTGGTGCAGCGTGCCGCCCAGGAAGGTGTTGACGATCTGCAGGCCGCGGCAGATGCCGAAGGTGGGCAGGCCGGCCTCGCGCGCCAGCCGCAGCGCCTCCAGCTCGAAGGCGTCGCGCATCGGGTTCGGCACCCCGCACTCCAGCCGGGGCTGGGCGCCGTAGCGCAGCGGGTCGACGTCCTGGCCGCCGGCCAGCACCAGGCCGTCGAGCAGGGCCAGCTGGTCGGGCAGCACCGAGAGCTCCGGCGTCGGCGGGATCAGCACCGGCACCGCACCGGCCGCCAGCAGCGAGCGGTGGTAGTCCTCGTTCACTGTCACCCGCGCATAGCCCGGGAACAGGTAGTGCGGGTCCAGCTCCAGGTTCGTGATGATGCCGATCACGGGACGGGTGGACATCAGGCCTCCAGGGGGTCGCGACGAGCGGTGGGCTCGCCGCGGTAGGCGCCGAGCTTCCAGGGAATGTACAGGGCCAGCGGCAGCACCACGTAGCCCACCACCATGGCCCAGACGGCCCACTGGTTGGTGGATCCGTCGGGATTGCTGAACTGGCCCTTCCAGTCGAAGCGCGCCATCAGGAAGACCGAGGCGGCCAGGCCCAGCAGCGGCACCACCACGTCGGTGAGCACATTGCGGTGCGCCGCCAGGGTCTGGTGGCGGGCGCGGCCCAAGAAGAAGAGCACCACGGCCACCGGCACCACCAGGAATTGGATGAAGCGGGAGACCGAGGAGATCACCATGATGCCGCGCATCGAGTAGCCGAAGGCCATCGGGATGGCGATGGCCACGCCTGCGGTCAGCAGGAAGGCGGCCACCGGGACGCCACGGCGCGACTCACGGCTGATGAAGCCCGGCACCATCCGCTGCCGGCTCATCGCGTCGAAGATGCGCGGGGTGGAGAAGGAGGCGGCCACGTTGATGCCGAACATGCTCACCACCGCGCCCAGCACCACCAGGTTGCGCACCACCGGGTTGGCGAAGGCACTGGCCAGGATCACCGGCTCGGTGGAGTTGAGGATGCCGGTGGGGTTGACCATCATGGCGATCCCCACGACGCCCACGTAGACCACCATCACCAGCAGCACGCCCAGCGGGATGGCACGCGGCAGGTTGCGCTCCGGGCGCTCCATCTCGCTGGCGGCCGTGGCCACCGACTCGAAACCGGTGTAGGCGTAGAAGGCGCTCAGCACCGCGCCCACGAAGACGGTGGTGGACATGGCCGGGAATAGCGGGCTGCCGTCGGATGCCTGCAGGCCGGAGATCTCGCCGAAGTGGTTCTCCCCGGTGCGGGCCAGCACCACCAACCCGGCGACGATGGCCAGCACCAGCGCGGCGACCTTGCCGATGGTGGAGATGTTGTTGAACCACTTGGTGATGCCGGTGCCGGCCAGGTTGATGGCCAGCAGGACGGCCATCAGCACGACGAAGCCGATCGTGGTGCTGGTGGAGGTGACCGCCTCCTTGCCACCGACGATGCCCAGCACGGTGGTCACCACGGCGGTGGCCATCACGCCCCAGGCGATCGCGCCCGCCATGAAGCGGGTGACGCCGACGTAGAAGCCCAGGTCGTCGCCGAAGGCGCGGCGGGCGTAGGCGAAGGAGGAGCCGTTCTCGCTGACGTACTTGGCCGCGGAGGCGAAGGTGACTGCCAGCAGGCCGGCGAACAGGCCGGCCAGCACGTAGACCAGCGGGGTCCAGGTGCCGGCCACCTTGATGACGCCGGCGGGGGACAGGAAGATGCCGGTGCCGATGATGCCGTTCACGGTCAGCAGCACGATGGACCAGAAGCCGAAACGGCTGCGGGTGGCCGCGGGCGCGGCGGGGGCGGGCTTTGCCATGTGCCCATGCTCCGCCCTGACGGGTTGAACCTTCCGACCCGTCAGGATGTGGACTCAGCCGGGCAACGCCCCCAGGGCGCGCGCCACCACCACGGCACTGGTGGCGGCCCAGGCCTGCGGACGGCAGGAGGCCGGGTAGGGCTGGGGCGGGAAGACCTCGTCGGAGCCGAGCCCGCCGAAGAGCTCGGGCAACCGGAAGCCGTAGCCCTCGGCGGCCTGCAGCAGGCCCCGGGCCAGCCGGGCGGCCTGCTCCTGGTGCCCGGTGCGCAGCATCGCGTCCAGGATGAAGGCAGTGTCGTGCGCCCACACCGAACCGACGTGGTAGCCCAGTGGCCAGTAGCCTCCATTGGTGCTGCTCATGGTGCGGATGCCGTAGCCGGAGAACATCGAGGGGTGCATCAGGCGGTTGACGACGATCTCGGTCTCGGTCTCGTCGAGGATGCCGGTGCCCAGCAGGTGGCCCATGTTCGAGGCGACGCCGTCCACCTGCAGCTTGTTGCCCTGTTCGTCGGTGGCGCCGTCCAGCGCCAGCACGGGATAGGGGCCCAGCTCGTCGCTGGCCCAGAAGTGGCGACGGAAGCGCTCGGCCAGCTGCGCGGCCCAGTCGCGCCAGAAGTTCGCGGTCTCGGTGTCGCCCTCATAGGATTCCAGCAGGCGCGCACCGCCCAGGGCGGCGGCGTGGGCATAGCCCTGCACCTCGGCCAGGGCCACCGAACCGGCCGCCAGGTGCCCGTCGCGGAAGCGGATGGAGTCGCCGGAATCCTTCCAGCCCTGGTTGGCCAGGCCGTGGCCCGACTCGTCGCGATACTCCAGGAAGCCGTCGCCGTCGGAGTCACCGAAGTCACGCATCCAATCCAGGGCGCGGCGAAGGTGTGGCAGCAGGGCGCGCACCTCCTCGGCGTACATGCCGGCCTGGTCAGCCTCGTCGAAGAGCATGATCCACAGCGGGGTGGCGTCGACGGTGCCGTAGTACAGCGGTGGCAGGCGCATCTGGTGCTCCGGTGGCGCCTCGACCTCCCCGTCGACGCCGGTGACCGGGCCGTGGGTCAGTGCCATCTCCAGCGGTTCCTGGCGCACCTCGTGCAGGATCTTGCCCGGCTGTTGCGCCTGTTCGACATCGATGGTGCTGCCCTGCAGCTCGGCGAGCACCCGCAGGGTCCCCACCGCCGTGGTGACATCGTGCTGCACCAGGTTGCGGGCGCTGATCAGTGAGTCGCGGCCGAACAGGGTGAAGTACCAGGGCGAGCCGGCGGCCAGGAAGGCGCGAGACGGGTTGTTGCGAGGCGCCATCCGCAGCCCGTTGATGTCGGCGAAGCTGGTCTGCAGCAGCCGGTCAAGGGCGGGATTGGTGCCGTCGGTGTGCGGGGGGCGAAGCAGGGGAGCGGTGGTGGCGCAGAAGGGCGCCGCCTGGTCGGCGAGCTCCAGCTCCAGCCCGGCCTCGACCCGTCCGCGGGCGGGCAGCAGCAGCGTCCAGGTGAGCAGCCAGCCCGCGTCGAAGGCCTCCACCTCGGCCGCAGTGTGCAGGGTGGCGGTGGTGGACCCGTCGCGCCAGTGGAACCGGCGGGTTCCGTCCTCGCCCTGTTCCGGGGTCACCGGCGCGGCCTGCTGGCCCGACTTGATGGACGGCATGGTGGTGGCATCGGGCTGCAGGAAGAGCTGCAGCCTCACCTCCACCTCGCGCATCGAGGCGGTGGACAGCACCAGGCGCTCGCGCAGCCCGTCCCTGTCCACCTCGCGATGGCGGTCGAGGACGACGGCCGGGTCGACGCCCAGGTCGTGGGTGCGCACCACGTACTGGAAGCGGGCGGAGGAGCCGCCCGGCTCGTGGCTGGCGACGTGCTCCAGCTCGTGGCTGGGCGAGCTGAGCAGCAGCTGCGACAGGACGCGCGAATCGCCGCAGTAGACACCCTCGGCCACCCGTTGCGGGGCCAGTCCGTCCACCTGGCCGTCGAACGCGGACCATACCTGGACCGGTGCGCTGAGCACCACCGAGAGGTTGGTGAGATAGGGCTGTTGCATGGTGACCAATCTGGCTGGGGACGAGAGCTTCGTTGCGCTGGTTCTTTTTCGCCGGAGGTTCTTGACGTGAGTGCCTTCGACCGGCGAGGCTATCAGCGATCTTGATCGTTCAAAAGAGGGCAATGGCGCTCTCGGGCGGTCATGATCCACAGGAGGTGAGGCCGATGGCACGCCCCACGCTGGTCAGCCTGGCCAAGGAGCTCGGCGTCTCGCGCCAGACCGTCTCGAACGTCATCAACGCCCCGCACCTGGTGCGCGAGGAGACCCGCGAGCGCGTCGCCGCCGCCATCGAGGCATCCGGCTACCAGCCCAACCAGGCCGCCCAGAGCCTGCGCAACCAGAAGTCACGCACCATCGCGATGCGCATCTACCCCACCCTCGAGGAGGGCATCAACGGCGCCGTCATGGACCGCTTCCTGCACTGCATGGTCGACGAACTGCGCACCGCCGGTTACCACCTGCTGCTGGTGACCGCCGACGACGTCGACGACGAGCTCGAGACCATCACCGCCATGCACCTGCGCGGACGCATCGACGGCTGCATCCTCACCCACAGCCATGCCGACGACCCGCGCCCCGCCCAGCTCGCCGAGGCCGGCGTCGAAATCGCCTGCTTCGGCCGCCCCTGGGGAGCGGAGGAGACCAGCACCCACGCCTGGGTCGACGTCGACGGAGGCGCCGGCACCCTGGTGGCCACCCGGCACCTGCTGGACCAAGGGCACCACCGCATCGGCTTCATCGGCTGGCCCGTCGGCAGCGGGGCGGGCGACGACCGTCGCAAGGGCTGGGCGCAGGCGATGCGCGCCGCCGGCGTCGAGGGCTTCGAACAGTGGACCACCGAGGGCATCGACACCATGGACAGCGGCCTGGCCGGCATGGAGCAGCTGCTCGCCGCAGGGGTGGAGGCCGCCGTGTGCAGCTCGGACTCCCTGGCCCTAGGAGCCGTCGAGGCCCTCCGTCGCAGCGGACGGCTCGACGAGGGCAGCGCCCCCGTGATCGGCTTCGACGACACCCCCGTCGCCCGGGCGATGGGCCTGCCGAGCATCGACCAGAACGTGGAGCAGGCCGCCCGCCTGCTCTGCCAGCAACTGCTCCGACGCCTCGACGGGGACCACAACCCCGTCCCGGTCACCGAGCGTCTCGTGACCCCCTCCCTGGCCGTGCGCGGGCTTCGTGCCATGGTCCTGGCCGGCGCGAAGACGTGAACCCGCAGCGCCGGGCCATGCCCGACCCCGCCCCCCTCGAACGAAGGAAGAACCCAATGACCACCACCCGCCTCGGCGCCCTTGTCGCAGCCCTCGCCCTGCCCCTGGCCCTGACCGCCTGTGGCGGCGGCTCCGGATTCGAGTCCGGCAGCCCGGCCAGCGGCGACGTCTCCGCCTCGGCCGTCGCCATCCGCAGCCCCACCAAGAACGAGGTCTCGGTGCTGATCGGATCCTCCACCGACGCCGAGACCAAGGCCGTCACCGACGCCGTCAAGGCCTGGAGCGCCAAGAGCGGCATTCCCGCCACGGTGCAGGTGGCCGCCGACCTGCCCCAGCAGGCAGCCCAGGGCTTCGCCTCCGGCAAGCCCGCCGACATCGTCTACACGGCCACCGACGTCTTCGGTGCCTGGACCAAGGCCGGCAACCTGCAGCCCTACGGCGACGCCCTGCAGAACAAGGACGACTACTACCCCGCGCTGAAGGAGGCCTTCACCGCCGACGGCCAGTTCTACTGCGCCCCCAAGGACTTCTCCACCCTCGCCCTGGTGATCAACCAGGACCTGTGGAAGAAGGCCGGCCTGACCGATGCCGACATCCCCAAGACCTGGGAGGACCTGGAGAAGGTCGGCAAGAAGCTCACCCAGGGCAAGGTGAAGGGCCTCACCTTCGGCCCCGAGATGCAGCGCCTGGGCGTCTTCATGGCCCAGGCCGGTGGCGGCCTGGTGACCGACGGCAAGGCCACCGCCAACTCCGAGGCCAATGTCGAGGGCCTCGACTTCGTCAAGGAGGGCATGGCCGACGGCTGGATGGCCTACTCCAGCGACCCGGGCGCCGGTTGGGGCGGCGAAGCCTTCGGCAAGGGCCAGGCCGCCATGGTGATCGAGGGCAACTGGATCACCGGCGCGATGCAGGGCGACTACTCCGACGTGAAGTACACCGTCGCCGAACTGCCTGCTGGCAAGGCCAAGGGCACCCTGCAGTAGACCAACTGCTGGGGCGTCACCGCCAAGGGCGACAACATCGGCGGCGCCGTCGACCTGGTCAAGGCGCTCACCACCACCGAGCAGCAGCTTGCCTTCGCCAAGGCCTTCGGCGTCATGCCCTCGCTGCAGTCGGCCAAGCAGGAGTGGAGCAAGGCCAACCCCACCATGGTCCCCTTCGTCGACGGCGCCGAGTACGCCCAGAACCTGCCCGCCCAGGTGGGTGCCGCCGACGTCATCAAGGACATGAACGCCCAGCTGGCCCAGCTCAAGACCAAGGAACCGAAGGCCATCCTGGACAGCGTCCAGGCCAACCTGGAGCCGGTCGTCGACGACTCGGCCAAGTGATCCGGGCAAGGAAGAACGTCTGATGTCACATCCCGCGGGCCCCACGGCCCCGCACCGCCGGCGCCGCCCCGCCAATCGACAGGGCGTCGCCGGATGGCTCTTCGTCTCGCCCGTGCTGGTGATCCTGGGGCTCTTCCTGTTCATCCCGATCCTGATGGCGCTGTGGGTCAGCGTCTCGGACTGGTCGGGCAATGGCAGCCCCTTCGACCCCTCGGTTGGCTTCGTCGGCGCCGAGAACTATCGGGCGGTGCTGCGCGGCAAGGGATTCTTCCGCACCGCCTTCTACTTCCCGAGCGTCACCAGCTCGGTGGCGATCACCACACTGTGGCTCTTCCTGTTCAACGCCTCCGGCTCGGTGAACAAGGCCCTGGGCTGGCTCGGCGTGCACGGCCCCAACTGGTTCGCCGACCCGCGCGGTGTGCTCGGCCTGCTGCTCGAACCCCTCGGCGTGCACGAGACCGGCGCACTGGCCAGGCCCGGCTTCCTGGGCGTCAGTGCCTACAAGTGGCTGCAGGGCCCCTCTCGGTGGCGATGTGCGTGTTCATCCTGATGGCCATCTTCACCACCTCGGGCACCTTCATGCTGCTGTTCATCGCCGCGCTGCAGAACATCGGCGAAGAGACCGAGGAGGCCGGCATGATGGACGGCGCCAATGCCTGGCAGGTCTTCGACCAGATCGCCATCGGCTCGCAGGGCGCCCCCGCCAAGACCACCCTCACCCCGGCCTACCTGAGCTTCACCAAGGCCTTCAACGACGGCGAGTGGGGCCGCGGCGCCGCGATCGCCTTCGTGCTGTTCGCCATCATCATCGTGATGACGATCCTGCAGCGCCTGGTGCTGGGCAGCTCGGACTTCTCCGCGATGACCCGCAGACAGCGTCGGGCTGACCGGGCCGCCCGGCAGGCCGCCGATGCCCGTGAGGCCGCCCGGACGCGCGCCCTCACCCACGCGAACACGAACAATGGAGGTGTCGCATGAGCACCGAGACCTCCCTGGTGCCCGGCGGGCGCCCGCCGCGGGTCGGCACCTGGATCACGCTGGCCGTGCTGTGCTTCCTGGCCCTCGGCTACGTCTTCCCCTTCGTGCTGCAGGTGGCCAGCTCCTTCAAGAGCGACACCGAGGCCACCGCCAACCCGATGGGCCTGGTGCCGCAGGTGTGGACCACCGCCGCCTACCAGCGGCTCTTCCAGAACTCCGACTTCCCGTTGTGGTTCGCCAACTCCGTGGTGGTGACGCTCTTCGTGACTGCGGGCCGCGTCTTCTTCAACTCGCTGGCCGGCTATGCCCTGGCGCGGCTGCGCTTCCCCGGACGCCGGCTGGTCTTCCTGCTGCTGGTGGCCGTGATGAGCGTGCCCGGCGTAGTGCTGCTGATCCCCAGGTTCCTGGTGATCAACACCCTGGGCATCTATGACTCCTACCCGGCGCTGGTGCTGCCGCTGCTGGTGGATGCCGCCGGGGTGTTCATCATGAAGAACTTCTTCGAGTCCATCCCGGCCTCGGTGGAGGAGGCGGCCCGCATCGACGGCGCCGGCACCTTCCGCACCTTCTGGTCGATCGTGCTGCCGATGGCGGTGCCCGCGCTGGTCACCATCACAATCCTCAGCTTCCAGGGCTCGTGGAATGAGTACAGCCACTTCATCATCACCTCGCAGGACCCGGCGTTGTTCACCCGCACCAAGGGCGTCGGCACGCTGGCCTCGGGCGGCCTGGGCGGCAAGGCCAACCAGTTCCCGCTGAAGCTCGCGGCAGCCGCCGTCATGACGATTCCCGTCGCGGTGCTCTTCTTCGTCTTCCAGCGGCGGATCATGAACACCTCGGCCGGTGCGGTGAAGGAGTAGCCGCACTGGTCGTCGCGGTCCTGTCTGGCACAAGTGGCAGCCGCCGAGCACACGGTCGAGTCGTCGAGCGCACGTAGGAGCGTGTGCCCGGCGTGCCCTTCTGGTGCTCGGCGAACGTGGTGTTGTCGGGGTGTTGTCCGTGCACCTGTGCTCCTTCCGTCACCCACGAGGCCCGGGGGACGATCCGGTGCATGGAGACGAGGATGATGGCCGATGTACGCAGCACCCGCCAGTTGCGGGCCGACGGGATGGACGCCCGTGCCCTTCGGCGAGCCGTGGGTGAGGGCAGCGTGAAACGGGTACGACGAGGCGCCTACCGTCCGGCGGGTGAGATCGGGCTGCGCGACGAGCACCGACGCCTCGTGGAGGCGACCATCGGCGAACTCCAACCGGGAACGGTGGTCAGTCATGCCTCGGCCGCCGTCCTGCACGGGCTCGTCGTGCGCCAGGGCGCGCTGCAGCGAGTGCACCTCACCCGCCATGGTCGCGGGCGACGAAACCAGACCGTCCACGTGCATCCCGCACCGCTGCTCGACCAGGAGTGCACCAGCGTGCGCGGCATCCCGGTCACCACCATCGCCCGGACCTTGGCCGACCTGGGACGTACCGAGGAGCTCCGATGGGCGGTGGCCGGCCTGGATGATGCGCTGCGGCGCAATCTCACCGGCCCGTCCGATCTGGCCGTCGCGGTGGAGCGGGCTCGCGGACTGCCCGGGATCCACGGGCTGCGCGCCGCCATCCCCTTGGCCGATGCCCGGTGCGAGAGCGTGGGTGAGTCACTGTGTCGGGTGGCCTTCCACCAGTGGGGTCTGCCTGCACCCGTCCTGCAGCACGAAGTGAACGACAGTCGGGGCCTGGTGGGCAGGGTCGACATGGCCTGGCCGGAGCACAAGGTGCTGGTGGAGTTCGACGGGAAGGTGAAGTACTCCTCGCTGGTACGGCCGGGGGAGACACCGTCAGAGGTGGTCTGGCGTGAGAAGCGCCGCGAGGACCGGCTGCGGGCGCTGGGCTGGCAGGTCATCCGTGTCACGTGGGACGAGATCTTCAGCGCCCCTGAGGCGGTCTGCCGTCAGGTCGCGGCCGCCCTGTGGCGCTGAAGCCACAGCCAGTGCGCGCAGGATCCCTGGTGCATGTGCCAGCGTGGCTGCCGCGCCTCTGCAGGGGTGTCCGGGCACATCGAGGGATCATCGGGCCCATCGAGGGCTCACCGAGCACACGAAAGGGTGCCCGGGCCCACGGTGGAACGTGTGCGGGGGGTGCTCACGGTGTGCTCGGGGAACCTACCGTGTGCTCGGGGTGATCGCGGTATTCCCGGGTGCCGGGGTGGGAGCTGGGAATGGTGGTTGGCGTGGGTAGGTGACGAGCGTGCTTCCGGGGAAATGGGGTGGTTTCTGGGAAAGCGAGCACAGGAGCGCACCGTCAAGCACACGCAGAGGTGCCCGGGCACATGTTGCAGTGTGTGCTTGGGGCACCAACCGTGTGCTCGAGGAACCCACCGTGTGCCGGAGGTGCTCTGGGTGTGCTCGGGGCACCCAAGATGTGCTCGGGCGGGGTGCCGGATCCACGGACGGGCAGTCCGGGGCCAGAGCCCGGGGCAGGCCAGCAGGTGAGGCCCACAAGCGGATTGCGGCCTAAGCCCCCGCGAAACCGTTCGGGTTCTCGCTCTGCCAGCGGAAGGTGTCGGCGCAGGCGTCGGCGATGCTGCGCTCGGCGCGCCAGCCCAGCTCCTGCTCGGCCAGCGACGGGTCGGCGAAGGAGGAGGCGACGTCACCGGGACGTCGGGCCACCACCTCGTAGGGGATCGCGACGCCGGAGGCCTCCTGGTAGGCCTTGACGATCTCCAGCACCGAGGCCGGACGGCCGGTGCCCAGGTTCCACACGTGGTGTCCATCGTGGGAGCCCAAGTAGTCGAGGGCCGCCAGGTGGCCGGCGGCCAGGTCCACCACGTGGATGTAGTCGCGGGTTCCGGTACCGTCGGGGGTGGGGTAGTCGTCGCCGAAGACCATCAGCTTCTCGCGACGGCCCGTCGCCACCTGTGCGACGAAGGGCAGCAGGTTGTTCGGGATGCCCTTGGGGTCCTCGCCGATGCGGCCCGAGGCGTGGGCCCCGATCGGGTTGAAGTAGCGCAGCACGCCCACCCGCAGCTCGGGATCGGAGGCGGAGACATCGGCCAGCACCTGCTCCACCATGTGCTTGGTGCGGCCATAGGGATTGGTGGCGCCGGTGGGGGCGTCCTCGCGGAAGGGCGGCTCGGACAGCTCGCCGTAGACCGTCGCCGAGGAGCTGAAGACGATCGTGTGGCAGTCGTGGCGGCCCATCGCCTCCAGCAGGGTGAAGGTGGAACCCAGGTTCTCCCGGTAGTAGGTGAGCGGGATCTGGGTGGACTCGCCCACCGCCTTCCACCCGGCGAAGTGGATCACGGCCTCGGGCTTGAAGTCCGCGAAGGCGGCATCCAGCGCCTGCTCGTCGCGCACATTGGCTTCGACGAAGCCCGGCTCACGCCCCGCCAGCTCGCCGACGCGCCGCAGCGACTCGGGCGAGGAGTTCGACAGGTCGTCCACCACCAGGACCTCGTGGCCCTTCTCCAACAGGGCAAGAGTTGTGTGGGAGCCGATGTAGCCGGCACCGCCGGTGACCAGGACGCGCATGGGTGAACCTTTCGGGAGGGATCGTGACCAGCCTACGCAGCCAGCATGGCCCCGGTGGTGGTGGACCCGCTGTGTGCGCGTTGTGCGTCTGCTGTTGAGCCTCGCCGCGCACGGACCAACCCCCTCAGCGGGTCAGTCCCACCTCGTGCGCGAAGAGCACCAGCCCAACCCGGTCGCGGGCCTGCAGCTTTGACAGCAGCCGTCCGATGTGGGTCTTGACGGTGCCCTCGGCCATGAACAGCCCGGCGGCGATCTCGGAATTGGTGGCGCCGTGGGCCACCTCCACCAGCACCTCGCGCTCCCGGTCGGTGAGCTGCTCCAGCCGCGGGTCGGGGCCGCTGCCGCCGCTGGGCAGCATCGGCACCACGTGTTCCAGCAGCCGGCGGGTGGCCGTCGGCGCCATCACCGCGCCACCGCCGGCCACGGTGCGGATGGCGGCGAGCAGGTCGTCGGGGCGGGCGTCCTTGAGCAGGAAGCCGGAGGCGCCGGCCTTGAGGGCGGCGAAGACGTACTCGTCCAGGTCGAAGGTGGTCAGCACCAGCACCTTCGCGTCGTGGCCGCGGGCGGTGAGCAGACGGGTGGCCTCGACGCCGTCCATCATGGGCATCCGGATGTCCATCAGCACCACGTCGACGGTGTGCGCGTCGAGCACCTGCAGCACCTGGGAGCCGTCGGCGGCCTCGGCGACCACCTCCATGTCGTCCTCGGCCTCGATCAGCATCCGGAAGCCGGAGCGCACCAGCGCCTGGTCGTCGGCCAGCAGCACGCGCAGCGGGCCGGGCGGGGTGGGGGTCATGGCAACTCCTTGGTGGACGGGTCGTCGGGGCTGGTCAGCGGCACTGGCACGATGGCGCGCACCAGGAAGCCGCCGGTGGGTTTGGGCTGGGCCAGCAGCTGCCCGCGCATCGACGTGACGCGCTCGTGCATGCCTTGCAGGCCGTGCCCGTCGGGTGAGGCGGTGGCCGCCGCCCCCACCCCGTCGTCGCTGATCTCGGCGATCACCAGGGTGGGGGTGTAGGTGAGCGTCACCTGGGCGGTGGCTTCGGCGCCGGCGTGCTTGAGCACATTGGTGAGTGCCTCCTGCACGACGCGGAAGACGGTCAGGCCCAGGGTGGAGGGGACCGGCGGCGGCGTGCCCTCGACGTGCAGGTGCACCCGGTTGCTGCTGCGCTGCACCATCTCGGGGATGTCCGCCAGGCCAGGGGTGGGCGCATACAGGGCTGCCTCCTGATGGGCCACCTCGTCGGGGCTGCCGCGCAGGACGCCGACGATGCGTCGCATCTCGGTGAGGGCCTCGCGGCCGGTCTGGGCGATGGTGTCGAGCACCTCGGGGGCCCGTTCGGGCTTCTTGGCGGCAAGTGCCCTGCCGCCCTCGGCCTGGACGATCATCACCGACAGCGAGTGGGCGACGATGTCGTGCAGTTCCCGGGCGATCTGGGCCCGCACCGTGGCCTCGGTGCTCAGGGCGCGCTGCTGGTGCTCGGCCAGGGCCAAGGCCCGACGCTCGGCCTCGGCCAGGGTGCGGGAGTGCTCGGCCTCCACCGACTCGCGCACGCGCCGGCCGATGACGTAGCAGGTGAGCACCAGCCCACCGCAGCCCACCATGGTGATCAGCACCAGCATCACCGGCAGGTCGGGGTCGGGGGCGTAGTGGGTGATCTGGCGGCTCCAGCGCAGCGGTCCGAGCACCGATCCGAGCGCTCCGGCCAGCAGCACCACGCGGGCGCGCGGGCCGGGCACCCAGCGCGGCACCGAGTAGACCACCAGCAGCACCGCCAGCAGGCTCGGGGTGGGCAGCGGCAGCAGCGCCAGGTGGGCCAGGCAGCAGGCCAGCGCGAGGCTGAAGGTGAGCAGCGGGCGGCGCCGCCGCAGCACGGTGACGCAGCACAGCGCCAGTCCCACCACGACGGCGGCCAGCCATTCGCTGCGGGTCTGCTCACCGGGCAGGCCGAGCATGGCCGTCGGGATGACGGTGAGGACCGCCAGCAGGCCCGCGACGGCACAGTCCAGGGACCACGTGGCGTGCGCCAGCTCGTCGGGGCGGGAGGTCCTCACCCTGCCAGCCTAGGAGTGCGGGGCTCCGGCGTCGTCGGCCCGGGGTCGCATCGGGGTGGGACTGTGGTCGCCCACTTGGCTAGCGTGATGGGAATGGAGATGACGATGATCGACTGGTCCGAGGGCCAGTGGACGCACGAGCCGGTGCGGGTGGAGCAGGCGGCCGACGGCCTGCACGTGGAGGCCGTCGAGGGCTCCGACGCGTGGTGTCTGACCTCCTACGGCTTCGTGCACGCCGACGAGCACGCGCTGCTGGCGCCGATGCCCGCCACGGGTGCCGTCGAGGTGGACTTCGTGGCCGCCTTCGAGGCCCAGTTCGACCAGGCAGGCCTCTTCCTGTGCATCGACGACGAGCACTGGGTGAAGGCCGGCGTCGAGTTCGCCGACGGGGTGCCGCAGCTGGGTGCGGTGGTGACCAGTGGCCATTCCGACTGGTCGGTGGCGCCGGTGCCGGACTGGGCCGAGCGGACGGTGACGATCCGTGCCTCGCGCGAGGGCAATGCGGTCACGCTGCGTGCCCGCGTCGAGGGCGCGCCACTCCACACATGTGGACTGACCAAACCTTGGCAAAAACCGTCCGGCGTCCTAGTGTCGAGTCATGGTGAGCAAAGAAGCTTGGACCGTCCCCGGAGTCGACCCCCGCGGCATCAGCGAACGCCTGGTGGACCGCATCTCGATGGCGCACGACGCCTCCCACTACCTGCTGACCCCGCGCACCGTGGTCACCGCAGCCGATGCCGCCGAGGTCGCGGCGGTGATGCGCCAGGCCGTCGAGCAGCGGCGCCACGTCACGCTGCGCTCGGGCGGCACCTCGCTGAGCGGGCAGGCGATCAGCGACGACATCCTGCTCGACGTGCGCCAGAACTTCCGCGAGGTCACCGTCCTCGACGGCGGCCTGCGGGTGCGCTGCCAGCCCGGTGCCACCATCCGCAATGTCAACGCCCACCTGGCGCGCTTCGGTCGTCGCCTGGGCCCCGACCCGGCCAGCGAGATCGCCTGCACCGTCGGCGGCGTGGTGGCCAACAACTCCTCGGGCATGAGCTGCGGCACCGAGCGCAACACCTACCGCACCCTCGACTCGATGGTGCTGGTGCTCGCCTCGGGCACCATCGTCGACACCTCCCGGCCCGACGCCGACCAGCGCCTGCGCCGCGACGAGCCCGCGCTGTGGGAGGGGCTGGCGGCCCTGCGCGACCGGGTGCGCTCCAATCCCGACTCGATGGCCACCATCGCGCAGCAGTACGCGATGAAGAACACCATGGGCTACGGCCTCAACTCCCTGGTCGACCACGACGAGCCAGTGCGCATCCTGGAGCACCTGGTGGTCGGCTCGGAGGGCACGCTGGGATTCGTCGCCGAGGCCACCTTCAACACGGTGCCCGTCGAGGCCCACGCCGCCACCGCCCTGCTGGTGGTCGACGACCTCTCGGTGGCCACCGACGCCCTGCCCGACCTGGTCGCCGGCGGCGCCCGGGCGCTGGAGCTGATGGACGCCGCCTCGCTGCGCGTCGTCCAGGGCTATGCCGAGGCCTCCCCGGAGCTCGCCGCGCTGCAGGTCGAGCGCCACGCCGGCCTGCTGGTGGAGACCACCAGCGACGATCCCGACGAGCTGGCCTCCGCGATGTCTGCGCTCAACGACGTGATGGCCGGCCTGCCGATCAAGAGCCCGCCGACCTTTACCAGCGACCCGCGCGAGCGCGCCAACCTGTGGCACCTGCGCAAGGGGCTCTACACCTCGGTGGCGGGGGCCCGGCCCTCGGGCACCACCAACCTGCTGGAGGACGTCGCCGTGCCGCTGGGCTCGCTGACCGCCACTGTCGACGAGCTCTCGGGGCTCTTCGCCCGCCACGGCTATGACGATGCGGTGATCTTCGGCCACGCCAAGGACGGCAACATCCACTTCATGATCAACCCGACGCTCTCGGATGCCCGCGAGCTGGAGACCTATGCGGTCTTCACCGAGGAGATGGTGGAGGCAGTTCTGGGGCGCAGCGGCACCCTGAAGGCCGAGCACGGCACCGGACGGATCATGGCGCCCTATGTCCGTCGCCAGTTCGGCGACGAGCTCTACGAGGTGATGCGCCAGGTGAAGCGGCTGGCCGATCCGCACGGGGTGCTCAACCCGGGCACCCTGCTCGACGACGACCCCGAGGCCCACCTCAACCACCTCAAGACGATGCCGCCGGTCGACGACTTCGTGGACCGCTGCGTCGAGTGCGGCTACTGCGAGCCCACCTGCCCGTCCAAGGACCTCACCACCACGCCCCGACGCCGCATCGTCCTGCTGCGCGAGATCGCGGTGCGGCCGAAGGACGAGGCCGAGGAGCTGCGTCGCGCCTATGACTACGAGGCCGTCGACACCTGCGCGGTCGACTCGCTGTGTGCCAAGGCCTGCCCGGTGCACATCGACACCGGTGTGTTCATGAAGAACCACTTCCGGGCCGAGCGGCACAGCGAGACGGCGATGAAGGCCTCTGCCGCCGTCGCCCGCCAGTGGGGACCGCTGACCACCGGCCTGCGGGCCGGCATGCACCTGGCGGACCGGCTGCCCGCGCCACTGCTGCAGGGCCTGACCGGCCTGGGACGCACCGTGGTGAGCAAGGACCTGCTGCCCGCCGTCGGGGCCGACCTGCCGCACCCGGGCATGGCGCGTCCGGCGGCCACCATCGGCCAGGGCCGCAGGAGTGGCCCGCCCGGAGCCCGCGGCGTCCTCTTCGCCTCCTGTCTGGGCGAGATCTTCGGGCCCTCGGAGTCAGGCTGTGGACGGGGCGTCACCGATGCGCTGCTGGACATCTGCGAGCGGGCCGGCGTCGAGCTGGCGGTGCCCGAGCTGGAGGGCCTGTGCTGCGGCACGCCCTGGGTGAGCAAGGGCTTCACCGCCGGCGCCGAGGCGATGGCCGAGCGGACCTTCGACGTGCTCTGGCAGGCCAGCGGCCAGGGAGCGCTCCCGATCGTCTGCGATGCCGCCTCCTGTTCGCACGGCCTGGCCGAGCTGGCTCTGCACCTGGGTGACGACAAGGCCGAGCAGTGGCGCAGTGTGCGGGTGGAGGATGCTGTCACCTTCGTCGCGCGCGAGTGCCTGCCGCAGCTGGAGACCACGCCCTCGGGGACGATGGTGCTGCACCCCACCTGCTCGATGGTGCACCTGGGCTGCGTCGACGACGCCGTGGCCTGTGCTCGGGCCGCCTTCGCCGAGGTGGAGGTGCCCATCGATGCCGGTTGCTGCGCCTTCGCCGGCGACCGCGGCATGCTGCACCCGGAGCTGACCGCCTCGGCCACCAGGGCGGAGGCCCGCGAGGTGGCCGACCTGGAGGCCGAGCACCGACGCCACGGCCGCCCGGTGGAGGCCTTCGCCAGTGCCAACCGCACCTGTGAGATGGGGATGTCCAGGGCGACCGGGCAGGAGTACCGCCACGTCCTCGAGCTGCTGGCCGAAAGGCTGGGCAGGACTGCGGCAGGTGTGCGCCGCTGAGACACACCGTCCGGCCGCCGAGACGCACCCCCTCCTTGAGGAGGGGGTGCCTCAGGGCTTGAAGTCCTTGTTGGAAAGAACATCCGACGATTCAGGGGAGGTCCGCCAAGTGGTCGCGGACATGCCGGGTGACATGTGCGTGGTGCACAATTGCCCTACCCCGGCAACGACCCACCACAAGGTCGCCGGCCACCCCCGGTATGGCCAGCCGAACAGTGCCCAGGGCCCCGTCCACCTCGAGGAGCGTCATGACGCAGCCGCCCACCCAACGCGGGGCAGCCGCCCCCGCCGAGGTGCGCGACTACCGGGCCGTCGCCCGTCAGATCACCGAGGGCAGCCAGGACGCGAGCTGGGTGGAGGACGCGGTCAACGCAATCGAGGAGCGCGTCGACCTGGCCGACCACCGCCTGCTCACCGTCCTGGCGCTGTTGCTGGACGGCGGGCACGAGCTGCCCACCCCGTTGCGCGAGGGGCTGGAGCGGGCCGTGCAGGGCTTCCGCTACTGGATGGACGAGCCGGGCGACGACTCGATGTGCCACTGGAGCGAGAGCCACCAGATCTGCTTTGCGGTGGCCGAACACCTGGCCGGCCTCACCTGGCCCGAGACCGTCTTCCGCAATGACGGCCGACTGGGCCGGGACAAGGCCAAACGTGCACGGGTGCGGATCATGCGCTGGCTCGGTCACCGCTTCCGCCACGGCTTCAGCGAATGGCTCTCGGGCACCTTCCACGCCATCGAGGTCTCCGCGCTGACCCTTCTGGTGGAGCACGTGCACGAGGATGGCGAGTTGGTGGCGCGCGCCTCGATGGTGCTCGACCTGCTGATGCTGGACCTGGCCCTGCACCGCTTCGACGGCAGCTTCGTCTCCTCCTCGGGACGCTCCGAGGCGCTGCCCAAGGCCTTCCCTGAGCGCAACGAGATCCAGTGCGTCGTCGACAGCGCCTTTGGTCGCACCCCGCCGCCCTTCGAGCCCGCACTGCCGACGTCGATCTTCCTGGCCCGGCGCCGGTACCGCATCCCGCAGGTGGTGCGCGAGATCGCCTTCGCCCAGGCCGACCACCTGGTGACCAGCTCCCACGGGCTCGACCTACTGGAGGTGCCCGCCGAGGTGCGCCGCAACAATCCCCGCACCGCCACCGAGCGCAGCGCCGAGGAGGTGGCGCTCTACTGGGGCATGGAGGCCTTCACCACGTCCGAGGCGATCGGCCCCACCCTGGAGGCCATTGAGCGGCTCCACCTGGACCAGAACCGCATCCTCAAGCCGTTGATGCCCTTCCGCAGGGTACCCTCGCGCATGGTGCAGACGGCCCTGCTGCGCTCGCTCAACCCGGTGACGCAGGGGGCGGCGCTGCAGCGGGCCAATGTGCAGACCTACCGCACCCCGCACTACCTGCTCAGCAGCGCCCAGCACTACCAGCCAGGCACCTTCGGCGACCAGGAGAACATCTGGCAGGCGGCACTTCCCGGCCAGATCCACATCTTCTCCACCCATCCCGGCTCCACCCTGCTCGACGAGTCGGCCCGGCCGGCGACGCCCTCGGGCTGGGTCGGCAACGGTATCCGTCCCGACGTCGCCCAGATGCGCAATGTGCTGCTGGCGCTCTACGACACCCGGATGCGGCGCGGCTACCTGGAGGGGCAGCGCCACGAGCTGAGCCACGTCTTCTTCCCCGCCGCCAACTTCGACGAGCTGTACGTGGCCGAACGGGTGGTGGCCGGACGGCGCGAGGACTCCTACTTCGGGATGGTCTCGCTGGACACCATCGAGATGCCCAATGAGAGCGAGCTGCTGCAGCGTGGCACGGTGACCGGCTGGGCCGTGATGCTGGCCGACCGCTCCGACTTCGGCTCCCTGTCCCGCTTCGTCGACTACCTCAAGCGCTGCCCGCTGGTGCACACCCGCTCCACGCTCACCTGGAAGACTCCCGAACACCACTACTCGCTGGAGTGGTGTGGTGACTTCTGCGTCGACGGCGCCCCGGTCGACACCGACTACCCGCGCCAGCGCAGCGACTGGACGAGGATTGCCCGCCGTCCCACCGTGATCGAGGTGACCGGCCGCACCGGCACCCTGGTGCTGGACTGGAAGTTGGGGACGCGCTCCCAGGGGCCGGGCGTCCCGGGCGCGCCCTAGCACCCCCCTCCACGGGATGCCACGGCTGTGGTGGCTTCCCTCCTTTGGTCTTGTCGAAGGGTTCCCGCCCGACCAAAAAAGTGATATCATTTTGATATCCACTTCTTCTCGGCGCACCAGCGAAGGACACAGCCATGGACGACGACCCCGACCTCACCCCCACCCCCGACGAACAGCCGCTGCAGACCCAGCCCGTGGGCCACGACGGCATCCGCATCGACATCGCCGAGCGCAAGGCGTGGAGCATGTCGGGCATCCTCTTCCTGCTCCTCGCCCTGCTCGGCTTCCTGGGCGGCTGCGCCCTCGTCGCGACGGGCTTCCTCGGCGGGGCCGTCTGGAAGATGGTCCTCGGCGTGCTGCTCGTGCTCGCCGCCCTGGTGCTGTCCACCGGCCTGCGGATCGTGAATCCCGGCGAGGCGGCCGTCGTGCAGTTCCTCGGCCACTACCTGGGCACCGTGCGCACCACCGGACTCAACCTCACCGCCCCGCTGACCACCGGGCGCAAGGTCTCGGTGAAGGCGGTCAACTTCGAGGTGGAGCCGATGAAGGTCAACGACTCCAACGGCAACCCGATCGAGATCGGCGCCATCGTCGTCTACCAGGTGGCCGACACCGCCAAGGCCGCCTTCGCCGTCGAGGACCACGACGACTTCGTGCGCAAGCAGGCCGAGTCGGCGCTGCGCCACGTCGCCATGAGCCATCCCTACGACGACCACTCGGTGGGCTACGGCACCGACGGGCACCGGGGCGTCATCACCCTGCGTGAGTCCACCGACGAGGTCAGCGCCGAGCTGGCCCACGAGGTGGCCGAGCGGGTGGCCGTCAGCGGCGTCGAGATCATCGAGGTGCGCCTGGCCCACCTGGCCTATGCCCAGGAGATCGCCTCGGCGATGCTGCGCCGGCAGCAGGCCAGCGCGGTGCTCAGCGCCCGCCAGGTGATCGTCCAGGGCGCCACCGAGATGGCCAAGGCCGCGGTGCGGGAGCTCGACGCCGAGAGCGACATCGAGCTGGACCCCGAGCGCAAGGCCGCCATGATCACCAACCTGCTGGTGGTGCTGTGCTCCGAACAGAACACCCAGCCGGTGCTCAACACGGGAAGCCTCTACTGACCCGTGCCCGAGAAGCGCAAACAGGTGCTGCTGCGGATGAGCCCGCAGCTGCACGAGGCCCTCGCCCGGTGGGCGGCCGAGGACATGCGCTCGGTCAACGGGCAGGTGGAGATGCTCCTGCGCGACGCACTGCGTCGCGCAGGACGCCTGCCGTCCGACATGCCCGCCCCGCGCGGGCCCGGCCGGCCGAGCAAGGACGAGGAGGACTGAGGCCGGCTGGCGGGGAGCCCGCCAGCCGGCCTGCACGTCGACCCTGGGCGTCGACCCTGGGCGTCGACCCTGGGCGAGCGGGTCAGCGCTTGCGGTAGAGGCTCTTGCTCTGGAAGACGGGCTCGCTGGTGACGCGCACCCCCAGGTTGCGGAAGATGCCCTCGTCCACCGAGCCGAGGATGGTCGAGGTGTGCACGTCGCAGTCGCGCAACTGGGCCACCTCGGCCAGCGCCCGGCGGGCATCGTCGTCGGAATTGGCGCTGACGCTCAGGGCGATCAGCACCTCGTCGGTGTGCAGGCGTGGGTTCTTGCTGCCCAGGTGCTGCGTCTTGAGCGTCTGGATGGGCTCGATGCTCTCCGGCGCCAACAGGTTCACCTTCGGGTCGATCCCGGCCAGGTGCTTGAGCGCATTGAGCAGCATCGCCGAGCAGGCGCCCAGCAGCGGGCTGGTCTTGCCCGTGATGATGGTGCCGTCGGCCAGCTCGATCGCGGCGGCCGGCGCCTTGGTCTTCTTCGCCAGGTCCAGGGCCGGCTTCACTACTCGGCGGTCGGTGCCCTCGATCCCCAGCGAACTCATCAGCAGGGCCACCCGGTCCGACTGGGCCGGTTCCAGCTCCTCGCGGCGCTCCTGGGCCAGTGCCTTGTACCAGCGACGGATCACCTCCTGCCTGGATGCCTCGCGGCAGACCTCGTCGTCGCTGATGCAGTGCCCGGCCATGTTGACGCCCATGTCGGTGGGCGACTTGTATGGCGAGCTGCCCAGGATCGTCTCGAACAGGCGGGTGAGGACCGGGAAGACCTCCACGTCGCGGTTGTAGTTGACGCACTGCTCGCCATAGGCGGCCAGGTGGTAGGGATCGATCATGTTCACGTCGTCGAGGTCGGCGGTGGCGGCCTCGTAGGCGATGTTGACCGGGTGGTCCAGCGGCAGGTTCCAGATCGGGAAGGTTTCGAACTTGGCATAGCCGGAGCTGATCCCGCGCTTGTGGTCGTGGAAGAGCTGGCTCAGGCAGGTGGCCATCTTGCCGCTGCCGGGGCCGGGAGCGGTCACGACGACCAGGTCGCGGGTGGTCTCGACGTACTCGTTCTTCCCGTAGCCGGCATCGCTGACCACGTGGGCGACGTCATTGGGGTAGCCCTTGATCGGGTAGTGGCGGTAGACCTTGAGGCCCAGCTTCTCCAGCTTGCGCTTGAAGGCCTTGGCCTGGCGGTTGTCCTCGCTCATCTGGGTGATCACGATGCTGCAGACCAGCAGCCCGTAGCTGCGGAAGGCGTCGACCAGGCGCAGCACGTCGTCCTCGTAGGTGATGCCCAGATCGGCCCGCACCTTGTTGCGGGCCAGGTCTGCGGCGCTGACGGCGATGACCACCTCGGACTCGTCGGCCAAGGTCCTGAGCATCTCGATCTTGTTGTCGGGGGTGAATCCCGGCAGGACCCGCGAGGCGTGCATGTCGTCGAAGAGCTTGCCGCCGAACTCGAGGTAGAGCTTGCCGCCGAACTGCTGGCGCCGCTCCTCGATGTGCTCGGACTGCATTGCTAGGTACTTGTCGCGGTCGAAACCGATCTTGTGCATGTCTTCCCCTGTCCGCAAAAGAAATGTGGCCGCGGCGCTCGGCCCCGAACCACCTGCAGAGCATAGCGAGCCGATGTTTCGGGTGTGTTTCCGCCTGCGTCGAGGGGAGTGGCCGGCTGGCGGGGGCTCAGTGGGCGTGGGCTCGCTCTCCCAACCCCTGGCCGTGCTCGCCGTGGGCGTGCTCGATGCCGGCAGCATAGTCGTAGTCGTGGGTGAGCTGGTTGATGGTCTCCCAGGTGTCACCGTCGATGCTCACCGCCGCCGCGGGAAACAGGCCGTTCTCCTCGTGGTCGATGTGGTTGCGCAGCGCCTTCTCGAAGGCAGGGTACTCCTCGAGGTTCCCGTCGAGCACGCGCTCCAGCTGGTCGTCGAGGCTGGCGTGCTCGCCGCACAGCGAGTCGATGGTCTCGGTGAAGTCCTCGTCCTTGCGCATCTCGTGGAAGAGCCCGGCCTCCTCGGCCTTCGTGTGGGGCCACAGCAGGTTGGCCAGCTCGACCCCGGCATGGCCCACCGTGTCGAGGTCTCCGGTCGCGACGGCGCGGCCGAGGTCCCCCAGCCGGTCGATGACGCTGTAGTGCTCCTCGGTGAAACGACCGATGAGCTCGATGGAACGGCATCCGCAGTACTCGCACATGGCACCCACACTACGCCTGTTGCCCCGGCGTTTTCCGTGGAAAACGGGACGAACCGGAGCAACGGGGCCCAGGCTGCAGCCGGCACTGACCACCGCCCCGGCCCGGCCGTCGGTGGTGGTGGTCAGGACCAGGCTGGCGTCGCTGGCATTGTTGGTGCGCGGTTGAAGCGGGCATCCATGGCGCTCGGCTTCCACCGCGAGTCGAAGACGAAGCCGGAATGCACAGAGTAGGCACTGTGCCATGAGCCGGCTGTGGACGCATCATCGCCGCCCACAGGACGGGCGCGCAGGAGATCGCTCAGTCGTTGTTGCGTCCGGTGATGACCCGCCAGAACCAGGTGTCGGGCACCGCGCGCGCGGTGCACAGGTACTCCACCGAGGCATCGGAGTAGGCGATGGCGTCCAGCTGGCTCAGGCCGCGATCGCGTCCCAGCAGGCCGACCTGGTCGCCCTTGCGCAGCGGGGTCTGCGGGTCGGGCAGGTAGGTGATCTCGTCGCCACGCTTGTGCATGTAGGGAAAGACGCTGATGGGGTGGTCCCGGTCGTCCGGATCGCGCAGCAGGTCGGCGATGCTCACCTCGTGACCGCGGTCCAGCCAGCGGCAGACCGCCGGCGCTTCGTGCGGCAGCACCGTCATCAGTCGCGGGATCGGGCAGCTCTCGCCCACCCGGTCGGTGATGCGCTGTCGCACCTCGAGCGCCTCCTCGTTGTCCAGCAGCTGCAGGTCCTCGACGAAACCCCAGTAGAGCGGGGACTCCAGCCGGGCCAGGGTCTCCAGGGCCACCAGGTCGGTGGCGATGAAGACGCTGTCGGGTTCGAAGGCGCGCAGCAGGCTGGTGGTGTGGATCGACTTCTGCCGCACCGAGAGGTACATCTCGGGGTTCACCAGACGGGCATGGGCGGCCATCGACAGGTTGGTGGTGTCGCTCTCCACGCCTGCCACGAAGCCGACGATGCCCGTGAAGTCGGGCATGCCGTCCTCGGGGGAGACCTCCTCCACCTCGAGCCCGGCCGAGCGCAGGTCCAGTGCCACCTCGCGGCCAAAACGGCCGTCGGCGCTGACCATCCACCGGCCATTGGCCAGTTCCTCGTGCAATGGCGGCATCTCGGTGCCCGGCTCGCTCATCAGCCAGGAGCTCAGCTGGTGGGTGGCCGGCCGGTTCAGTGCCATCACCAGATAGGCGCCGTAGCGGTCGAAGGGATTGATTACCGCCTGGGGGGAGAAGTCGAGCATCCGCGCCATGTTGGACCGTTCGGAACAGCGGGTGATCACCGGCACCTCGGGGCGCAGCAGATCGGCCGACATCACCACCGCCAGGTTCATCTCGTCCTTGTCGGTCATCGCGATCACCCCCTCGCACATCGGATGGCCCAGCCCCGCCAGGCCCAGCAGGGCAGGATTGCGCGGGTCACCCTGGATGGCAGGCACGTCACCGGTCAACTGGTCGGTGGTGAGCACGTCGATCCGCTCGGGATCCTCGTCGACCACCACCAGCCGCCGTCCGGCCGTGTCCAGCGCCATGGCCAGGGTGCGGCCGGCCTGACCGTAACCGGCCAGCAGCAGGAAGGGTTCGTGGATGCCCTTGACCTTGCTGCGGAAGCGTTGCAGGTTCACCGCATTGCGGAAGGCCGGTTCCTGCAGCAGCGCGAAGAGCGAGCCGAAGACATAGGCCCAGGCCACCACCGAGGCATAGATCGTCAGGGTCACCCACATGCGCTGGGCGCTGGTGAAGGTGTAGTTCAGCTCGCCGTAGCCGATCGTCATCGCCGTGTAGCTGATGAAGTAGAAGGCATCGAACAGGCTCATGTGCCAGGCATTGCCCTCGGAGTCGACGCCAGGGATGAGGCTCAGGCCCAGCGAACTGATCGAGAAGATCACGATCAGCACGATCAGGGGGAAGCGCATCCGGCGCAGCACCAGGAAGATCGCCTCCGTGGACGGCACATCGGTGGGCACGTCCACCTCCACCCGCCGCAGGCGACGGGTGGAGTGCCAGGGCCGAGAGACCATCGGGGCCATGGTCAGCGGCGACGGTAGGAGGCGGTCTCGATGACCAGCAGGATCAACGAGACCATGTTGGCCAGCAGCGCTCCTCCCGACAGCGAGACCACTGACGAGGTGTGTGCCACCGTCAGCCCGGCCTCGGAGGCCTGGGTCACCCAGATGTAGACGCCCGCCGCCAGGACCAGCTGGATCACTGCCACCAGCGAGGTGGCCAGGTGGACCGCGCCGATCTGGGTGCGGTCACCGAACTTGAGCACGGTGGCGATCAGGTTCACCACCACGGCGGCATACAGCTCGTAGACATTGTGCAGCTGCGGATTGCCCATGTCGCCGATGAAGAAGCCGAAGTTCAACGTGGCGGACATCAGGACGAAAAAGCCGAAGACCACTTTCTCCATGTTCACCCGCGCCACGGTAGTCGCCGCAGGCCCCGCACGGCGAGTGCTGGCTGAAGTGGCGGATGAGGGGCCATGTGGTCAGACCAAGAGTTCGGGTCGTCAGCTCCTCACAGACCGGGCGGTTCGCTGTGGGGCGTCGGCACGGGAGGGTTGGCGCGGCGCCGCAGCACCCGGTTGCCCACCCCCAGCGCCAGCAGCACGCCAGTCACCGTGATCGCAGCCCCGAGGATACCCAGCGGCGTGGGGAGCTCACCGTCGTAGAGCCAGGCCGCCCCGGCCCCGATCACCGGGACGAACATCGACCATGGGGCGACGCTCGCCGCCGAGTGCCTGCTCAACAACAGATTCCAGATGCCATAGCCGAACATCGAGGCGCCATAGGCGATGAAGGCCAAGCCGCCCAGCGAGCGCAGGCTCACGTGCTGGATCGCGGCCAGTGCACTGGCAGGGCCGCCCTCCAGCCAGAAGGAGGCCAGCAACAGCGGGACCGGCGGCACCAGCGCCGACCAGACCACAAGCGAGAAGCCCGTACGCGGCGGGTGGCGTCGCGTGATCACATTGCCGCACGCCCAGCTCAGCGCGGCGCCGACGGTGAGCAGGAAGGGCAGCACCGGGGCGGCGGCCAGGTACTGCGCCCCCACCACCGCCATGCCCACCAGGCCGATCACGATGCCCGCCACCTGCATTCGGTTGGGCCGCTCGCTCAGCACCGTCGCCGCGATCACCACGGTGAACAGGGTCTGCACCTGCAGCACCAGCGAGGCCAGGCCCGCGGGCATGCCCAGCATCATGCCGACATAGAGCAGTCCGAACTGCAGCGCGCCCATCGTCAGGCCCGAGGCCAGCACCGGCCAGAAACCCATGCGGGGCCGGGCAATGACGAAGACCGCCGGAAGGGCCACCAGCACGAAGCGCAGCGCGGCCATCAACAGGGGCGGCAAGCTCTCCATGGCCATCTTGGCGGCGACGAAGTTGACGCCCCAGACCAGGATCACCAGCACCGCCAGGCCCACATCGCGTCGCGGCATCCATCCCCTCCTCCCATCAATCGTTGTGACAAGACTCACACCTGCCGGGCCAGTGTGCACGCGGCAGGCCGATCGGTGGACCGCGGCGGGCAAAGGATGGCAACCGGTTCCCAGCCACCCGGCCCCTGCCTAGCGTGGCGGCGAAGGGTGAGGGGGCCCGTCGCAGCCGTCGCCAGCGCGGCATCGGCAGGGCCATTGCCCAGGACGCGACGACAGGAGAGCACCATGTGGACCCTGACCGGATTTGCCGACGAGATCGCCGATGACTTCGGCGAACAGCTCCAGCTGCTCAAGCAGCTCGGCGTCACCCACCTCGAGTTCCGCAGCGCCTGGGGGCAGAACATCCTGCTGCTCGACCAGGCCCAGCGCGAGAAGGCCAAGGCCATGCTCGACGAAGCCGGCATCAAGGTCAGCTCCATCGGCTCCCCGATCGGCAAGATCAAGGTCACCGACGACTTCGAACCGCACCTGGGGGCCATGAAGCATGCCGTCCAGGTGGCCCACTTCTTCGAGACCACCAACATTCGCGTCTTCAGCTTCTTCATCCCCGAGGGCGACGACCCCGACAGCCACCGCGACGAGGTGATCCGCCGCATGAAGGCCATCACCGAGGTGGCCGAGGCCGGCGGCGTCACGCTGCTGCACGAGAACGAGAAGGACATCTACGGCGACATCCCGCGCCGCTGCGTCGACATCATCGAGTCCGTCGGCTCCGAGCACCTCAAGGCCATCCTCGACCCCGCCAACTACGTCCAGTGCGGCGTCAAGCCCTTCGACGAGGCCTACCCGCTGGTCCGCCCCCACCTGGCCTACATCCACCTCAAGGATGCCGTCGCCAACACCCCCGACGTGGTCCCCGTCGGCGAAGGCGACGGGCAGGTGCCCGAGATCCTGCACGCCCTGCACGAGTCCGGCTACGACGGCTTCCTGTCGATCGAACCCCACCTGGGCGACTACACCGAGTTCGGCGCCATGAGCGGACCCGAGCTGTGGACCAGGGCACACGGCGCCCTGGTCGGCCTGCTGCGCGCCGAGGGAGTCGACTTCCAGTGACCACCGCGGCACTGGTCGGCTGCGGCGACGTCAGCGTCGTCCACCTGGAGGCCTTCCAGGAACTGGGCATCGACCTGCTCGGCATCGCCGACACCGAAGCCGACGGACGCGCCCGGGCCGAAGCCCTCGCCCCCGGCGTGCCCGTCTTCGAGAACCACCAGCAGCTGCTGGAGCAGCTGCGGCCCGACGTCGTGCACGTCACCACCCCGCACCACCAGCACGCCCAGGTGACCAGCGACGTGCTCGCCGCCGGCATCCACGTCGTGCAGGAGAAACCGCTGGCCAACACCCTGGCCGCCGGCCAGCAGCTCGTCCAGGCCGCCCAGGCGAGCACGGCAAAGCTCGGCATCTGCTTCCAGAACCGCTACAACCTCACCGCCCAGGCCCTCAAACAAGTCCTCGACGACGGGGAACTGGGCGAGGTGCAGGGCGCCTATGCCTCGGTGGTGTGGAGCCGCACGCCCGACTACTACCAGGCACGGCCCTGGCGCGGCCGATGGAGCACCGCCGGCGGCGGCCTGCTCATCAACCAGGCCATCCACACCCTCGACCTGCTGCAGTGGCTCTTCGGCGAACCCGTCGAGGTCCGGGGCCAGGCCGCCAGCCTGCGCTATGGCGAGGTGAGCGAGGTCGAGGACGTCGCCACCGCCTGGTTCACCCACCCCGGCGGCATCACCTCCACCTTCGTCGGCAGCCTGACCAATGCGGTGCACCGCAATGTGGAGCTCGAGGTCTACGGCTCCAAGGGCGTCGCCACCGTCGCCGGCGGACTGCACGTGCGCCTGCTCGACGGCAGCACCCGCGACGTCGCCGAGCGCGTCGTCACCACCACCGGACGCAGCTACTGGGGGCTCTCGCACCAGGCCTTCATCGCCGACTTCCACTCCCGCCTCGACGACCCCGAACCCTTCTGGATCGGGCCCGGCGAGGCGATGGCATCCCTGCGGATGCTCAAGGAGGTCTACCGGCAGAGCTTCGACGAGTCCGTCGGCCACCAGTGATTCCGCACTCCCGATCTTCCCAATCCCGCGCAAGGAGAGAACATGACTGACAAGCAGCTTCGCCTGGGCATCATCGGCCTCGGTGCCGAGGGCGGCATGTACGCCACCTTCATCCACGACGGCCAGGTGCCCAACATGACCATCGGCGCCATCGCCGACATCGACGAGTCGAAGAAGGCCCGCGCCGACGAGCTGGGCGTGCCCTTCTTCACCGACTACGTCGAGATGCTCGACTCCGGCCTGGTCGACGCCGTGGTCACCACCGTGCCGCACTACCTGCACCCCGAGATGGGCATCAAGGCGCTGGAGAAGGGCATCCACGCCCTGGTCGAGAAGCCCGTCGGCGTCTACACCAAGCAGGCCCGTGAACTGATCGACTACGCCGCCGGCAAGCCCGAGTTGGTCTTCGGCGTCTTCTTCAACCAGCGCACCAACCCGCTCTACAAGGACCTCAAGGCGCTGCTGGACTCCGGTGAGCTCGGCGCGCTGCGCCACAGCTCGTGGATCATCACCACCTGGTGGCGTCCCCAGGGCTACTACGAGCAGTCCGACTGGCGCGCCACCTGGGGCGGCGAGGGCGGTGGCGTCCTGGTGAACCAGGCACCCCACCAGCTCGACCTGTGGCAGTGGATCTGCGGCGTGCCGAAGAGCGTGGTCGCCAAGGCCAGCTTCGGCTTCCGCCGCGACATCGTCGTCGAGGACGAGGTGACCGCCCTGGTGGACTTCGGCGAGGGTGCCACCGGCACCTTCACCACCTGCACCCACGACATGATCGGCACCGACCGCCTCGAGATCCTGTGCGACAAGGGCAAGGTCGTCGTCGAGGACTCGAAGAAGGTCACCATCACCCGTCTCTCGCAGCCCGAACAGGAGTACAGCAAGGCCATGAGCATGGAGGAGGTCGGAAAGCTCTTCAAGGGCCAGCTCGACCTGTCCGACGTGATGACCACCGAGACCAAGGACTACGGCTCGGTCTGGGGCGAGCAGCACCGCGAGGTGCTGCGCAACTTCGCCGCCGCCGTGCTCGACGGCGAAGAGCTGCTGGCCCCCGGTGGCGACGGCATCCACGGCGTGCGCCTGGCCAATGGCATCCACCTGTCGGCCTGGACCGGCGAGGAGGTCAGCCTGGTCGACTTCGACGAGGCCCGCTACCTGGAGGAGCTGAACAAGCGGATCCGCGAAGAGGGCAAGTTCGAGGAGAGGAACTGACGATGGCAACGCTCGGCGTGCAGATGATGATGCTGAAGGACAAGGTCTCCGAGATGGGCATGTGGCCCGTGCTCGAGAAGATCGCGGAGCTGGACCTGAAGGCCGTGGAGGTCTCGCAGATCCCGATGGACGAGGCCAACACCGCCGCGCTGGAGCGGGGCGTCAAGGAGCTCGGCATCGAGGTGGGTGCCCTCTCGGTGGGCCTGCACCCCGGCCCGATGCCGATGGACACCCTGGCCGAGGACTTCGACAAGATCGTTGCCGACTGCCGGCGTCTCGACTGCCGCTTCCTGCGTATCGGCATGATGCCCTTCACCGCGATGGTCTCCAAGCAGGCCTGTGAGCAGTGGGCGGCGGAGGTGCAGCCCTACGCGGCCCGGCTGAAGGCCGAGGGGATCGCGCTGTGCTACCACAACCACCACGTCGACCTGGCCAAGTTCGACGGGGAGCGCATGTTCGACATCGTGCGTCGCGTCGCCCCCGACCTGGGCTTCGAGGTGGACCTGCACTGGGTGCAGCGCGGCGGCATGGCCCCGCTCGACATGCTCAAGGCCTACTCGGGCGTGTGCAAGCTGATCCATGTCAAGGACTACCGGGTCGGTGCCCTGCCCCAGGAGGCCCTCGACCTGATGACGGCCGGCGAGATGAAGAAGGGCTATGACATGTTCGTCAACATCATCGAGTTCGCCGAGGTGGGCCAGGGCAACATGAACTGGCCCGAGCTGCTGCCCGCCAGCCTGGAGGCCGGTGCTGAGTACTTCTTCATCGAGCAGGACCTCACCTACGGCCGCGATCCCTTCGACTGCCTGGCCGACTCGCGGAAGTACCTGGAGGGGATCGGGTACTGAGCATCCCCTCGACGGGCTCGGGCGTCATGAGGACACGGGTGCCGAGCCTGTCGAGGCGCCGGGCGGCCACCAGGGAATGATCTCGGAAGATCCGGTCCCCTGGGGGGACCGGATCTTCCGAGATCTTCTCGTGCACCCCTGCGGTGGCACTCAGGCTGGGGTGATGAAGGCGCGCAGCACCTGGCCGAGCAGCTGCGCGGTGCGTCCCGAACCGGGCTCGGCGCCGGCGACCAGCTGGTCGAGGCTGGTCTGGTCGTGGACGGCGTGCAGCAGGCTCAGTGCCTCGTCGATCCCGACGGTCAGGCGCAGCCCGGCCGCCGCCAGTCCGTCCTCGATCAAGGTGGCGAAGAGCGGGGTGATCCGGGCCTGGTAGGCGGTGAAGGCCTCCCGCAGGGCGGGCTCGCGGGCGGCATAGAGGCGCAGCTCGCTGGTGACCAGCACGTCGTCGGCGCCCTGACCGCTGACGGCGACGAAAACCTCGAGCGCGTCATTGATGCGGCGCTCGAGCTCGTGGTCGTGGTCCATCCGCGCCACTGCCTCGCGCGCGGCGGCCAGGTGGCGCTGGCACTGGGCGTCGAGCAGGGCGATGCACAGCGCATCCTTGCTCTCGAAGTTGGAGTAGAAGGCCCCGCGGGTGAAGCCAGCCGCCTCGCAGATCTCCTCGACGCTGGCGCCGAGCACCCCCTTGCGCGCGATGACGCCGACGGCGGCCTCGATCAGGCGACTGCGGGTGGCCTCTCGGCGGGCCGATCGAGGGCCCTCCGGGCTGTGGGTGGTCACGAGGTCCCCCTTCGGGTGCGGGTCCGGGATCGGACTTTGGATACAGTACCGTATCGAGTACAGTGCCGTATCGGATACGGATGTGTATCCATCCGTGCACCATCCCGGGAGCAAGATGTCCTCCTTCCTGTACCGGCTCGGCCGCGCCTGCCACCGCCACGCCCGGCGCGTGATCGCCATCTGGCTGGCGGTGCTGGCACTGTGCAGCGCACTGGCCGGGCTCTCGGGAGCCCAGTACAGCGACGAGTTCACCATCCCCGGCGCCCCCTCCCAGGTGGCCCTCGACCAGCTGCGCCTCACCTTCCCCGAAGCCGCCGCCCTCACCGCCGAGGCGATCGTCGTCATGCCCCCCGGAGGATCGGTCGACCAGACCGAGACCAGGCGCGAGATCCAGCAGGTCGTCGACGAGATGGCCAAGGACCCGCTGGTCACCAGCGTCGCCGACCCCTATGCCGAGATCCCCACCGGCATGATCAGCAAGGACCGCCGCGCCGCCCTCATCCAGCTCCAGCTCCGCGGCGAGATGCAGGACCTCACCGACGCCGACCGCGGCCGGCTCGTCGCCCTCGCCGAGAAGGCCGAATCCGAACTCCCGCAGGGAAGCCAGGTCTCCATGGGCGGCCAGGCCTTCAGCATCGAGGTGCCCGGCATGAGCATCACCGAGGTGCTCGGCGTCCTGATCGCCCTCGTGGTGCTCTTCGTCACCCTCGGCTCGCTGCTGGCCGCCGGCCTGCCCCTGGTCACCGCCGTCATCGGCGTCGCCCTCTCGCTCTTCCTGCTCACCATCAGCGCCGGACTGGCCAAGGTCAGCTCCACCACCCCGATGCTCGCCGTCATGCTCGGCCTGGCCGTCGGCATCGACTACGCCCTGTTCATCCTCAGCCGCCACCGCGAACAGCTGCGCCCCCAGGACGGCGCCGCCCCGATGGACGTCGAGGAGTCCACCGCCCGCGCCGTGGCCACCAGCGGCTCGGCCGTCGTCTTCGCCGGGCTGACCGTCTGCATCGCCCTGGTCGGGCTGGCGCTGGCCAACATCCCCTTCCTCACGGTGATGGGCGTCTTCGCCGCCATCGCCGTCGCCCTGGCCGTGGTCATCGCCCTCACCCTGCTGCCCGCGCTCATGGGACTGATGGGGGAGCGGCTGCGGCCCCGCCCCCGCAAGGCCCGCCCGACCGTGCGCCGCAGCATCTACCAGCGCTGGGTGGCTGCCGCGACCAGGCTGCCGGCCCTGACCGTCGCCGTCATCGTCCTGCTGCTGGGAGCCCTCAGCCTGCCCGCCGCCAACCTGCAGATGAGCCTGCCCAATGCCGGCCAGCAAGAGGAGCACAAACCCGCCCGCACCACCTATGACCTGATCGGCGAACACTTCGGCGTCGGCTACAACGGCCCACTGATCGTCACCGCCGACATCCTGGGCAGCAACGACCCGATGGGCGTGATGAAACGGCTCCAGGCCGACATCGAGGACACCCCCGGCGTCGCCAGCGTCCTGATCGCCACCCCCAACCGCAATGCCGACACCGGCTTCGTGCAGGTGGTGCCCACCACCGCCCCCGAGGACCCCGCCACCGCAGACCTCGTGCAGCGCCTGGTCGACCAGCACGACGCCTGGGCCGACGAACTCGACACCGAGACCGCCGTCACCGGCTCCACCGCCATCCAGATCGACGTCTCCCAGCGCCTGGCCCGCGCCCTGCTGCCCTTCGGCATCTTCGTCGTCGGCCTGTCCACGGTGCTGCTGATGATGGTCTTCCGCTCCGTCTGGGTGCCGCTCAAGGCGACGCTCGGCTACGCCCTGAGCGTCGGTGCGGCCTTCGGCGCCACCCAGCTGGTCTTCAACGAGGGCATCGGCGCCGCCATCATCAACCTGGAGCGCCCCGCCCCGATCATCAGCTTCATGCCGATCATCATCATGGGCATCCTGTTCGGCCTGGCCATGGACTATGAGGTCTTCCTGGTCAGCCGGATGCGCGAGGACTACGTCCACTCGCTGCGCGCGCACCCCGAGGCCGCCGAGAACCGTGCCCTGCGCGACCGCCTGGCCCGCCAGGCCGTGCACACCGGCTTCGCCAACTCCGCCGTCGTGGTCACCGCCGCCGCCGTCATCATGTTCAGCGTCTTCGCCTTCTTCGTCCCCGAAGGAATGGGACCGATCAAGCAGATCGCCTTCGGCCTGGCCGTCGGCGTGGCCGTCGACGCCTTCATCGTGCGGATGACCCTGGTGCCCGCCGTGCTGCAGCTGCTCGGCTCTCGCGCCTGGTGGCTGCCCGGCTGGCTCGACCGGCTGCTGCCCGTGCTCGACGTCGAGGGCGAGGGCCTGCACCGCGAACTCGAACTCGCCGACTGGCCCACGCCCCCCGGCCCCGGCGGCACCCACCCCGAGGCCCTGCACACCGAACAGCTCGCCGTCGACGGGATCTTCGGGCCGGTCAGCCTGCACCTGGAGCCCGGCCAGGTGGCCGTCGTCCAGGGCGACGACTACCCCCGGCGGGCCCTGCTGCTGGCGCTGGCCGGACGGCTGGAGGCCAGCTCCGGACGGGCCCGCGTCGCCGGCTGGCTGCTGCCCGAACGCGCCGCCGACGTGCGCCAGGCCACCGCCGTGCTGGACGCCACCAACCGCTCCGGACTGTCCCACGACCTGCCCGCAGCACTGGCCCGTCACCCGCGCCTGGTGCTCGTCGACGACGCCGACCGGCTCGCCGGCCCCGACCTGGAGGCCCTGCGTCGCACCATCGCCGCCGGCGACGCCCCCGCCTTCGTGCTCGGCGTCCACGACCGGGAGGCCATCGCCAGCTGGCAACCCGACCGCACGATCCTGCTGCGCGACGGCCGCACCGGATCCCCGGACCCCGTCCCGCGCCATGCCCTGGCCGGCACCAGCACCGACGTGACCACCATCCACGAGAGCCTGTGAGAACCGCCATGACCCCCTCCCTCTTCCACGTGGAGCACACCGGATCGCGCCGCCCACTGGCCGGCTGGAAACTGCTGGCCCTGGTGCTCGTTCCCGTCCTGCTCGCCGGCCTGCTGCTCGGCGCCGCCCACGGCCGCGACGACCGGCTCGGCCAGGTCACCGCCGCCGTCGTCAACAGCGACAAGGCCGTCGAGGTCAACGGCCAGCCGGTGCCGCTCGGCCGCCAGCTCGCCGCCGAGATCGTCGCCAAGCCCGCCAAGAACATCACCTGGAAGCTCAGCGACCCCGCCGACGCCGCGGCCGGCCTGGCCAGCGGCGAGTACGCGGCCGTCGTCACCATCCCCGAAGGCTTCTCCAGGGCGGCCACCAGCGTCAGCGACGCCGACAACGCCCAGCAGGCCACCATCGACGTCCAGACCTCCCCGGCCTCGCCCGTCGAGGACGCCCAGATCGCCCGGCAGGTGGCCCAGCTCGCCGCCCAGTCCACCAATGCCATGCTGACCAGCGGCTACCTCGACAAGATCTACGTCGGCTTCAACCAGATGGGCCAGCAGGTCACCACCATCGGCAAGGGCGCCGGACAGCTCGCCGACGGCGCCGAGGAGCTGGCAGACGGAGCCGACAAGGCCGCCACAGGCGTCGGGGAGCTCGGCCGCGGCATGGGCGAACTCGACCGCAACGGCACCGCACTGGTCACCGGCGGCGACAAGCTCGCCAGCGGTGCCTCCGAACTCGCCGGCGGCATCACCCAGTACACCGACGGCACCGGCAAGGTCGTCGACGGGATCGGCCAGCTCGCCGGCGGCATCAACCAGCTCGAGTCCGGCCTCGCCCGGGCCGGCGCCAGCGGCGACCTCGCCCAGCTGGGTCAGCTCAAGACCGGCGCCGCCCAGGTGGCCGGCGGGGCCACCGGGCTCTCCACGGGCCTCGACACCTACCACCGCCAGCTCGTCGCCTGGCGCGACGGAACCGCCGCCGTCCCGCCGCAGGTGCTGCAGGCCTACAGCCAGCAGTTCGGAGGCCAGTGCGCCGCCCAGGTGGCCCAGGCCATGCGCGGCATCGACACCGGCGCCGTCGACGCCCAGCAGACCGAGCTCGTCGCCCAGCTCGGCCGGGCCCTCGACCAGATGCCCGCCGAGGTGCAGCTGACCCCGGAACAGAAGAAGGCCGTGCTGGAGGCCGCCCAGACCCCCGTCGCCGAGCAGCTCGACCAGCTCGTCAACGACCCGGAACTGACCCGCGAGATCGCCCAGACCGTCTGCCCCCGCGTGCAGGAGGCCGCCCAGCCCGTCTTCACCGGCGGCTTCCGGGCTGGGGCCGGCACCGCCGCCGCAGCCCTCGACACCAAGGACGCCAAGACCGGCCAGAGCCTGCGCTCCGGCGCCGCCGCGCTGGCCGCGGGTGCCGGCCAGCTCTCCGGCGGGATCACCACCCTGGTCGACGAACTGCCCAAGCAGATCGCCGCCCAGACCGCGCAGCTGAAGGCCGGCGTCACGAAGCTGTCCGACGGCGCCGACACCTTGGCCAGCCAGTCACAGCAACTCAAGAGCGGCGGTGCCGAACTGTCGTCGGGCGCCTGGACGCTCGCCAGCGGACTCGACGAGTACACCTCCGGAGTCGCCAAGTACACCGACGGCGTCAGCCAGGCCAACCAAGGCGTGCAGAGCCTCGCCGGAGGGCTCGGACAGCTCGCCGCCGGCACCGACCAGCTCGCCACCGGCACCCGCACCTTCGCGCAGAAGGTGAGCGACGGTGCCAGCCAGGTGCCCAGCTACTCCCAGAAGCAGCGCGAGACGCTGTCGAAGGTCGTCGCCACCCCGGTGGCCAGCGATTCAGGGATCGTCGCCACCCCGCTCAGCCAGCTCACCAGCCTGCTGCTGGTGCTCGCCGCCTGGCTCGGCTCGATCGCCACCTGGCTGCTCGTGCGGCCCGTCGCCTCCCGCGTGCTGACCAGCTCGCGGCCCAGCTGGCAGCTCGCCGCCGCCACCATGCTGCCCGGCGCGATCGTCGCCCTGGCCCAGGGCGTGCTGCTCGGCGTGCTCGGCGCCGTGGTGCTCGACCTCGGGCTCGGCCGGGGCCTGGCCCTGACCGGCTTCCTGGTACTGATCGGCCTGACCTTCACCGCCGTGAACCATGCGCTGGCCGCCTGGCTCGGCGGGATCGGCCGCGGCATCGCGATCGTCCTGGCCACCGTCACCGGCGCCGTCGGCATGGTCTCCGCCGTGCCGGGCTGGTTCTCGGCGGTGCACGGCGCCAGCCCCCTGGCCCCGGCCCTCGACGGGGTGCGGGCCGTGGTGGCCGACGCCCCGGTCGGCGTCGGACCCGTCGGAAGCCTGCTGCTGCTGTGGATGGTGGCCGTGTGCGTGGGCCTGCTGGCCGTCGTGCGCCGCCGCCGCCTCACCCCCG
This sequence comes from Luteococcus sediminum, assembly GCF_054783495.1. Classification (NCBI taxonomy): domain Bacteria; kingdom Bacillati; phylum Actinomycetota; class Actinomycetes; order Propionibacteriales; family Propionibacteriaceae; genus Luteococcus; species Luteococcus sediminum. The sequence continues at coordinate 79,690 of NZ_BAAGQL010000008.1, read as the reverse complement.
CCCGCTACCGCCGAGGGGCCGGGCGCGCCCAGTAGGCACCGTTGCACGTGAAACCTGACGCCACGCGCGCCGGCGATGGGATTCTGGCAGACCATGACTCCCATCCCGGCCATCCCCGAGGACCTGTGTGCCGTCCTGGGGCTCCGCCTGGCCGCCCAGCACCTCGACCGTCCCGCCCCTGACGTCGCCACCGTGGTGCGCGACTCGCTCGCCGTCCAGGCGCAGGACCCGCCGCTGTCGCGCTGGTCGCTGGGGGTGCGTGCCGGGGCGGACGAGTCTGCGGTGCGGGCAGCGATCGACTCCGGCCAGGTGCTGCGCACCCATGTGCTGCGCCCCACCTGGCATTACGTGCACCGCGAGGACATCCGCTGGCTGCTCGAGCTCACCGGTCCCAGGATCATCACCGGCAACCGGGCACGCCAGCGGCAGCTGGGCATCGACGAGGAGCTCTGGGCCCAGACCCAGGAGGTGCTGCGCCGAGCGCTGGCCGACGGACCCCTGACCCGGCGCCAGGTGCAGCCCGTGCTGCCGGTGCCCGCCTCGTCACCGCAGCCGAACCAGACCGTCGCCCACCAGCTGATGATGGCCGAGGCCAGCGCCCTGGTCTGCTCGGGCCCGCTGGCCGGTGACGAGCACACCTATGTGCTGCTCGATGACGTGGTTCCTCCCTCACCGCCCCTGCCCCGCCAGGAGGCCGCCACCCGCCTGGTGCACCGCTTCGTCGCTGGCCACGGCCCCACGAGCCTGCGCGACCTGCAGCGCTGGAGCAACATCACCCGCACCGAGGCGCGCGCGGCCTGGCCAGCGGCGGCTTCGAGACCGGCACCGTGGACGGCGTGGAGCTGTGGCGGCAGCCGGATGCCCCGATGCCAGGGCTGGACGGGGTTCACCTGCTGCCCACCTTCGACGAGGCGTGGCTCTGCCATGACCACCCTCGCTTCCCCCGGCTTCCGGGGCACCGGTTGGGTGAGCTGCACCTGAGCGCGGCAGAGGCCGGCTGGGGCCTGCTGATCCGTGACGGGCTGGACATCGGCAGCTTCCGTCGGCGGGTGGTGACCCGCGCCGGGAGCCGTCGGGTGACCGTGGAGTTCACGCTCGCCGAGGGTGTGGCCGTGGACCCGGCGCTGGAGGCGGCCCAGGATCGGATGCTGGCCTTCTTCGGCGCCGCGGCGCACTGAGATAGGCCACGGCGTGCAGAGATTGCAGCACATACGGCCACGGATGACATTTGAACGTGTCGTGCGCCGTGACAGCCGCATTCTCAGCAGCGGGAGCGCGGCGCAGGGCAGGATGGGACCATGCCCGAAGGTGATTCCGTCGCCCGCTCCTGCGCCAAGTTGCACACCGCGCTGGCCGGCCAGGTCCTGACGCGTGCCGAGCTGCGGGTCCCCGCCGCGGCCACCGCAGACCTCGCCGGCCGGAGCGTGCTCGAGGTGGTGCCCCGCGGCAAGCACCAGCTCACCCGCATCGAGGGTGGCTGGACCATCCACACCCACCTCAGGATGGACGGCACCTGGCGCATCGTGGGGGCCGATGACCGCACCCCCGGCCCCGCCCACCAGGTGCGGGCCCTGCTGGTCACCGAGACCCACCAAGCGGCGGGCCTGCGGCTCGGGCTGGTGGAACTGGTGCGCACCGACCACGAGCACGAGGTGATTGGCCACCTGGGCCCAGACCTGCTCGGCCCCGACTGGGACGAGGAGCTGGCCGTCGCCAACCTGCTGCGCGAGCCCGGCCGCACCATCGGCGAGGCATTGCTCGACCAGCGCAACCTGGCCGGCATCGGCACCATCTACCGGGCCGAGAGCCTCTTCCACCAGCGGGTGAACCCACGCACCCCGGTCGGTCAGGTGGGCGACCTGCTGGGTGTGGTGCGCACCGCGCAGCGGCTGCTGGAGGCCAGCAAGGTCACTCGCGTCCCCACCGCCTCGAACCGGGACGGCCGCTGGGTCTACAACCGCGCCGGCAAGCCCTGCCCCCGCTGCCGCAGCCGGATCCAGTGCGAGGAATACGGTCCGCTCACCCAGGAACGCCTGAGCTGGTGGTGCCCCAGGTGCCAGCCGTTGGTCTGAACCTCACCCGGCGTCGCGCACGATCATCGCCACCGAGACCCGGTTGTCAACTCCCAGCTTGGTGAAGGTGCTGGTCAGGTGGGCCTTCACGGAGGCCAGGCTGAGGTTCATCCGCGTCGAGATCTGGCTGTTGGTCAGGCCCTCGGCCACCAGCGCCGCCACCTCGCGCTCACGGCTGGTGAGCCGGGCCATCGCCTGCTGGGCGGCCACCGTCGCGGCACCCGGACCGCTGGACTCAGTGGCCACCGTGACCAGGGTGCGGGTGACCTCGGGCGAGAGCACCGTCTGGCCCTGCTGGACGCGACGGATGGCCTCGAGCAGCTCGGCAGGGTCGGCGTCCTTGAGCAGGAAGCCGTCGGCCCCCAGCCGCAGGGCCCGCACCACGTAGTCGTCGGTGTTGAAAGTGGTCAGCATCAGCACCCGCGGGCGCCCGGGCAGGTGGGCCAGCGCCTCCATGGTCGCCAGGCCGTCGGTCCCGGCCATCCGGATGTCGAGCAGGATGACGTCGACCGGCTCGTCGGCCAGCAGGCGCAGGGCCTCGCCGCCGTCGCCCGCCTGCCAGGCCACCTCCATGTCGGGCTCGCCGCGCAAGATGTAGCCCAACCCGGTGCGGACCATCGGGTCGTCGTCGACCAGTGCGATCCTCAGGCGCTGCTCCTGCTGTCTCATGCGGTCTCCTGGTGGGGTGTGGCCAGTGGCACCCTGGCTTCCAGCACGAATTGTGCCCCGTCGCTGCCGTGGACCAGCTCACCACCGAGCTGTTCGACGCGTTCGGCCACCCCCACCAGGCCGAGGCCGGAACCTGAGCGGTCGGGGGCGGCGAGGTCGGCCAGCGGGTTGGCCACGCGCAGCCGCAGCCAGCCGTCACGCTGTTGCACCTGCACGACGGTGGGGGCGCCGGGGGCATGACGTCGGGCATTGGTGATGCCCTCCTGGATGATGCGAAAGGCGTTGCGGGAAACGGGTTCGGGGATCTCCACGAGGGGAGCGTCCACCTCGAGGTGCACCTGCTGCCCGGCCTCGGCGGCCTCGGCGACGAGGCACCGGAGCCCGGTGAGGGTGGGCTGGGGCGGTTCGGGGGAGTCCTGGCTGCCCCGCAGGGTGGCGAGCATGCTGCGCAGCTCCACCAGCGAGGCCTTGGCATTGGTCTGGATCAGGCCGGCGAGTTCGGCGCTCTCGGCGTCGGACTCGCGCAGCCGGTGGGAGAGCGCGCCGGAGTGCAGGGCGACGAGCGAGATGCGGTGGGCCACCACGTCGTGCATCTCGCGGGCGATGCGTTCCCGCTCGGCCAGGCGTGCCTGCTCCAGGCGTGCCTCGAAGCTCTCCTGCCGGGCGGTGCTGGCGACGGCCCGGGCGGCCTCGGCCTGGCGGGTGGCCTGGCGCAGCCAGCCGACCAAGGTCGCCACCCCGATGCCGATGCACGAGATGGTCACCTCCACCCAGGCCGCCTGACCGGGTGGCTGGCCCAGTGCCGCCCACAGCGGCACCCCCAGCACCTTGGCAGCGCACAGCAGGGCGGCGGTGGCCAGTCCGACGGGGCGGCGGCGGGTGCGGGCCAGCTCCTCCTGCGCCACCAGCGCGGCGCCGAAGACGGCGGCGCTGACGGGCCAGAGCGCCGCCATCGCTGCCAGGACGAGTGGGTGCCGGCGCATCGGGAGGGCCACCAGCAGCAGCGAGGCCAGCGCCCCGCCCATCAGCGGGGTGACCAACCACGGATCCAGGTGCCCGCGCGCCCGGGGGGCCAGCAGCGGTGACAGGTAGTAGGCGGTACCCAGCAGGGCCACCAGCCACTGCAGCCCGGTCAGTCGTCGAGCGGGTGCGGTGGCGGGGGAGGAGTCGTCGGGCACCCCTCCAGTCTCACAGCCACCGGGTGCACTGCCCAGATGGCCGATGGGCCAGCCGGGCAGCCGATGGGCCAGCTGCCGGTCCCCGAAGGACTATGCGACGGCGGCCTTCTGCCCGAGGCGGCGACCCGGCCGGCTGGCGTGGGCTGGACCCATGATCGAGATCGAGAACCTCACCAAGCGCTTCGGCGCAGTACAGGCGCTGCAGGGGGTGTCCTTCGACGTCCCCGCGGGCCGCATCGTCGGCTTCCTCGGCCCCAACGGGGCCGGCAAGTCCACCTGCCTGCGCATCCTGGCCGGGCTGGTGCACGCCGATGCCGGGACGGCCACCGTCACCGGCCACCCCTACCGTGACCTGCCCTGCCCCGGAGCCACGCTCGGCGTGCTGCTGGGCACCGAGTCCTTCCACCCCGGCCGCACCGGCCTGGAGACGCTGCGGCTGTCCGCCCTGGCCCAGGGGCTTTCCGGGGATCGCGTCGCGCAGGTGCTCGACGAGGTGGGGCTGACGACGGCAGAGGCCCGTCGCCGCGTCGGGCAGTACTCGCTGGGCATGCGCCAGCGCCTCGGCATCGCCCGGGCGCTGCTGGCCGACCCGTCGGCCCTGGTGCTCGACGAGCCCACCAATGGGCTCGACCCGCAGGGCCAGCGTTGGCTCGCCGAACTCTTGCGCTCCCGGGCACAGCGGGGTTGTGCGGTGCTGCTGAGCAGCCACCAGCTGCACGACGTCTCCCGCCTGGCCCAGACCGTCGTGATGATCGGCGACGGGCAGGTGCTGGCCACCTCGGCCGTCGCCGACGTGCCCGACCTGGAGGAGCAGTACTTCCGCCTCACCTCGGGTGCAGATCGTGCGCCCAACAACCCCCAGCAGCCCGCCCCGACCATGGGAGCAGTCCGATGACCATCATGGAATCCCGCCCATACACCGATCCCGCCGTCCACCAGGCCGGCCCCAGCCTGGGACGGGCCGTGCTCGTCGAGGCGCGCACCCTGACCGGCACCCGCAGCCAGCGGGCCGTGGCGGCGGGGGGTCTGTTCGCCATGGCGGCCTTCGCCGGTGGCCGGGCCCTGCAGCCGCTGGCCGAGACCACCACGAGCCAGCTGGTGGCGATGGCCTGCGGCCCGGCGGGCTGGATGATGCTGGTGCTGGCGGTGCTGCTGGTCAGCCAGGAGTTCAGCCACGGCACGATCGAGCAGTCGCTGCTGGCCGACCCCGACCGCTCGCGCCTGGTGCTGGCCAAGGCGCTGGCGGTGCTGGCCGCCGACGCTGTCGCCTTCCTGGTGGCGGTGCTGATGGGGGCGGGGGCTGCCCTGGTGGCCCCGCTGCTGACCGGAGCTCCGGTTCTCTGGCGCTGGGATGCCGGCCAGCTGGCCCTGGCGGCTGGGAGTCTGGTCTTCACGAGCCTCGCGGCACTGGCCTGGGCCCTGGTCTCGCGCAGTGCCCCGGCCCCGATCATGGTGCTGCTGCTGTGGCCGACGATCGCCCTGTTGCTCTCTGCGGTCTCGTCGCAGGTAGCGGCGGTGCTCGGCTGGGTGAACCTGGATGCCGTCTGGGTGCTGGCCGACCCGACGCCCGGGGCGTGGGCGAGGCTGGCAAGCTCGATGCTCGTGTGGATTGTCCTTCCCGCCGGCCTGGGTGCCTGGCGGCTCGTCAAGGGGGACCTGTGACGGGACGGACGAGGACCGTGCTGCTGGCACTCGGGTCGGGACTGTTGGCCCTGGTGCTGCTGGGCTTCGGGGCCTGGCACTGGTACACCGCCCCGGCGGGCGAGGCGCAGGCCGTCGAGCTGGCCGATGCCGAGCTGCCCAGCCGGTTCACCGATGCCACCGTGCTGGCCGTGGGGGAGGCGACCCATGGCACCGCGGAGTTCCGCGAGGCGTGGACGCTGGTGGCCCTGAAGTCCGCCGACAAGGGCTTCACGACGATCGCGCTGGAGGACAATGCCGGCTCGGTGAGCCAGGTGGACGCCTGGCTGCAGGGCGGGCCCGGCACCGCCGAACAGGCCGCGCAGCGGATGGGTTTCGCGCTCAACCGCACCGAGCAGAGCGCCGCCATGCTCACCCGCCTGCGGGAGTGGAATGCCAAGCATCCCAAGGATCCGGTGCGGCTCTACGGGCTCGACATCCAGCGCGCCGGCGAGGACCGCGACCTGGCCCTGGCCTGGCTGCGCTCGACCGATCCCGCCGCGGCGGCGAAGCTCGCCCCTGCCCTGGCCCGGATCACCCGGGACACGGCCTGGGAACAGGACCGGGCCACGGCGGCGGAGCCTGCGGCCAAGCAGCTGGCCGAGGCCGTCGAGCGGGCGGCCGCGGGGCGCACCGACGACGCGACGCTGCGGGCCCGCCTGTCGGCCCGGGCCCTGGTGCAGGGCATGCAGCGCGGGGCGCAGGGCATCGGCTCCTATGACCGGGACCGGGCACTGCACCAGAACCTGCGCTTCCTGGTGGAGGAGCGAGCACGGGTTGGGGGCAAGCACACCCTGCTGCTGGCCCACAACGGTCACGTCGACCGGGCAGGGCTGGCCAGCATGGCTGCGGGATCGAAGCTGGGTGTCTGGAATGCCAAGACCTGGGGCCAGGACTACCGGGTGATCGGGACGCAGTCCCACCGGACCCGGCTCGACGATGACGGCAGCGACTTCTCCTTCGACGTCTCCTCGCCGTCACGCAGGATCTTCACCGGGACCCGGATCGGCTTCCTGGACCTGGCTGAGGCGACGCCGGTGAACCGTCGGGTGCTGGGGCGTCGCCAGCCGATGGCCTCGGCCGGTTCCCCCTTCGCCGCCTACCAGGCCTGGATCCCCTTCCTGCACGAGGTGCAACTGGTGCCCGCCGAGGCCTGGGATGCGCTGGTGCACGTGGAGGACAGTCATCCCACGGTGCCGTTGGGGCAGTGATGCCGGATTGGGTCTGGTGGCCTGGAGGTGACGGGCTGGGGGCTGGGGGCTGACGCGCTACGTGGGGCCAGGAAGCCGAGCGCGGGCCTGTTCACCTGCACCACACCTGTGCGAAACCTGAACGTCGGCTGAATGTGATGGGATGACGCCCATGCCTATCCTTCACACCGTCCGACTCGCGGTCGCTGCGATCGGTTCCGCCGCCCTGCTGCTCCCCCTGGCGCCCGCCCAGGCGGCCCCGGCCGAGCAGCCCGCCCCCTCCCAGAAGCGGGCCGCAGCCACCACCCGCACCACCGTCCCCACCCTCGACGCCCGCGCCCAGCTGAGCGCCGACTTCATGGCCAAGGGTCCCGCCTCGGGCGCCAAGGTGAAGGAGGCCAATGGCCGCAAGGGCCCCTTCCCCGGCCAAGTGATCCCCGGTTTCTCTGCCATGGCAGAGATCGGCGACGGCACCTTCTGGGCGATGCCTGACAACGGCTTCGGCGCCAAGGCCAATTCCGACGACTTCCTGCTGCGCATCTACCAGGTGGACCCGCAGTGGGAGACCGCCAAGGGCGGCAAGGGCCAGATCAAGGTGGTCAAGCACATCCAGCTGCGTGACCCCAACCACAATGCCGGCTTCGAGATCCTCAACGAGCACACCAAGAAGCGCCACCTGACCGGCGCCGACTTCGACATCGAGTCGCTGGTGGTGGCCCGTGACGGCTCCTTCTGGATCGGCGAGGAGTTCGGCCCCTACCTGCTGCACTTCAGCGCCGACGGCGTGCTGCTGCAGGCCCCGGTGCCGATGCCCGCGCCCGGCAAGGCCTCCGGCGCCGGCGTCGAGCAGGTCAAGAGCCCCAGCAACCCGCACCTGGCCCAGGGCGAGAAGCCCACCCTGCGCAATTCCAAGGGCTTCGAGGCGATGGCCGCCAGCAAGAATGGCCGCTACCTGTACCCGATCCTCGAGGGCTATCTGGACGGTGCCGACAAGCGCACCCGCGTCATCAGCCAGTTCGACACCCGCACCAACCGCTACACCGGACGCACCTGGAACTACCAGGCCGACACCGACGACAACCTGGTCGGCGACGCCTTCATGACCGACGGCAAGAAGATGCTGGTGGTGGAGCGCGACGACTTCTGGGGTCCCAAGAGCGTCACCAAGCGCATCTACGAGGTGGACCTGACCAAGGCCGAGGCCGACGGCCACCTGCGCAAGAAGCTCGTCGTCGACCTGCTGCGCGTGGACAATCCCGCCGGCATCGGCACCAGCACCCACCCCGGCTACGGCATCGGCGAGACCTTCCAGCTGCCCGTGCAGAGCTTCGAGACCGTCGTGCGGCTCAAGGACGGTCGCCTGCTGGTCGCCAATGACAACAACTACCCCGGCAATGACGCGCGCGTCCCCGGCACCCCCGACGACACCGAGATGGCTGTCATCAGCCTGCCGAAGAAGCGGGTGACGGCCAGCGATCCGGAGCACATCGTCTTCGCCCACCGCGGCGCCTCCGGCCACCGTCCCGAGCACACCCTGGCCGCCTACCAGGAGGCGATCAACCAGTGCGCCGACTACATCGAGCCGGACCTGGTGAGCACCAAGGACGGTGTGCTGGTCGACCGTCACGAGAACGAGATCAGCGGCACCACCGACGTGGCCGACCGCCCCGAGTTCGCCGACCGCAAGGCCACCAAGACCATCGACGGCGCCGAGCTGACCGGCTGGTTCACCGAGGACTTCACCCTGGCCGAGCTGCGCATGCTGCGCGCCAAGGAGCGCCTGCCCGAGCTGCGTCCGGAGAACACGAAGTTCGACGGCCTGTACCAGGTGCCGACCTTCGACGAGGTGCTCGACCTGGCCCGTCGTTCGAAGACCTGCGACGGCAAGCCGGTGGGCGTGATCCCCGAGATCAAGCACGGCAGCTACTTCGATTCCATTGGCCTGAGCCAGGAGGAGGGCACCGTCGCCACGCTGGAAGCCAATGGCCTGGGCAAGAAGAACTCGCCGGTGGTGATCCAGAGCTTCGAGATGGGCAACCTGCAGCAGCTCAACCAGATGACCAAGGTGCAACTGGTGCAGCTGATGGACTGCTCGGGTGCCCCGGCCGATCTGGCCGCCAAGGGCAGCACCACCACCTACGCCGACATGCTCACCCCCGCCGGCATGAAGAAGGTGGCGAAGTATGCCGACAGTGTCGGCCTGTGCAAGAACCTGATGATCGCGCGCGAGAAGGACGGCTCGCTGGGCAAGCCCACCGGCGCCATCGACAATGCCCACGCCGCGGGCCTCGAGGTGACCGGCTGGACCTTCCGCGCCGAGAACTCCTTCCTGCCGAAGGACTTCCGCAGCTCTGGGGATCCCGCCGAAACCGGTGACATGAAGGGGGAGGTCAAGGCCTTCCTCGCCGCCGGCATGGACCACGTCTTCAGCGACCAGCCCGACCTGGCCCACCAGGCCGTGCAGGAGCATCGCGCCGGCAAGTGACGATGCGCGGCCCGTGGGCCGCACCGGAGACAGCGACGCGGGGCGTCCGGCACCACGTGGTGCCGGACGCCCCGCGTCGCGTTCGTGGGATGTGCTTGTCGGGGAGATGGTCGTCGGGGGATCAGCGTGGCTGGGGGTGGGAGTCCCCTCAGCTCACAGGCACCACAGGATGCGGCTTCGACCGAGCTGGCCGATCTGGAAGCTCGTCAGGCTGGAGGTGGCCTGCACTGCGTGCGTGTGGGAGGTGCTGTGGTGTCCGGCCGGGGCGGGGGAGGCCTGGGCGGGGGTGGCGCCGAGGCAGAGGATCGCACTGGCGGCGGCGACGAGGACAAGGACTGACTTCTTGGGGGAGTTGGTCATGGCCAAGAATCTATGCCTGATTGCTTGTATTGTGCATCCAACCTGAGGCTGTGGTTGAGGTTTGCCCTACCCGCCGTCGGGAAGGTGTCAGGGCCGAGGCCGCACCAGCCCCGTGTCATAGGCCAGCACCACCATCTGGATCCGGTCACGCAGCTGCATCTTGGCCAGGATGTGGCCGATGTGGGTCTTCACCGTCGCCTCGGCCAGGAAGAGCTTCGCGGCGATCTCGGCATTGGTCAGCCCCCGCCCCACCTCCACCAGCACCTCGCGCTCCCGCTCGGTCAGCGGGGCAAGCTGCTCCTGCGCCCCGAGCTGCTCGCGCGGCCCCGACGGCAAGGAGGGCAGGAAGCGTTCCAGCAGCCGGCGGGTGGCCGTCGGCGCCACCACCGACTCGCCCCGGTGCACCGCCCGGATGGCGGCCAGCAGCTCGGCCGGCCCGGCGTCCTTGAGCAGGAAGCCCGAGGCGCCGGCCTTGAGCGCGGCGTAGACGTACTCGTCGAGGTCGAAGGTGGTCAGTACCAGCACCATCGGGGCGGGCTGGGCCGCAGGATCGTGGGCGCCTGCGTCGCGGGCCTCGATGATCCGGCGGGTGGCCTCCACCCCGTCCATGACGGGCATCCGCACGTCCATCAGCACCACGTCGGGGCCCAGCTGCGCCACCCGCTCGACGGCCTCGGCGCCGGTGCCCGCCTCGCCCACGACGCTCATGTCGGGCTGGGCGTCGAGCACCATGCGGAAACCGGCGCGCACCATCGCCTGGTCGTCGACGAGCAGCAGTCGGATCGGGGTCATCGGGTCTCCTCGGTGGTGGTCGGGGCTGAGCTGGTGGTGGCCGGGCTGGACGACGGTCCGGGGGCTGGGAGCAGCCCTGTGGACGAGGGGCCCCCTGTGGATGGTGGCGGGCCACTGCCCGTGACGGGCTCCTGTCGTGGCGTGGCATCGGGGCGCGGTTCGGCGGGCAGGTGGGCCAGCACCTCGAAGCCGCCGCCTCGTCGTGGGCCGGCAGTGAGCTGCCCTCCCCAGGCGGTCATCCGTTCCCGCATACCCACCAGGCCGTGGCCGCGGCCGTCGTCGACGGCCGGACCGGTGCCGGTGTCGCTGACCCGCACCAGGAGGCCGTCGTCGAGGTGGGTGAGCACCACCCGCACCGTCGCCCCCGGCCCGGCATGCTTCATCACATTGGTGAGCGACTCCTGCACCACCCGGTAGACGGCCATCTGGGCGCCCTCCCCGAGCGGGGCGTGCAGCTGGTCCGAACCCTCGACGACGAAGTTCGCGGGCACCCCGGCGACGCGCAGCTGCTCCACCAGGCTGCCCACCTGGTCGAGCGTGGCCGCCGGCGCCAGCTCCAGCTCGTCGCCCTCCTGGCGCAACACCCCCACCAGCCGCCGGGTCTCCCCGAGCGCCTCGCGGGCCGTCTGCCCGATCGTCTCGATGGCCCGCGAGACCTGCGCCAGCCGCGCCTCGGCATCGCCGATCTCGTCGTGGCTGGCCAGATAGCCCGCCCCGTCGGACTGGACGACGATCACGCTCAGCGAGTGGGCGACGATGTCGTGCATCTCGCGCGCCAGCCGATTGCGCTCCTCCTGCGCCACCAGGGCCATTCCCTGTGCCCGTTCGCGTTCCAGTGCCTCGGCGCGCTCCCGCCAGGACTGGTGGGTGAGGTCCTTCTGGCGGCCCCACTGGCCGGCGAACCAGCAGCTCAGCACGAAGGCCAGGCAGAAGGCGGCATTGGCGACGACCGGCACCAGGGCATCCGCCAGGCTCCCGTTCGGGTTGTAGACGGGGCCCCACCCCCAGTCGAGGCCCGCCAGCGCACAGCCCGCCAAGGCCAGCCACAGGCACAGCCGCGCCCATCGTGGCTCGGCATGGCGGGCGACCGCGTAGACCATGATCGGGGCGGTCATGTTGGCCGGCATGAAGTTGCCCATCGTGACCAGCTGCACCAGGTGCGCGGGGATGATGGCCAGCGCGGCTGCTGCCGGGAAGGTGCGCCGCCACAGCAGCGGCAGCGTGAAGGCCAGGCTCCACGCCACCCGCGCCGGATCGCCCATCCGCGGCGGCTGCCAGCCCAGGCTCGACAGGCCGCCGTAGGTGCTGAACCAGACGAAGAGCATCAGCAGCACGTCGCCGCGGCGCGGCCGCAGCAGGCGCTGCTGCCAGCTGCGGGACGGCTCGACCCCGGCCGCGACGGGCCGGGCCGCGACGGGGCGTGAGGGCATGGAACCACCCTAGGATCCGGCAGCGACGAGAACGTGCCCCCACGGAATGGCGCGCCTCTCATCCCACGGGTGGAGGCGGGTGGTTGGCAGACCACTCGCCGGGCCGACGCGCGATGAGGCCACCTGCGGGAAGTCTGGGTGCCATGAACCACCACGTCCTGGCCGCCACTGGCCTCACCAAGACCTACGGCCCCACCGTCGCCCTCGGCGGGGTCAGCATCGCCATCGGTGCCCGCGAGTCGGTGGCCGTCATGGGCCCGTCTGGATCGGGCAAGACCACCCTGTTGCACTGTCTGGCCGGCATCCTCACCCCCGACCGGGGCGAGGTGCTGCTGCAGGACGGCGATACGGTGCGCGTCGATGCACTCGGCGCCGAGCGGCGCTCCCGGTTACGACGCGAACGTTTCGGCTTCGTCTTCCAGCAGGGCTGCTGCTGCCCGAGCTCACCGCCCTGGAGAATGCCGCGCTGCCGCTGATGCTCGCCGGCCTGGCTCGGCGCGAGGCCGAGGCCCAGGCCGCCGGCTGGCTGGCGCAGCTCGGCCTGGCCGGCCTGGAGGACCGTAGGCTCGGCCAGCTGTCGGGCGGGCAGGTCCAGCGCGTCGCCATCGCCCGTAGCCAGGCGACCAATGCCGTGGTCACCTTCGCCGACGAGCCCACCGGAGCCCTCGATCAGCAGACCTCCAGCGAGGTGCTCGACGCGCTGCTGCAGGCCACCGTCGGGCGGGGCCGAACCCTGGTGATGGTCACCCACGACGAGCACGTCGCGGCCCGCTGCTCGCGCATCGTGCGGCTGCAGGACGGCCAGGTCATCAGCGACTCCGCGCCCAGCCTGCCCGCAGGGAGCCTGGCATGAGCGCCACAACGGAACTGGTGTGGCTGCTGGCCCGCCCGACGATGGCCGACCGCTCCAGCTGGGGCCTGCCGGTGACGGCGATGGCCGTCGCCAGCACCTTGGGCCTGTCCGTGGCGGGCGGGGTGCACCACTTCTGGTCGGTCCCCGGCGAGATGGCCGGCTTCTACCGCTTCATGTCCACCGTCGCGCTGGTGCTGCTGGTCGTGCCGCTGGCGACGCTGGCGGGGGCGGCGGCGCGGCTGTCGGCCCGGCGCCGCGACACCCGGCTCAGTTCGCTGCGGCTGCGGGGGGCCAGCGCGTCGACCCTGAGGCTGCTGACCCTGGCGGAGACCGGCGCCACCGCCCTGGCAGGGGCCCTGGTGGGAGTGCTCGGCCATGCGGCCCTGATGCCCCTGCTCGGACTGCTGCGCTTCGGTGGCGCCCCGATCGGCGCCGGGAACCTGTGGATCGGGGTGCTGCCGGTGCTCGGCGCCGTGCTCGCCATCGTCGTGCTGGCACTGCTCAGCTCGGTGGTCGGGCTGCGCAGGGTGGAGGTGACCCCGCTGGGGGTGCGCACCCGGCAGCAGGCACCGGTGGCCTCGCTCTGGCGGATCATCCTCGGCATGGCTGCGATCGTCGCCAGTTCCCTGCTGGCCAAGCTGCTGGGGGCCGCCGCCAGCGCCGCCGTCGCGGTGGCTTTCATGGTGGTGATGTTCGCCATGCCGCTGCTGGCGGTGAACCTGGCCGGGCCCTGGCTGGTCTCGACGGTCGCCAAGGCCGACCTGCGTCGTGCCCGCACACCGGTGCAGCTGCTCGCGGCCCGGCAGGTGCTGGAAGACTCCAAGCAGACCTGGCGCCAGGTGGGGGCGCTGGGGGCGACCACCTTCGTCGGGGTGCTGATGGGGGTGGGCATGGGGCTGGCCGCCACGCCCACCCAGCGGCCGGAGGACCTGGTGGTGATGCACGACATCCGCACCGGCGTGCTGCTCACCCTGGCCATCAGCTTCGTCACGGTGGCCTGCAGCGTCGGAATCAACCAGACCGCGGCGGTGCTGGACCGTCGCCAGCTCTTCGTCGGGCTCGACATGCTGGGCATGCCGGAGCAGATGATCGACGCCGCCCGCCGACGGGCCGTGCTGCGCCCGGTGCTGGCGGTGGTGCTGCTCTCGGGCGGGGCGGCGATGGCGCTGGTGCTGCCGCTGGGGCTGGTGGAGGCGGCCATGGAGCCGTCGGCCCCGGTCACTGTGCTGGCGGTGCTGGTGGCGGGCCTGGCCTCCGTACGGCTGGCGCTGCTGGCCAGTCGCGCCAGCCTGCGGCAGGTGCTGGCGCAGGGCCTGGTGCGCTCCGAGTGAGGCGCTGCTGGGGTGCCCCGACCATTCAGCAGTAGCCGTTCGGGTGATGCGGGGCGCCTTTGCTCGGCCCCTAGGATTTCCCCATGCAGAACGACAAGATCCTCGCGATCGTCCTCGCCGGTGGCAAGGGGAGCCGGATGGACGTGCTCACCGAGCGACGGGCCAAGCCCACCCTGCCCTTCGGCGGCATCTACTCCCTGCTCGACATCTGCCTGTCGAACCTGGTCAACAGCCACATCGACGACGTCTGGGTGGTGGTGCAGTACCAGGCCTCCAGCTTCGATCCCGTCCTGGCCCACGGCCGCCCCTGGGACCTCGACCGCAACCATGGTGGGCTACGGGTGATCCCTCCCCAGGAAGGGATCGGCGCCGACGAGGAGGGCATGGCCACCGGCAATGCCGACGCCCTGTTCCGCATCCACTCCCTGATCGAGCGGCACGACCCCGACCTGGTGCTGGTGCTCTCGGCCGACCACGTCTACACCCTCGACCACCGCGAGGTGGTGCGCGCCCACCGCGAGGCCGGGGCCGAGGCCACCGTCGTCACGGCCGGCATCGGCATCGGCGAGGCCAAGCACCACACCCTGGTCGACATCGACGACCAGGGCCGCGTCACCGCCGTCCACCACAAGCCCGACGAGCCGCACACCACCACCATCGCCTCCGAGGTCTTCCTCTACGACGCGAAGGTGCTGCTGGACACCCTCACCGAGCTGGAGCAGGAGCTGTCCGCCGAGGCCGCCGACGGCGACACCGGCCTGGGCGACTTCAGCCACCACCTGCTGCCGCGCCTGGTGGATCGGGGCAAGGTCATTGCCCACGGGCTGGACGGCTACTGGCGCGACCTGGGCCGTCCGTCGGCCTACTTCCGTGCCCACCAGGACCTGCTCAGCTGCGACGTCGACCTGCTGCACCAGCGCGACTGGCCCATCCGCACCGCCTCTCCCGCCCGCGCCGCCGCCCGCATCCACGAGGGCGCCGTCGTGGTGGACTCCATGCTGGGCAATGGTTCCGAGGTGCACGGACGCGTCGAGCGCTGCACCATCGGGCCCGACGTGGTCATCGAGGCCGGGGCCGTCGTGCACGACGCCGTGCTGATGCGCGGGGTCCACGTGAAGGCCGACGCACGCATCGGCTGGAGCATCGTCGACTCCGAGGTGGAGGTGGGTCGCGGTTGCAGCATCGGCTCGGACGAGACCCAGGACGAGGACTCGCGGCTCAAGCCGGAAGAGGTCACCCTGGTGGGGATGCAATCGGTGATCGGGGACGGCGCCGTCGTCGCGCACGGTTCGCGGATCTCGCCTGGGACCGAGGTGCCTGCCGCCGTCTGAGGCAGACCGTCGGGGGGCCCGGGTCTCTGTTTCCGGGTCCTCCAATGGTCACCTGACCAGCACTGACGTTCGTCTGGTGGTCATCCAGGGATCAGCTGCTCGTCGTCCATGGACGGGAGGCTTGGCGGGCCAACCGTCGCATCCCCCCACAGGAGAGAAGATGACCACTTCCAGCATCGGACGTCGCGGGGTCCTCGGCCTCGGCGCCGGGGTCACCGCTGCCGCAGCAGTCGGCAGCCACGCCCAGGCAGCCCCTGGCAAGGGCAAGGGCAAGGGCAAGGGCAGGAGCAAGGGGCCCAAGCATCGCCTGCGCTTCGACGCGGACGGTCGCTTCACCGTCCTGCAGTTCAACGACACCCAGGACGGCCACCTCACCGATCGCCGCACGATCGAGCTGATCACCCGGGCCATCAAGCAGGAGCGCCCGGACTTCGTCGTGCTCAACGGCGACATCATCAACGGCGATCCCGAGACCACCGAGCAGGTGCGGCAGGCCTACAACAACGTGATCGCCCCCATCGAGGCGGCCAAGGTGCCGTGGGCGCTCACCTTCGGCAACCACGACGAGGACTCGCTCAAGAAGAGCGGCATGACCGAGACCCGGATCATCAACTTCCTGCGCGGCTACGAGCACAACATGAACGAGCGCGACGACGCCACCAGCGGACACTCCAATGTGGTGCTGCCGGTCGGTGCCCGTCAGGGCCGGGGCACCGCAGCGGCCCTGTGGCTGCTCGACTCGGGACGCTACGAGCACGAGACCCTCAACGGCCAGGAGGTGGAGGAGTACACCTACGAGACCCTGCACTCCGACCAGGTGGCCTGGTACCGCGAGCGCAGCCTCGAACTGGAGAAGGCCAATGGCGGCCCGGTTCCCGGCCTGATGTGGATACACATCCCGGTCTGGGAGACCGGCTTCATGTGGTTCGGCTCGCCCACCGAGTGGACCGACGAGAGCCACGCCAAGGCGCTCAAAAAGCACCGCATCACCGACCCGCAGCGCAACGAGCGCGAGTACGTCAGCCAGTTCAACTCGGGCATCTACAACACGGTGCGCGAGCGGGGCGACGTGATGGGCATCTACTTCGGCCACGACCACGTCAACACCTACGAGGGCGACTACTTCGGGGTTCGGCTGGGCTATGGACCGGGCACCGGCTACGGCACCTACGGCCTCGAGGGTGCCGCCAAGCACGAGCTGCGCGGCTGCCGCGTCTTCATCCTTGACGAGCGCCGCCCCGGCGAGTTCCAGACGCGCAATGTCTACGCCAAGAACCTGGGCGTGGACGTCAAGGACGCGGGCGACCAGCCCATCGACGCGCCCGCCCCGCTGCCCTTCTGATCCTGCACCCCGGTGGGCGCCGCCCGGTGCCCACCGGGGACGGAGCACTCAGGCCAGGGCGTCCAGCAGCTCGCCGGCGCTGGGTGCGGTCATCACCTTCTGGCCGACGACCACGGTGGGGACGGTCTCGTTGCCGTCCTGCAGGGTGCGGACGAAGGCGGCTGCCTCCTGGTCCTCCCAGATGTTGACCAGGCTGATGCGCTCGTCGTCCGGGTCGATCCCGCCCAGCAGCTCGGCGCAGTAGGGGCAGCCCGGACGCCAGTAGACGATGGCATGGTCCTCGCCGCGACGGGCGATGGCTTCGGTGTGGGCGCTGTTCATGCTTCCATCCTGCCAAGGGACCGAAGCCTCGCGTGGCTGCACCTTTTGCGGGTCGATGCCCGGCTGCCGTAGGATGCTCCACAGTCCGCAAGGGCTGAAGCACGGGGCGTTGGCGCAGTTGGTAGCGCGATTGCTTTGCAAGCAATAGGTCACGGGTTCGAACCCCGTACGCTCCACCACCGCGAGGGGGCCCGGCATCTGCCGGGCCCCCTCGTCATTCAATGACCGGGCCACCACCAGGAGGAAGCCATGCAGAGACGACGCGGCGGATGCGCCCTGGTGACAATGGTCGTGCTGCTCCTGCTGCTGGTTGCGGGAGCCTTCGCGCTGGTGCGCGCCGAGGCCGCGGCCCGCGACGAGGTGGAGCGCCGGGTGGCCACGACCCTGGCCCCGAGGATCGGCACCACTCCGCAGGTGGAGGTGGGCGGCGCCTCCGCGCTGTGGCAGCTGGCCCGCGACGACTGGTCCAGCATCCACGTCATCGCCCCCGACGCGGTCATCCCGGTGCAGGGACGCAGCGTCCCGGCGAGCATCGACGCCACCGCCGCCGACGTCACCGGCCTGACCCGGGGCCGGACGGTCACCGTCGGCCGGGTGGACGGCAGTGGCCGGCTCGACTGGAAGCAGCTCAGCACCCTCGCGGATGCGCAGCTGGGCCCGGCCCCCGACGGCAAGGTGCTGGCCACGCGCGAGGTGGAGATTCCGCTGGCTGGCCGCACCGTTCCGGTGCGAGTGACCGCGGCCCCCAGCCTGCAGGACGGCCACACGGTGCGTCTGACCCGCGAGAAGGTCAGCGTCGAGGGCATCGACCTGCCCTCCGAACTGGTCGACCGGCTGGTGCCCGAGGTCTTGGGCGAGGTGGCGCTGCCCGAACTCCCCGAGCTGCGCTACACCGGCCTGACCAGCGCCGACGAGGGCATGACGCTCACCGCCGAGGGCACCGGCATCAGCGTCGAACAGCCCTGATCCAGGGCTGGGGCAGCGGCCTCAGTGGCCAAAGTCCGCGAACTCGTTGACCTGGCGGGTGAGCTCGGCGTCATGGCGCAGTGCCTGCCCGTCGAGCTCCAGCACCGGGACGACGCCCCGGGCCGAGCTGGCCAGCCACACACCCTGCGCATCCAGCAGCTTGGCCGGCCGCAGGAGGCGCTCCCGGGTGGTCCAGCCGGCCGTGGCAGCCTCGCGGAAGACCTGGGCCTGGGTGATCGAGGCCAGCACGCCGGTGCCCTGGATCGGGGTGGTGCTGAGCACGTCCTTGCGCAGCACCAGCAGCGAGGAGGTGGGCCCCTCCAGGCAGTAGCCGTCGGTGCTGGTGAACAGCACGTCGTCGGCGCCGCGCAGGCTGGCCTCCCGGCTGGCGGCCATGTTGGTGGCATAGCTGAGTGTCTTCACCCCGCCCAGCAGCCAGGGGGCGTCGCGGTGGGCGTCGCTGGCGGTGCCGCGGCACAGGGTGACCACGCGGATGCCCGAGCGGGCGGCCAGTGCGGCCTCGCTGAGGGCGGTGATGGTGAGCAGCAGCACGGGATTGCCCGGCGCGCTCTCGGGGCCGCGGGTGTGCACCAGCTTGAGCACGGCCTCGCCGGGGCGTCGCCAGCTGCTGACGGCCTCGGCCACCAGCTCGCGCCAGGCATTGGCGTCGGTGTGCTCGCCGGCCAGCGCGAACAGGGAGCGGTCGAGGCGGGCCAGGTGCTCGTCGAGATTGTCGACGCGGCTCTCGCCGTCGCTTCCGGTCACGACGCGGGTGGCGTCGAAGACCCCGTCGCCTCGGGTGAGGCCGAGGTCGTCGGCGGTGACGACGTCCTTGGTGGCGGCGATGACGCCCCGGCCGTGGACGGCGACGAGCTGGGCCGGACGGGTCTTCTTGCCAGAGGTCTTCATCCCCCAAGGTTAGGCCCACCGCCCACGCCTCGTCTCAGAGAGCTGACAGCGCGAACGCATACTCTGGTGCCCATGTGGTCGCAGCGCGAGGTGATGAGTCATGCGCTGCAGCGTCGTCGTGCCCTGGTGTCGCTGCAGCGGCCCGAGTGCGCCCTGGCCGAGAACGGCCCATGCGATGCCGACCCGATGCTGGTGCGGGCCGCACTGCACCATGGTGAGCCGAGCGAGGCAGACTGCCCGGTCTGCGGCGGTGACCGGCTCACGAACCTGAACTACACCTTCGGTGACCAGCTGGGGCAGTTCAGCGGACGGATCAAGTCCACCGAGGAGCTGATCGAGATGCAGGACCAGTTCGGCGAGTTCACCGTCCGCGTGGTCGAGGTCTGCCCGGACTGCTTCTGGAACCACCTGGTCACCACCTACAAGCTGGGCGACGGCCGCAAGCGCCGGGCGCCGCGCCACCAAGAGACTGTCGAGGACATCTATGGCTGACAAGACTCCCCAGGGCCCGAAGCCGTCGGGCCGGGCCAAGGCCTCCGCGGCCCGTACCGGCGTCAAGGGCGCGTCCGGCAGCTCGACATCCGGCAAGGGCTCCCACGCCAAGGGCCCCCGCACCAAGGGTGCGGCTGCGGCCGGGCGCCGCGGCTGGACGTGGAAGCGGGTCGGTTCGCTGGCCCTGTTCGGCCTCCTGCTGGCGGCGCTGCTGGCTGGACTGGCCGGCCTGGTCTTCTACAACCGCACGACGCTGCCCGACCCCAATGAGGAGTTCACCACCAACACGACCTTCCTGTACTACGGCGACGGGAAGACCAAGCTGGGCAGCTTCGCGGTGCAGAACCGCCAGAGCCTGCCCTATGACCAGATGAACCCAAGCATCAAGGACGCCGTGGTGGCGGCCGAGAACCGCGACTTCTGGAGCGACAGCGGCATCTCGCCCTCGGGCATCGTCCGCTCGGCGTGGACGATCGCGCGCGGCGGCGAGGTGCAGGGCGGTTCGACGATCACCCAGCAGTACATCAAGGTGCTCTACCTGAGCCAGGACCGCACCATGGCGCGCAAGCTGCGCGAGCTGGTGCTGGCGGCCAAGATGGGCCAGGAGATGCCCAAGGAGGAGATCCTTCAGGGCTACCTGAACACCGTCTACTACGGCCGCGGTGCCTACGGCATCCAGGCCGCCTCGCGCAGCTACTTCAACACCGACGCGAAGGACCTGACGGTGCCGCAGGCCGCGGTGCTGGCCAGCGTGCTGAACAACCCGTCGATCTACGACCCGTCGGCGGCCAAGGGCAACAGCGAGCGGCTGCTGAACCGCTACCGCTACGTGCTGGGCGGGATGCTCGAGGGGGGCAAGATCACCCAGGCGCAGCACGACCAGTGGGCCAAGAGCCTGCCGGACTTCCCCGACATCCCGCTGAACCAGCGCTGGGCAGGCACCAATGGCTACCTGCTCAAGATGGTGCAGGACGAGCTGGTCGCCAAGGGCATGTCGCAGGGCCAGATTGAGGGCGGGGGCCTGCACATCACCACCACCTTCGACAAGCGCCTGCAGGAGCGCGCCGTCGAGGTGGGCAACTACTACCGGCGCATCGTCGGCGACAACGGCCCCGGCGGCATCGGCGCGGTGCACCCGGCGATCGCCTCGGTGGAGGTGGGCACCGGCAAGGTGCTGGCCGTCTACGGCGGCGCCGACTACATCAAGAACACCCGCAACTGGGCCACCACCGACCGTCCGTCGGCCTCCACCTTCAAGGCCTATGCGACGGTGGCGGGCCTGCGCAACGGGATGAGCCTGCGCACGATCCTGCGCGGCAACACCTACACCCCCGAGGGCGAGTCGGTGCCGGTGCGCAATGAGCAGCGGCACCAGTACGGCCCGGTGAGCCTGCGCACCGCCCTGGCCAAGTCGATCAACACGGCCTTCGTGGACATGACCCATCGTATCGACAACGGTCCCGAGGAGGTCATCAAGGCGGCCAATGATGCCGGCCTGCCCAAGGGTGCCGGCTGGGAGCCCAATGGCCGCGTCTCGCTGGGCATGGCCGAGGTGAGCCCGGTGGAGAATGCCGGCGGCTATGCGACCTTCGCCAATGAGGGCATGCGGGTGGACAATCACGTGGTGGAGAAGGTGACCGATGCCAATGGCAAGGTCATCTACGAGGCCGACACCAAGGGCGAGCAGGCGATCGAGCCGGGCGTGGCCCGCGATGTCACCTCCGCCCTGCGCTCGGTGGTCAGCGAGGGCACCGGCGCGCGTGTGGCGGGGATGGGCTTCCAGGTGGCCGGCAAGACCGGCACCAATGGCATCACCCGCGACGGCGAGGACATCATCAACTCTGCCTGGTTCGTGGCCACCACCCCGCAGATCTCCACGTCGGTGATGTTCGTGGCCGGTGACGACGGCAATGGTTCGCTCGACGAGTACAAGCGTCCCGGCGACTTCGCCTTCTTCGGCGGCAGCTATCCGGCGATGGCCTGGCGCGACTTCATGAAGGTGGCGATGGAGGACCGCGAGTACAAGTCCTTCCCCGAGGGCGACAACGTGAACTATGGCCAGGAGCAGGGCCCGGTGCAGCAGCCGTCACCGGTGCGCACCACCCGGCCCGCCACCCAGCCGACCCAGGGTGGCGAGCGGCAGGGCGGTGCCAGCCAGGACGATGGCAGCCAGGACGGTGGCAGCCAGGACGGTGGCAGCCAGGACGGCCAGGGCGACGGTTCCAGTGCCGAGGGCACCGGGCAGCCGACGCAGGAGTCCACCGGCGGGCCGACGCAGCAGGAGACCCAGGCGCAGCAACCGGCCACGCAGCAGCCCGTGCAGACCCGCCCCGCCACCCAGCCGACGCAGCAGGTGACCCAGCAGGCCGGTGGCAATGGCAATGGCGGCGGGAATGCCGGCGGTGGCAATGGCAATGCTGGCGGTGGCAATGGCAATGCTGGCGGTGGCAATGGCAATGCTGGCGGTGCCAATGGCGGTGGCGGTGCCAATGGCGGTGGTGGCAACGGCAGGGGCAATGCCGAACAGGGTGGCACCGGTGACGGCACCAGCACCGGCCAGGGCTGACCTCACCCGCCGGCTCGGCGGGCCGATCGGCGCCCACGCCAGCCAGAGTGGCTTCTGGCGAAACCCCGCCCCGTGGACGATGGCGCTGGCCACACTGGGTTGGCTGGTCGCCCTGGGCCACCGCTCCCTGTGCGCCCAGAGCAGCCCGGACAATCCCGTCGACGGCTTCGTGCGGCTGTGCTATTCCGACATCCCGATCCTGTACCAGACCACTCCGCTGGGCACCGGTGGATGGCTCTACCGTGACCTCGTCTTCGACCCGCCGCCACTGACGGGCGCCTTCGTCGCGCTGGCGACGGCCCTGTCCCGACTGTTCGGCGCCACCGGCAGCTCCCCGCAGCAAATGGTGGACGGCACCCGCATCTTCACCACCGTCTCAGCGGCGATGCTCTTCGCCTGCCTGCTGGTGATGTGCGCCTGCCACCTGCTCCTGGGGCGTGACTCCGCCCGCAGCCTGGCCACCCGTCCGGGGCAGCGCACCCGCAGCTGGGATGCCGTGCTGGTGGCCGGCTGCCCGCTCGTGGTGACCAGCGGCATGGTCAGCTGGGACCTGTTCACCGCCAGCCTGGCCAGCTGCGCGCTGCTGGCCTGGGCACTGCGGCGCCAGCGGCTGGCCGGGCTGCTGGCCGGTCTGGCGATGGGCGCCGGCACGTGGCCGGTGCTGGTGGTGCTGGCCTGGCTGCTGTTGGCCGCCCGTGCCGGCCGGATGCGCGAGGCGCTGTCCACCGCCCGGGTGGCAGTGGCCGTCTGGGCGCTGGTCTGGCTGGCGGCGATGCCGGTGCAGTCCGACCTGCTGTCCACGCAGGTGCTGGCCTGGTGGCGCCGTGAGGCGGACCTCGGCTCGCTGTGGCTGCTGCTGGAGACCCTCGGTGTCCAGATCCCCGCCTTGTCGGTGCTGGTGCTGGCCCTGATGGCCGCCTGGGCGCTGTGGGTGGCCGACCTGGTGCGACGCGCGCCGCGACGGCCCCGGGTCGGGCAGGTGGCCCTGCTGCTGGTGGCCGGCTGGCTGCTGGTCGGCAAGGGCTACAGCCCGCAGCAGGTGCTCTGGCTGGTGCCGCTGGTGGCCCTGGCGAGGCCGCGGGTGGGGCAATGGGCGCTCTGGTGCGTGACCGAGTTCCTCTACTGGTGGGCGGTCTGGGCCCATCTGGGCGGGCAGTCGGCCCCGGCCGACGGCAGCCAGACGGATGTGGTCTACCTGGCCGCGCTGCTGCTGCGCATCGCCGGCCTGCTGTGGCTGGTGGGCTGCGTCGTCGGCCAGGTGCGACGGCCGTGGACCGACCCGGTGCGCGGTCCCTCGGTGGACGACCCGGCCGGGGGAGTGCTCGACCATGCCCCCGACCACGAGCCCGAGGCCGCTCAGCTGGTGGCCGACCCGGGCCCCTCCTGTGATGACCGTCCTAGGCTGGTGCTCGACGAGGACGGCGACGAGCTGGCCTGACCACCCCCGAGCGAAAGGCCCCGCGTGAGCAGCGTGCCCCCCGCCCACGCCCACACAGCATCCCTGGGCTGGTGGTGGGTGGTGCGCGCCTGGCTGGCCAGCCGCGGACTTTTGCTGGCCGTCGCCCTGCTGGTGATGATTCGCACCGGACGCACCGGGCACGAGCTGCTCAGCGCCTGGGACGTCGCCCACTTCGAGGCGATCGCCACCCATGGCTATGCCGATCCGCTGGACCGCGCCTTCTTCCCCGGGCTGCCGCTGCTGCTGCGCCTGGTCGATGCGCTCTCGATCCCGATGGGCCTGGCCGGTGTCGGCATCGGGGCCCTCGGGTCGGCGCTGGCCGCCTGGGCCCTGTACCGGCTCGGTGGTGCGGTGGCGGCCTGCTTGTGGCTCTTCGCCCCGACGACGGTCTTCACCTCTGTCGCCTACACCGAGGCCCCCTTCTGCGCCGCCGCCTTCTGGTCCTGGGAGCGCGCCATGCGGGGCCGCTGGGGGCAGGCCGCTCTGCTGGCGGGGGTGGCCTGCACCTTTCGCATCTCGGGGCTCTTCCTGATCGGCGGCCTGGGCCTGCTGGCGCTGACCCGGGTGAGGGATTCCTGGGGGCGGCGGGTCCGCAACGGCTTCCTGATCGCCTGCGCGGCGCTGGTGCTGTTGGCCCACGCCGCCTGGTTGCACCACCTGACAGGCTCCTGGACGGCCTGGTTCGAGGCGCAGCAGGCGGGCTGGAACCGGGGGTTCACGTCGCCGGTCGATGCGTTGAAGCACACGCTGGAGTCGGCCAGGCCGTCACGCTGGCCCGACCGGCCGATGGTGGCCTGGGTCTTCGCCCTCGAGGTGGTCTCGATGCTGGTCGGCACGGTGCTGACGGTGGTGCTGCTGGCGCGCCGGCGGTGGGCCGAGGCCGGCTGGGTGGGGGTGCAGGTCTTCGCCTTCGCCACCAGCTACTGGTTCATGAGCGTCAACCGTGCGGTGCTGCTGTGGTTCCCGCTGTGGCTGCTGGTGGCCGAGGCCGCCCGGCACGGCTGGGGGGTGCGACGCGAGGGCGCCGCGGTGTTGCCGGTGGGTGCGGCCAGCCGGGTGGCCGCGCGCTGCGGTGTGGTGCTCTTCGCCGGCGTGAGCGCGGCGGCGATGCTGTGGTGGGCCTGGCTCTTCTTCACCGGCGCCTGGGCGAGCTGAGCCCTGCCCGGCCCCCGCCCCAGTCTCGCGAACCATCGTGGAGACTGGCTTGTAGACTTGACGGGTGACAGCTCACGCCCCCGCCCCGCGCCGTGGGGGCGTGGCGTCCCGAGCCGGGAGTGTGCTCGGCTGGCTGCTGATGGCCTGGACGGCCTGCCTGACCCTGTTCGACCTGCGCCGCACCGTCTGCGGTCGCTACGGCATCCCGAGCACCGAGCTGCTGGTCACCCTTGCCATCGTGCTGGTCACTGCCCCGGCCCTGTGGCGGCAGCGCCACCGCATCACCCGGCCGGGGCGCGTGATGCTGGCGAGCTTCCTGGTGCTGGGCCTGTGGTCGATGGCCAGTGTCGCGCTGACCCCCTCACCCACCATCCACGGTGTCCTGGTGCCGCGACGCTACCGGCTGGTGCCGGCCCTGCAGGGGGTGCTGACGGCACTCGCCGCCTGGGGGGTGGCCTGCGCCATCCCCTCGTGGCGGCGACGACCGGCCCTGTGGTGGGCGGCCCTGGCGATGGTGGCCTGCACCCCGCCCGCCTGGTGGCGGGTACTCAACAACTCAGGAACCCATCGGCTCTCGAGCGCCCTCGGCGGCGCCGCCGTGGTCCACGTCGCCCTCTTCCTGTGCGCCGCGATCTTCGTGGCGGCCGCGCTCGATGGTTACCGTCGCCGTACCAGCTGGGTGCTGGCGGTCGTCAGCATTGCGCTGGCCCTGGCCTCGGGATCACGCGCCGGGCTGATCGACCTCGCACTCGTCTCGCTGGTGGGCGTGCTGTGGCTGGTGCCCCGCCACCTGGTGCGCCGGGCCGTGCTCTGGCTCCTGGGTGGGTCGCTCGCCCTGGTCGCAGTGATCTCGATCTTCCCCAGCACCAGGCGCATGCTCAGCTTCTCCGACCCGCTGCGGGTGATGAACATGGAGACGGCGCTGCAGGCCTGGACCGCGTCGACGCACTCGCTGCTGCTGGGTGTCGGCTCGGGGCGGCTGTGGCCGTGGATGGCCTTCGAGGGAGGCCTGGTGCCGATTCCCTATCGGGGCATCGGGGCCACCGAGTTCGGGGTGGCCCTCACCAATCCGCACTCGATCTTCCTGTCGATGCTGGTGGAGCTTGGCCCCTTTGCGATGATCCCGCTGCTGGTCATGTTCGCGAGCCCTGTGCTCTCGCTCTTTCGTCACCCACCACGCCAGCGGAGTGTGCTCGTCGTGCAGTTGGCACTGGTCTGCCTGCTGCCGTCCTTCTTCCTGGACTACTACCTGTTCAAGAACCACGCGGTGAGTTTCTGGTGGTGGCTCGTGGTCGCCTTCGGCCTGGGGCTGGAAGCCCCGCGTGGGAGTCTCACCTCCTCCCAGCCGGCGGCTGCTCAGGATCCGGGCGCCACCGGGGTCTCGTCCTGACGCTGGCCGTGACCGTGGTCGTACTGCCACGCCACCATGAGTGCCAGGCCCATGAAGACCACCAGCAGGCCCGCCATGCTCCACGACACATAGGTCATGGTCTGGTGCAGCGAGGAATGGAAGCGTGCGATCAGGGCGAGTGGCACCGCCATGTACACGATTCCCTGGCACAGCATCACACCTTGTCGCCCGACCGTCACGAAGAGCATGGAGATGGGGGAGGTGACGAAGTTCAGGTAGAGCCAGGGCACCAGGATGCGGGCGATCTGCCCTGCCACCGTCCAGTCGTGGTCGCCGGTGCTGCCCAGGACGAAGGGGAAAAGCCATGGGGCGAGCAACCAGATCAGGGCGAAGGGGATGGCACCGATGGCCAGTGACCGCACGATCGCGTCGCGCACGACGGGGAACATTCGGCCCCGGGGGGTCGTGGCCAGCTTCTGGAAGAAGACCTGGCTCAGGGCGCCGTTGATCAGTCCCATCGGCATCTGGAGCAGGGTCCAGGCCTGTGCGAACTGCCCCAGCATGGCCTGGCTGAAGTAGGCCGCGGTCATCAGGTTGATGCCGTTGAGCCGGATGGTGTCCACCAGCGCATTGGGCCCGTTGACCAAGGGCATCTTTCGATGCTCACGCGCCATGGCCAGCGCAGAGTCCCCGGGTTGTGGCGTGGTTTCGTGTCGCGTCAGGCGCCACAGGTTCAGGAAGCTGAACCACTGCCCGACGATCGGGCCCAGGACGAGGCCCCAGGCGCCGGGAGCCCCGAGCACGCCGACACCCAGCTGGGTCGCGGTGGTGCCCAGCGACTGTCCCATCCGGTTGCGGGCCATCTCCTTGTACCGTTTGCGTCGGTTGAGCCAGTACTGGCGGCACGAGATCTGGGTCATGGCGAAGACCAGCAGGCCCACCAGGGGCAGGTACTGGGCGGCGGCCTCGTTGCCCAAGAGCCGCGCCAGCGGCTTGGCGAAGAAGGCGAGGACGAGGGTGGCGATCGAGGAGGTGACCAGCGCGAGCCTGCTCGCCAGCTTCACCAGGCCCCGCGCATCCGAATCACTCTCCGGCACCACCACGGCCAGGTCATAGCGCAGCGCGCCGACGGTCACGATGCCGGCGGCCAGGGACATGTAGATCGAGTACAGCCCCCACTCCTGCGTGGTGTACATGCGGGTCATCAGGGGCCGCGCCAACAGGGGCAGGGCCTGGGCCACCGCCGTGCCGGTCATGAGCGTGAGCACGTGGCGCAGGAAACTGCTGGAGCGCAGTGTCTGCAATCGGCTGGTGGGCCCTGGCGGAGGAGCAGCGCTCATGCGCGCAGCGCCTGGGTCATGGTGGCGCGGTAGGCCTCCAGCATGGTGTCCACCGAGTGGCTCCAGGAGTAGTGCTGCTCCACGTGTTCGCGGCCCGCGCGGCCCATCTGGCGACGCAGGTCGGCATCGAGGGCCAGTCTCGCAATGGCCTGGGCGGCGGCCTCGACGTCGTCGATTCCCACGATGATGCCGCTCTGTTCGTCGACCGTGACCTCCTTGGGGCCTTCCGCGTCGGAGACCACCACGGGCAGGCCGCAGGCACTGGCCTCCAGGATGGCGGCCCCGAAGCTCTCCTGCCGGCTCAGTGCCACGTAGACGTCGAGCTCGTGCAGGGCCTGCGGCACCTGCTCGTGGGGGACCGGCCCGCACAGCACGGTCTCGGGCAGGCCCAGCTCCCGCGCGAGGACAGAGAGCTCCTCCCGGGCCGGTCCATCTCCCGTGATGCGCAGTCGCAGGCGCGGGCCGCCGGCCTCCTGCACCACTTTCTGGGCACGCGCGAAGGCCTTCATCAGCACGTCGATGCCGTAGACGGGCTTGAGCAGCTTGACGGTCCCGACCACCACCTCGTCCCCCGTAGCGTCCCGGTCGCCGGGCCGGAAGAGGGATGTGTCGACACCGAAGGGGGTGATGTCGATGGGCAGGTCGGTGAACCGGGAGGTCCGACGGGCCATCGCCCGGCTGGTGGAGGCGATCCGGGTGGCCGCGGCGAGATTCGACTCCAGCACCTTGCGGGCCAGCCGGTTGCGATCCGGGAACTCGTACACGTCGGAACCCCACACCGACACCAGGTGGGGGACCTGCAGGCCGGCCAGGGCCAGGCGTGACAGGGTGCCGTAGCCGCTCGCGAAATGGGTGTTGACCAGGTCGGGACGCAGTGCGGTCACCAGGGAACGCAGCGCCGGGGCAGCCACCAGGTAGCCACCGCCCGCGGGACTGGGAAGCCGGTGGATCGCCACCCGCTCGTCGTAGTCCTGCTCATCGGCAGGATGCACGCTCGCCACGTGCACGTCGATCCCACGCCCCGCCAGGTCATTGGCCCACCGGGCAGTGTGGATCGAGTTGGCCGCGGAGACGAGCAGGACGCGTTCCACCGGGGTCCCGGCCTCGCCCGGTGCCGGGTCCGGCCGCGACAGCAGCCGCGCCACGGTGCGGGCCCTCTCCAGCCAGCTGTGCTCCTCCCGGGCGTGGAGCACCCGCTGGTGGGCCGCCTGCACCTGGGAGGGGTCGTCGATCAGGGTACGGAGCAGGGCGACGGCATCCTCGCGGGAGTAGGGGATCGTCCAGCCCAGGGCGTTGTCGCCGACGAAGTCCCCCACCAGGGAGCCCTGGCTCGCCAAGATGGGCTTGCCCTGGCCGATGTACTCATAGAGCTTCACCGGGGCGGCGAACCCCCGGTAACTGGCCGGCTCGGTGTAGATGACGGCCACATTGGCCGCCCGGTAGAGCTCGTCGAGCTCCGCTCCCGAGCGGTGCACCACCTGCACATTGGGGGGCAGGGGCTCGTACTCCTGGCGCGCGGCCTGCCACTCCGCCTCGCGGCAGCAGATCGTCAGCTGGGCCTCGGGCACCTCGGCCATTGCCTCGACGAGCGCGTGGAGTCGGTAGTGGGTGCCGATTCCTCCCACGTAGAACAGGTTCACCGGGGACGGTGCCGCCTCCACCAGCTCCGGTGAACGGTGGCCCGGCGGGAGCGGGTGGTGCCGCAGGGCCGGATCGCCGACGTGCGGCTCCATCTGGGTGCTGGGCAGGAAGACGATGTCGGTGGCGCTGCGGTAGGCGCGCAGGTCATGCCGGTAGGCCGCCAGGGCCAGGTGCTTGCGCAGCTTCGGCAGGCCCTTTCCATAGTCGGGAAAACGCCAGTAGATGTCACGGTAGAACAGGCCCACGCGTGTTCCATGGGCGCGAAGCCTGCGCAGCAGTGCGAAGTCCACCAGGGGATGGCGGGGCCGGTGGTCCGGGTCGGTGAGCAGCGTCGGCATGGTGGAGGACTCCGAATAGCAGAAGTCGAAGATGATCCCCTCTGCCAGGGCGCGGCTGACCCGCGAGGCGGCTGCCACCCTCTCCTGGCTGCTGCCGGTCACCTCCCACACTTCGTAGCCCAGTTCCTCGAAGGCATCGCGCATGGCGACGGGCCGGATCCCGCTGGCGCTGGTGGCCTGGCGGTTGAGGGGGTAGGGGGCGTGGAAGACCATGCGCGCTCTGGTACCGGCCTGCGCCCCGTGCGTGTCACCGGTCTGCCCTGCGCCAACGGCACAGCCCGGCGCCTCGCCCGTCGCATCGATCTTCGCTTCGCCCATGTCGTCGATCCTAGCGATGCGGGCACGCTCCACGGGGCGGCAAGGGCCACCGGTCTAGGATGATTGCGTGGCAGACCAGAACGAGGTGCAATCCACGACTGCACCCATGGAAAGGTTGGCCAGCGGGGCGGCGCTGCTCGGACTGGCGGTGATGCAGCTGGTCAACCTGCGCGTGGGAATGGACGGACGGCCCGCCACCGTCTCCCTGTTCCTGATCGGCTTCACGATGGTCACCCTGTTCACCCTGCCGTGGCTCCTGCGGCCCGGCCTGCGCACGAGCTGGGGCCATGCTGTCCTGGGCAGCATCCTGCTGCTGTTGTGCTGGTCCCTGTGGTCCGCCTGTCGCACTCCGCTGCCACGCATGTTCACCCCGCCGGTGCAGGTGGGGCGGATCCACCTGGTGGTGCCGGTGGTGACGGCCCTGGTGACCACCACCGCGGCCTGGGGCCTGGCTGCGGCAGTCGGGGCACGCCGCCGCACGGAAGTGCTGTGGCGCTGCTCGATGCTCCTGGCGGCCTCGACGCTCATCGCAGGGCCCCGCACCATGCTGTCCACCCACACCCTGCGGCTGGGTACCGGCATGGGCGGCGCGGCCATCTACCACGTGGTGTTGTTGCTGGCGGGGGCGGTGCTGCTGGCCGCCGTCCTGTGTGGTGACCGGCGTCGATGGAGCCTGGCCGGTGCGCTCATCTGCCTGTTGGGCGTGGTCTTCACGGGTTCGCGCGCCGGTCTGTTGACCCTGCTGGTCTTCCTGGGCGCGCTGGCAGGGGTGCTGGTGCTGCGAGGACGTTCGCGGATCGTGCTGACGATGCTCGTCGGGCTGGCGGTGCTGCTGGTGACCGCGATGTGGCTGGTGCCACCGCTGCGCCGCCTGCTGGAACCACACGAGCAGTTCCGCATGGCCAACTACCAGACGGCCCTGCGCACCTGGCAGGAGAGTTCCCACAACCTGTGGCTGGGTGTCGGCTCGGGGCGGATGTGGCCGTGGTACTTCTTCGAGTCCGGCGCTGCCCCGGTGCCCTGGCGTGGGGTGATCCAGACCGGATTCGGCCGGTCGCTCACCAATCCCCACTCGCTCTACCTCGGCGTGCTCGCCGAACTGGGAATTGTCGGCGCAGCGCTGTTGGCCGTGCTGGTGGTGGGCGTGCTGTGGCATGTGGTGAAGGCCTGGCGCACGCTGGCTCGCGTGGGGCGGGAAGCATCCGGGAGTGAACTCGGCGAGGCCCTGTCTGCCCTGGTGGTGCCGCTGGCGCTCGCCTCCACCCTGGTGGCCTTCGCCCTCGACCACTACCTGTTGAAGAACTTCGCGGTCAGTTTCTGGTGGTGGCTCGTCCTGGCCTCCACCTGGGGACTGCGCACTACCGCATCGGATCCGTCCCGTCGACCCCCGGAGGTGGCTCAGTGAGTCGCATCGTCATCATCACCCGCGCCTTTCCCTTCCTTCCCGGTGAGGCATTCATCGAGCCGGAGGCGCCCTTCTGGGAGCGTGACGACGCCGACGTGATCGTCATGCCCTGGAAGATGGACGGCGAGCCCCGCCCCGTGCCCGAGTCGGTGCGGGTGGACGACTGCATCGCCAGGATCGGCCGCCGGCGTCGCCAGCGCGCACGCCTGGCCGCCTTGGGCACGGGCCTGTTCTGGCGCGAGATCGGCTGGCTGGCCCGGCACCGCCGCCTCACGCGGGCCACGGCGCAGGAAGCGGTGCGGGCGGTGGGTGGAGCACTTGCCCATCGCGATGCCCTGGCGGAATGGATCGAGCAGAATGGGCCGATCGACGTGGTCTACACCTACTGGTGGGATGTGTGGACCTATGGTGCGCAGCTGCTCAAGGGCCGCGGCATCGGCCATGTGGTCAGTCGGGCGCACCGCTATGACCTGTACGAGGACAAGCATCCCAGCGGCTACCTCGGGCTCAAGCGCCAGCTCGGCCCCCAGCTGGACGTCCAGTTCGCCATCTCCGAGGACGGCCGGCGCGCTGCCATCGAGCAGTACGGACTGCCCGACTCGATGGTGCAACTGGCACCCCTGGGCGTGCACGTGCCCGAGGAGACCTCCCGGACCTCCGGGGAGGGGGAGTTGCACGTACTGAGCACGGCCCTGATGAACCCGGTCAAGCGGATCGACCGGCTGGTCGACGGCCTGGGGATGCTGTGCCGCGAGCATCCGGAACTACAGGTGCACTGGACCCATTTCGGCGGCGGGGCGCTGTACGACGAGATGGTGCAGCGCGTCGATGGTCTGGGATCCCCGGCCAACCTCACCGTGGACCTGCCGGGCAATGTGACCAATGACGTGATCACCCGTCACCTGGCGCAGCAGCCGGTCGACGTCTTCGTCAACACGTCCTTGTCTGAAGGGGTGCCGGTCTCGATCATGGAGGCGATGGCCCATGGCGTGCCAACCCTTGCGCCGGCCGTGGGCGGAATTGGTGACATCGTCCCGGCCGAGGGGCCTGGCGGAGAGCTGCTCTCCTCCCAGCCCGAGGCGGCCGAGGTGGCCGAGGCACTGTGGCGCTGGCACGAACGGGCCAAGCAGCCCGAGCAGCGGCAGGTGGCCCGAGAGGTCGTCAACCGCAGCTATGACCAGGCCAAGAACTTCACCCGGCTGATGGACCAGCTGGTGCAGATGGGCTGAGCTGCCCCAGCGGCCGGCCGGACGAAAGCCCTTCGGTCGGCCGGGCGCGCCGGGACTGCTGCAGGTGGGCCAGCGCCACGATGAGCCACAGCCACAGCTGGTGGTAGCGCAGCGTCGAGGAGGTGACGACCCCCAGCAGGGGATACAGGCCGCTGATCACCATCGGGGCGACGAAGCGCCACCCGGGATTGGGGCGTGCCGTCAACAGCCCCCGGCGCACCACCACCCACCAGGCGACCAGGTAGGCCACCAGGACGGGGAGGCCGTACCACAGGACGATCTCCAGCAGGACATTGTGCGGGTCCATCAGCCTGCCGCCGAAACGTGCGGCGGCCTGGCTGGAGTACTCGGACAGGGCTCCGTAGCCCAGCAGCAGGTGGGCCGGTCTCTCGACCATCATGTCGACGGCATTGGCGATGATCACCCCGCGCTGGGCCGTGGAGTTGTCACGCACGTACGGGCTGGTGGCCAGGGCACCGAAGGCCGTCACCGCCAGCCCCACGCAGAGCACGAGCCCGCGGGTGGTGAAGACCTGGGGGTGGAGCGTGCGCACCGACAGCAGCACGATGCAACCGAGCGCCAGCACCAGCGCCAGCAGGCAACCACGCGAGCCCATGTAGGTGATCAGGAAGGTGGCGCTGAGCAGCACCGCCAGGCGTCCGACGGTCCGCAGCGGGCCGACCCGGGGATGGAAGAAGATCTTGGCCAGCAGGCAGGTGCACAGCAGCGTCATCGCCACGGAGAAGTCGTTGTAGTTCGGGTACAGGCCGCTGACCACGAAACGATTGCCGGCCACGGCGGCCGCGGTGTTGGCCTGGGGGTAGAGCATCGGCATGAACTTGAGACCCGTGACCACCTCGAAGATGGCCATGGCCCAGGTGAACACCAGTCCCGCGAACAGTCCGTCGAGGATTCGGTGGACGGCCCGGTCCGGCCTGCCCGCGGCGAAGACCGCTGCCGACACGCCCGTGAGGCAGACCATGACGATGAAACTGTTGTTGGTCCCCGCCAGCTGGGCGGGGATCCACACCAGGGCCGCGACCAGGGAACTGGCCAGTCCCAGGCCAAGGATCCACGCCAGGGGGCGGGGCCACGGGGCGCGGGGGCGAATGCCCTGGACGAGCACGACGACCAACGGGAGTCCGAGCAGTGCCAGGAATCCCAGTGGCATCTTGGCGGCGCTCATCGCCGCGGCCACGGTGAGCAGGGAGGTCACATCGCGCTCACCGACAGGCCCGCTCCACCGCACCCGGCGGTTCATCGGGTGACGGCAGCCCGGTCACGCCGACGCCTGCTGTTGAGAAGTTCCAACAGGAAGGCGGTGAGGAAGCCACCCAGCAGGGCCGCGCCCACCGCAGGTACCAATGCATTGGAACGGGAGCCCACGGTGGACAGGTCGGGGTCGATGTGCGCCTCCTCGGCCACGGACAGGGTGGCGTCGAAGAGTTCGCTGCCGACGATCCGGTCGGACTCCTCCACCAGTGCATCGCTCATCGCGGTACTGAGCATGATGGCGTCCGCCTCATCAGGAGCGGTGGTATTCACGGCCAGCAGCAGGGAACCACCGCCCCAGTAGACACTGGTCATGTCGGCAACCTGCTGTGCAGTGAACTTGCCCCCGGTCTGCTTCGCCGCACGTTCGGTCAACAGGGGGATGTCCTCAAGGGCGACATAGGTTCGCATCAGATTGGACAGCAGCGAGGCCTGACGCTCGGCCTCGGCCGGATCGGCCGGCTTGGCGGGCACCACCAGGACGTGGGCCTGGCTCCTCCAGCTGTTCTGGGGGGGCCTCGCGAATCCCAGACCCCCGACCAGCACGCCCAGAGCGAGACCGACGATGGTGGCGGGCACCAGGTATCGCTTCAACCGGGCGAGGTAGGCCAGAAGGTCGAGGGTGTCTTCAGATTCCACCCCGTGATAGTACGTCAGGCGGCTCCTTGGTGGCGCAAGGCAGGCCGCAGCCCTGCCCCGACGGTCGACGCCGACGCGTTCAGGGTCGCGTTGCTGGGGCCTCGTGCTTCGACGCGATAGCCTTGGCCAAGCAACCGATGACGTGGAGGCCACGTGAACAACGTACGAATTCAACCCACCGCCGATCTCGACGAGGGCGTCACCATCGGTGACGGTTCATCGGTGTGGCACCTGGCGCAGGTGCGCCATGGAGCAGAGCTGGGCCGCAACGTGATCGTCGGCCGTGGTGCCTACATCGGCGAGGGCGTCCACGTCGGCGACAACTGCAAGATCCAGAACTACGCGCTGGTCTACGAGCCGGCCGTCCTCGAGGACGGCGTCTTCATCGGACCGGCCGTCGTGCTCACCAATGACCACTTCCCCCGCGCGGTGAACCCGGACGGCTCCGCGAAGAGCGCCGCCGACTGGGAGCCCGTGGGCGTCACCCTCAAGGAGGGCTGCTCGGTCGGTGCCCGCGCCACCTGCGTCGCCCCCGTCACGATCGGCCGCTGGGCAACCGTCGCGGCCGGTTCCGTGGTGGTCAAGGACGTCCCGGACTTCGCCCTGGTGGCCGGGGTCCCCGCCCGTCGGATCAAGTGGGTGGGCCGTTCCGGCTTCCCGCTGGTCGAGCACGGCACCGATGCCCACGGCAACAAGAAGTTCCTCGACGAGAAGACCGGAGACGTCTTCGTCGAGGCTGACGAAATCCTGACCCTCGTCGCCGAAGGCGAAGGCCCCAACAGCTCGACGGCAGAGGGCTCTGCCGCCGCGAACACGGAGGAAAACAAGTGACCCAGTCGTTCATTCCGCCCGCCAAGCCGCTGATCGGTGAGGAGGAGATCGAGGCCGTCGCGCGCATCATGCGCACCGGAATGCTGGCCCAGGGCCAGGAGGTCGCCGACTTCGAGACCGAGTTCGCCGCCCAGTTCACCCCCGGCCGCAAGGCCGTCGCCGTGAACTCCGGCACCTCGGGCCTGCACATCGGCCTGCTCGCCAGCGGCATCACCGCCGGTGACGAGGTCATCGTGCCCTCCTTCACCTTCGCCGCCACCGCCAACTCGGTGGCCCTGACCGGCGCCACGCCCGTCTTCGCCGACATCGACCCCGACAGCTTCTGCCTGGACCCCAAGAGCGTCGAGGCCTCCATCACCGAGCGCACCAAGGGCATCATGCCGGTGCACCTGTACGGTCACCCGGCCAACATGAAGGCCCTCCAGGAGATCGCCGACAAGCACGGCCTGCAGCTCTTCGAGGACGCCGCCCAGGCCCACGGTGCCTCGCTCGACGGCACCCCGGTGGGCGCCTTCGGCACCTTCGGCGCCTTCAGCCTGTACCCCACCAAGAACATGACCTCGGGCGAGGGCGGCATGATCACCGTCGCCGACGCCGAGGTGGAGCGTCGCTGCCAGCTGTACCGCAACCAGGGAATGCTGAAGCAGTACCACAACGAGGTCGTCGGCCTGAACAACCGCATGACCAACATCCACGCCGCCATCGGCCGCGTGCAGCTCACCAAGGTGGGCGACTGGACGGCCCGGCGCCAGGCCAATGCCAAGTTCCTCGACGAGAACCTGCAGGGCGTCACCGTCCCGCCGGTCGCCGAGGGTGCGGTGCACGTCTACCACCAGTACACGATCCGCGTCCCCGAGGACCGCGACGGCTTCTCCTCCGCCCTCAAGGAGCAGTTCCAGGTGGGTTCGGGCATGTTCTACCCGGTGCCCAACCACCGCCTGGAGCCCTTCCAGAGCCCCGTCGAACTGCCCGAGACGGAGAAGGCCGCCAAGGAGTGCCTCAGCCTGCCCGTGCACCCCTCGCTGGAGCAGGGCGACCTGGAACGCATCGTCGAGGCAGTCAACAGCCTCGCCAAGGCAGGTGCCTGAGCCATGGCCGAGACCAAGAAGCTGCGCGCGGGCCTGATCGGCCTGGGCATGATGGGCCGCCACCACGCCCGCAACCTGCGCTCCATCGACGGCGTCGAGCTGGTCGGTGTCGCCGACGCGATGGGTGACCCGCACGGCGTGGCCGGCAACCTCGAGGTCAAGAAGGACATCGACGAGCTGATCGCGCTCGGCCTCGACTACTGCGTCGTGGCCGCCCCGACCGTCTACCACGACGAGATCGGCACCAAGCTGGCCGAGGCCGGCGTGCACGCTCTGATCGAGAAGCCGCTGGCCAAGGACACCTCCTCGGCCAAGGGTCTGGCGGAGCTCTTCGCCAAGAAGGGCCTGGTGGGTGCCGTCGGCCACATCGAGCGCTACAACCCGGCGCTGCAGAACCTGCGCAAGCGCCTGGAGGCCGGCGAGCTGGGCGACCTGTACCAGGTGGCCACCCGCCGCCAGGGACCCTTCCCGAACCGGATCGCCGACGTCGGCGTCATCAAGGACCTCGGCAGCCACGACATCGACCTGACCGCCTGGGTGACCCAGCGCGACTACGAACTGGTCGCGGCCCGCTCGATGTTCAAGTCGGGCCGCCAGTACGAGGACATGGTCTCGGCCACCTGCCAGCTCTCGGGCGGCCTGATGAGCAACCACCTCGTCAACTGGCTGACCCCCGCCAAGGAGCGGCTGTGCATCGTCACCGGCGAGAAGGGCATGTTCGTCGCAGACACCCTGACCGCCGACCTGACCTTCTACGGCAATGGCACCGCCCACGAGACATGGGAGGACCTGGCCCAGTTCCGTGGTGTCAGCGAGGGTGACGTCACTCGCTTCGCCATCCCGAAGCCCGAGCCGCTGCGCACCGAGCACGAGAACTTCCGTGATGCCGTGCTGGGCAAGGACGCGGACATCGTCACGCTAATGCAGGGCGCTCGCGTCGTGCAGGTGTGCGAGGCCATGATCGAGAGCTCGAAGACGAACCAGTTCGTCGAGATCAACTGATCCCACCCCGGCCTGGCGGGGACAATGGCGGGGGCGGACACCACCTGGTGTCCGCCCCCGTCTGCCGTTCCCGCTCAGTCGCGCGAGGCCACCTGCCAGGCCGCGGCCACCAGCGCATCGTCGACCCGCAGCCCGAAGACCTCGCGCAGCTCCTTGGCCGGAACCAGCCGGAACCAGCCGTGGACGGTGCTGCGCGGCGTGGGATCGTCCAACGGCAGGGCGACGGTCGGGGTGCCGGCGCCGAAGCCCGGGTCCACCAGCACCGGCCTGCCGTCCACCTCGGCGAGGGTGGCCTGGTGGGTCAACGGTCCGAGCTCGGGGTTCGGCCGCAGCAGGATGCGGGCCAGCACGGGCTCGGAGGGCACCTGCAGGGCCGCGAGCACCTGGCGCACCAGTGCCGCATGCTCGTGGCAGTAGCCGCCGCGCTGGTCGTCGAGCAGTCCGAGCGCCGAGCGGCCGCCAGAGGCGGCGCGGTCCCGTGCCCGGGCCGTCGTGGTGTCGAGTCCCAGACGCTGCAGGTAGCGCTGCAGAAGCCGCCGGGAATCAGGATCGGGGATGGTCTTCGGGGCAGCCGGTGCGGTCCCGGGGTCCTGGACGGTGGGGTCTTCGGCGATGTCCATGGTCCTCCTGTCGGGGTGGGTGCAGGGCGAGCGGTGCTCGAGTCCCATTGCGCCGCTGTGGCGATGGCCTGCCCTGGACAGACTTCGGGCCCGGAGGCTGATGCCGTCCGGGCCCGCATGGTCTGCTGCGTCGGATCCCCCGATCCTCGTGCAGCGGTGGCTCGTCGCATCCCCCGATGCCTTCGAGCCGTCCTGTTGTCCATCCCCCGATGTTTCACAGGAGTGAGTCCATCTCGCGATGTCCTCGTGTCGTGGCTGCTTCCCCCGAAGCCTCCGTGGCTTCCAGTTCCCCCGAACTGGACTCGCCCTGCAGATCCCCCGATCCGCCGTGGCGATGACTCAATACTCCCGCCCGGAGGGGGGTGCCTCAAATGGAAAAAGTGATTGCAGGCTTGATCACTTTGGCTGGAATGCATGAAACAGGCCCTTTTTGTCCCCTGGTCGGGGGACAAAAAGGGGTCCGTGTCCCATGAACAGGGGACAAATGTGGGGTTTCCAGTGTCACGCGAACAGGTGACACGGAAATGCTCTCAACTTTCACTCCCGGGCGTGACGCACGCACGGATCCCGGCACTGGCCACGGCCGGCAGTGTCCCGGAGGGCAGTGACCATGCGGGGCGTCCTTCCCACCCACCCCGGCCCGCGGCGGTAGGCTCTGGGAAGACTTCAGCACTTCCCCCGTGCTCCTGAAAGGACCTCCATGAAGATCGCCGTCATCGGGATGGGCAAGATCGGCCTTCCCCTCGCCGTCCAGTTCGCGTCGAAGGGCCACGAGGTCTTCGGTGTGGACGTGCAGCAGCGCGTCGTGGACACGATCAACGAGGGTCGCGAGCCCTTCCCCGGTGAAGCCCACCTGGGGGAGAAGCTGGCCGAGCTGGTGCCCGCGGGCAACCTGAAGGCCACCACCGACTACTCCGAGGCGATCCCCGGCATCGACGCCATCGTCATCGTCGTCCCGCTCTTCGTCAACGACGAGACCTGGCAGCCCGACTTCGCCTGGATGGAAGACGCCACCAAGTCCTTCTCCGAGCACCTGACGCCCGGCACGCTCATCTCCTACGAGACCACGCTGCCGGTCGGCACCACCCGCAACCGCTGGAAGCCGATGGTCGAAGAGCTCTCCGGCCTGGTCGAGGGCAAGGACTTCCACCTCGTCTTCAGCCCCGAGCGCGTGCTCACCGGCCGTGTCTTCGCCGACCTGCGCAAGTACCCCAAGCTTGTCGGCGGCCTCTCGGAGGAGGGCACCAAGAAGGCCATCGACTTCTACGAGGCCGTGCTCGACTTCGATGAGCGCCCCGACCTGCCCGAGGGCAATGGCGTCTGGGACATGGGCACCGCCGAGGCCGCCGAGATGGCCAAGCTCGCCGAGACCACCTACCGCGACGTCAACATCGGTCTGGCCAACCAGTTCGGCAAGTTCGCCGAGAAGAACGGCATCGACGTCTACAAGGTCATCAAGGCCAGCAACTCGCAGCCCTACAGCCACATCCACCTGCCCGGCATCGCCGTGGGCGGCCACTGCATCCCGGTCTACCCGCGCCTGTACCTCTACACCGACCCCGACGCCACCATCGTGCGCACCGCGCGCGAGGCCAACATGACCATGCCTGAGCATGCCGTCACCCTGGTCGAGGGCGCCCTCGGCGGCCTGGAGGGCAAGAAGGTGCTCATCCTGGGCGCCTCCTACCGCGGCAAGGTGAAGGAGACCGCCTTCAGTGGCGTCTTCCCGGTCTTCCAGGTGCTCAGCGCCCGCGGCGCGGTGGCCACCGTCAGCGACCCGATGTACACCGCCGACGAGCTGGCCAGGCTGGACCTCAACCCGCACACCGATGGCGACCAGGTCGATGCGGTCATCGTGCAGGCCAACCACCCCGAGTTCGGCGAGCTCGGCGCAGCCGACTTCCCCGGCGTGCAGGTGCTGGTCGACGGCCGCAACTGCACCGACGCCGCCAAGTGGGAGGGCGTCAAGCGCTTCGTGATCGGCGACGGCGAGGCCTGAACCACATCGTCCCGAGGGGCCGCCACCGCACCGCGGTGGCGGCCCCTGCCCTTGCCACCAGGCCCGAGGGCGCCGAAACAGACGAATCTGGGGATTTGCAGGTGAACAGCAGATCGAGACGCCGAATTGCGGCTGTTTGGGCATCAGGCAGGGCGCTCGGGGCGCACCCGCCAGCGATGGTCGCCCCGACGGACCATCGCCAGCAGCGACTGCTCGACGGCCGGCCAGCCATGGACCACCTGCTGGTAGGTCAGGCGCACGACGATGTAGCCCAGGCTGCGCAGGCGCAGGTCGCGCTCCCTGTCCGACGCATAGTGCTCAAGCCCGGTGTGGTGGGCTCGACTGTCCACCTCGATCACCAGGCGGTCTCCGACCAGGAGGTCGACGCGGTCGCCCGGGGTGATCCAGACCTGTGGGCGCAGCTGGATGCCCCTCCTCCTCAGCCGAAGCCGGACCAGGGTCTCGGTCCCCGACTCGGCGAGGTCGCAGCGGCGCAGCAGCAGGTCGGTGCGCCGACCGGGCGGCAGGATGGCGGCCAACTCGTCCAGGGTCATCATCCGCCTGTGGAGCAGGGAATCACAGACCTGGACGAGTTCCTCTGGCCCCAGGCACCCCCACGCAGCGCGCAGCGCTGTGGCGAGGTCGTCGACCGCCCTCAGTGGCGCGCCACGGGTGCCGCCGGCGCTGTGGCAGTGCTTCAGCCCGGCGGACAGCGGGCTGGTGAAGTTGTGGTCGCGGCGTACGTGGACGAGCGTGCCCGTGACGTCCCAGGCGCCGTGATGGGCCAGGGCTGACGCACAGGTGAGGGCCCCGCCCGCCTTGACGGCCCGCAGCACGCGCGGGTCGGCCTGGGGAGCGCCATACCACCCCCGCCTCACGTGCAGCAGGCTCCCCTCCTTGACTGCCCGCTGGATGTCTCGTCGCTGCCAGCCGGATCGTTGCAGCACTTGCGTCCGCCAGACGCCGTCTCGTGGGTCCATGCCTTAGTTATGTGGATCCTGGGCCGAAAACAGTCAGCTGTCCCCAGGTGCTGGGTTGGGCTGCAGCCTGTGGACAGCGGAAACAGACGGATCTGGGCGTTGGCAGGTTCAAAACGGATTGGGGTGCAGAAATACGTCTGTTGTGGCGCAGGGGAGTCCGAAGGGAGCTGCCCTGTCGTGTGAGGTGACGACCACCCTTCTTTGGAGGCGGCATGACCACCCCCGGAAACCCCACCTGGATGGACCTGGGCACCCACGACCTCGAGGGCGCGAAGGCCTTCTACTCCGAGCTCTTCGGCTGGGAATTCGTCGACCAGGGCGACGACTTCGGCGGCTACACCAGGATCAGGAAGGGCGACGGCTTCGTGGCTGGCGTCATGAGCTCACTCATGACGCCGGACGGCATGGCCGACGAGCCCCAGTACCCCACCAGCTGGACGATCTACCTGCACGTGGCCGACATTGACGCCGCCCTGGCGAAGGTGGAGGCCGCCGGCGGCAGCATCATGCTCCCCGCGATGGACGTGGGCGATGCCGGCCGGATGGCCTTGGTCGGTGATGCCGCCGGGGCCGTCGTCGGCATGTGGCAGCCGCTCCAGTACGAGGGCTTCGCGCTGGACTTGTCGGTGGGCACGCCGGTCTGGTTCGAGTCGATGAGCAAGGACTTCGACGCCGCCAGCCGCTTCTACACCGAGGTCTTCGGCTGAGACCTGGTGGCCATGCCGTCCGGCGATGGCGAGCCCCGCTATGCCACCAACGGTGCCGATGGCTCCGGCGGCGCGGGGCTCTGCGAGGCGAATGCCTGGTTGCCCGACTAGGTGCCGTCCTACTGGCGGATGTACCTGTGCGTCGAGGATGCCGATGCCACGATCGAGAAGGTCAAGGAGCTGGGCGGCAGCCTGCTCGATGGCCCGATGGACTCCCTCTTCGGACGGGTGGCGACGGTCGCCGACCCGCAGGGGGCCCAGTTCCAGATCAACCAGCCGCTTCAGGGTTGACCCCCGGGGGTGTCCTCAGCCCCAGTCGCCGAGGGCACCCTCCAGCGCGCCGAGGGCTGCCTCGACCAACGGCCACCGCTCCTCGTCGGGGCAGCCCCGCTGGCTCCAGCTCAGGCAGGCCGCCTGGACATGCCCGAGGTAGCCGTGGATGGCGTAGTTGCTGCGCAGGTCCTGGCGTCCACCGAGGAGTTCCTGCAGCAGGGCGACGTGCTGCTGGGTGGCGGCCTGGCGGACGGCGCGTGCAGCCTCCGGGTCGTCCGCGCTGCCCATCAAGGGTGCGGCCCAGCCGGCCGGGTGGCTGGCAACGTGGTCCAGGTGGACCAGCAGCGAGGTGCGCACCCGGTCGCGGCGCGAGCTGCCCGGCGGCAGGGCGGCCTGGGCCTCGGCCTGGGCGGTGAGCAGCAGGTCGACGGCCTCCTGGGTGAGTTCTGCGAAGAGGCCGGCCTTGCCGTCGAAGTACTTGTGGACCAGGGCCTCCGAGACGCCGGCGTCGCGCCCCACGGCGGCCAGGGAGACCTGGGCATAGGGTCGTGAGGCGAAGGCGATCCGCGCGCTGGCAAGGATCGCCGCTCGACGCGTCGCCGGGTCGAGTCGACGCGCCCCTCTCTCGGGTTCGCTCATGCCACCATCCTAGGCCTGTGGTGAGCTAGACTCACCAACGATGGTGAGTGTGACTCACCAACATCGTCGAGGAAAGGTTCGTCATGCACTGGTCCGAGCACGCGATCTTCTGGCAGGTCTACCCCCTGGGCTTCACCGGGGCGCCGGTGCGTCCCTCGGGCGAGCACGAACGTGTCCTGACCCACCGGCTGGGCCACCTGCACAACTGGCTGGAGCACGCCCAGTCGCTGGGCTGCAATGGGCTCATGCTGGGGCCGGTCTTCACCAGCTCCACCCACGGCTATGACACCCTCGACCACTTCACCATCGACCCGCGGCTCGGCGGCGAAGGTGATTTCGACGCGCTGGTGGCCGCCTGCCACGAGAGGGGCATCAAGATCCTGTTCGAC
Source organism: Luteococcus sediminum (assembly GCF_054783495.1). Classification (NCBI taxonomy): domain Bacteria; kingdom Bacillati; phylum Actinomycetota; class Actinomycetes; order Propionibacteriales; family Propionibacteriaceae; genus Luteococcus; species Luteococcus sediminum. Next base: position 37,048 of record NZ_BAAGQL010000008.1, on the reverse strand, counting down.
GGTGTCTTCAACCACGTCGGCGCCGAGCATCCCCTCTACCGGGCGGCGCTCGAGAAGGGCCCCGACAGCGACGAGGCCCGCCTCTTCCGCATCGACTGGACCCAGCAGCCGCCGCGAGCGGCCGTCTTCGAGGGCCACGGGTCCCTGGTGGCGCTCAACCACGACGAGCCGGCCGTCGCCGAGTTGGTGGCCGACGTGATGAGCCACTGGCTCTCGCGTGGCCTCGATGGCTGGCGCCTGGATGCCGCCTATGCCATCCGTCCCGAGTTCTGGCGCGGGGTGCTGGAGCGGGTGCGCCCCGACGTCGGCGAGGCCTGGTTCGTCGGCGAGATGATCCACGGAGACTATGCCGACTACGTGAACCGCTCCGGCCTTGACTCGGTGACCCAGTACGAGCTGTGGAAGTCGACCTGGAGTGCCCTGCAGGACGAGAACTTCTTCGAGCTCGACTGGACCCTCCAGCGCCACAACCAGTGGCTGGAGCACTTCGTGCCGCAGACCTTCGTCGGCAACCATGACGTGACCCGGATCGCCACCCTCGTCGGGCAGGACAAGCTGCCGCTGGCCCTGGCGGTGCTGTTCACCGTTGCAGGCGTGCCCAGCATCTATTCCGGTGACGAGGAGGGCTTCACCGCCACCAAGTACGAGCGCGAGGGTGGCGACGACGAGGTCCGCCCCACCTTCCCCTCGGGGCCCGACGGGCTCTCGCCACTGGGCGCCGAGGTGCGTCGCCTGCACCAGGACCTGGTGGGCCTGCGACGACGCCACCCCTGGCTGGTGCGCGGGCGGGTGCAGCAGCTGGAGCTGCGCAATGAGGCCTACCGCTACCGCGTCACCGGCGACGGGGGCGAGTGGATCGAGGTGTCCCTGGACATCCCCGCCCGTCGCTTCGTGATCACCGGGGCCGACGGGCTGCTGCTGGAGCGCTGAGCACGGCTTCCCCGCAGGACAATGGCTCCATGAGCTTCTGGGGACAGGTGTGGTGGCATGTCGGCACGAGCCCGGCCGGGGCGCTCTCGGTGGTGCTGGCGACGAGCGTGCTCTACCTGGTCTTCGCCGGGGTGCTGCACCTGGTCGGTGCGCGCCTGATGGGCACCCCCGGCGTGCTGGCCTTCAGCCTCAGCGCCATGCTGGCGAGCCTGTTCGCCCGCGCGATGCTGGGCAACTCGCCGACCATGGTCGGGGCCCTGCTGGCGGTGGCCACCCTGTTGGTGCTGGAGGGGGCGCTGGGGCGGGTCCGCTTCGCGCACCGGTCTGCCCGGCATGCCCACCGCGCGCACTGGGGGCGCTCCCCGGTGGTGGTCGTCGTCCAGGGCAGGGCCCGCCCTGAGGTGCTGCGGCGACGCCGTCTGGGCGAGCCCGAGGTGCTGGCCCGGCTGCGCACGGCCGGCCTGCTCAGCCCCGACGAGGCTGCCCTGGTCATCCTGGAGCCGCGTGGGCAGCTGACCATCGTGCGCCGCGGGCAGCGGATCGACGCCCGCCTGCTGGAGGGTGTTGAGGGTGCCGAGCTGGTGCCCGAGCAGCTGGTACTGCGTCCCTGAGCCCCCTTCCAGGGGGCCTTCCGAGGTCGCTACGTGAGCCAAAATAGTTCACATGGTGGACCCAGGAGTAGCATCCCTGCGTGCAGACGCAAGAGATGGACCTCACCACCGAGATCCCGCCGAACCGGAATGACGAGGCCCACGCCCTCCAGCGTGGCCTGACCAGCGGGCAGGTGGCGATGATCGGACTGTCCGGGGCCCTGGGCACCGGGCTGTTCCTCGGCTCGGCCTCCATGATCAAGGTGGCCGGCCCCGGCGTCATCCTGTCCTACACGCTCACCGGCCTGCTGATGCTCATCGTGGTCTGGGCGCTGGCCGAGATGACGGTGGTCCATCCCGTCGCCGGGGGCTTCGGGGCCACCGCCCACGCCTACCTCGGCCCGCTCGGCGGCTGGCTGATGCGCTGGAATGTCGCCGTGGTGATGTGCATCGCCGTCGGGGTGGAGGTGGTGGCCACCGGCAGCTACCTGCACTGGTTCTGGCCCCAGCTCGGCATCGGTGCGGGCACGGTGCTCAGCTCGGTGCTGATCGTGCTGATCAACATGGCCACCGTCAAGGCCCACGGCACCAGCGAGTACTGGTTCAGCATCATCAAGGTGGCCACCGTGGTCGCCTTCATCATCCTGGGCCTGGTGCTGCTCTTCCTGGGCCTGCCCGGCCGCACCCCGATCGGCATCGGCAACTTCACCGGCGGCCAGGGTTGGGAGGGCTTCGCGCCCTTTGGCCTCAAGGGCATCCTGGTGGGCGCGGTGATGGCCGTGTTCAGCTTCGGCGGGGCCGAGAACGTCGCCGTCGCCTCGGCCGAGAGCGAGAATCCCGAGCGCGACGTGCCCCGCGCCGCCCGCGCCATGGGCGTGCGCCTGGTGGTCTTCTACGTCGGCGCCATCGCCATCGTGATCGGCCTGCAGCCGTGGAAGCAGAGCGGGGCCAGCGACGGCGGCGTGATGACCAGCCCCTTCGTCAAGGTGCTCGAGATGGCCAATGTGCCCGGGGCTGCGCACCTGATGACCTTCGTGTTGATCACCGCCGCCCTGAGCGCCGGCAATGGCTGCCTCTACGCGTCGACCCGAATGCTGCACTCACTGGCCCTGGACCGGATGGCACCGCGTGCCATCGCCCGCACCTCGGCCCACGGCGCCCCCCGCAATGCCGTGGCGCTGGCCACCGTCGGCATGGCCTTCGCCTCGGTGCTGTCGATCATCGACCCCAAGGGGGCCTTCATGACCCCCTACGGCATTCTCGTCTTCGGCCTGCTCACCACGTGGGTGCTGGTCACCATGACCTACATCGCCTTCACGGTGCGACGCCGCCGCCTGGGCCTGCCCGACGCCCCGGCCCGCCTGATGGGTGGGGCGGCGACGGCCGGCTTCGCCCTGGCCTGCTTCGCCGCCATCTACGTGGCGCTGGGCTTCATCAAGGGCCTCAGCATCGCCCTGCCGACCGGGGTGCCCTACATCCTGCTGCTCACGGTCGCCTTCTTCCTGGTGCGGCGCCGGGTGGGCACCTTCCCGCCAAGCGTGCTGGAGGAGGAGCTGGCGGCTCGCGCCCAGCCTCAGTGACCGGCCGCCTGAGCCACACCCATCCCGTTGCGCTGCGGCCCGCATCCCCCCACGGGTGCGGGTCGCTGGGCGTCGAGGCCACTAGAGTTGGGCACGTCGTCCACCCAAGGAGTTGCCATGCGCGTCGTCAGCATCGTCGGTGCCCGTCCCCAGTTCGTGAAGCTCGCACCCGTCGCCAAGGCGCTCGAGGCAGCGGGCATCGAGCACCGGATCGTCCACACCGGCCAGCACTACGACGTGAACATGTCGGACAGCTTCTTCGTCGAGCTGGGCATTCCGGACCCGGATGTGCACCTGGGTGTCGGCTCCGGCAGCCACGGCGCCCAGACCGGCTCGATGCTGGCCCAGATGGACGAGGCCTTCACCACGCTCCAGCCCGACTGGGTGCTGGTCTACGGCGACACCAACTCCACCATCGCCGGCACCCTGGCCGCGGTGAAGATGCACATCCCCACCGCCCACCTCGAGGCGGGCCTGCGCAGCTACAACCGTCGCATGCCCGAGGAGCACAACCGGGTGATGACCGACCATGCCGCCGACATCTGCCTGGCACCCACGCAGGTTGCCGTCGACCACCTCACCCAGGAGGGCCTGGCCGAGCGCGCCGTGCTGGTCGGCGACGTGATGGTGGACGTCTGCTTCCAGGTGCGTGACGCCGTGAAGGACCGTCCGTTGGCCATCGAGGGCATCAACGACGGTGACCAGTTCATCCTGGCCACCATCCACCGCGCCGACAACACCGACGACCCGGCCCGCCTGAAGACGATCCTGGAGACGCTGGCGGCGCTCCCGGTCAAGACCATCCTGCCGGTCCACCCCCGGTTGCGTGCCAAGGCCGCCGAGTTCGGCCTCGACATTGCAGCCGGCAACCTGGTGGCCGTCGACCCGCTGGCCTATCCCGACATGGTCAATGCCGTCGTGCGCTCGGTGGGCGTGGTCACCGACTCGGGCGGGCTGCAGAAGGAGGCCTACCTGCTGGGCGCCCCCTGCACCACCCTGCGCACCGAGACCGAGTGGGTCGAGACGCTGGTCGACGGATGGAACATCCTCGACCCCGACCTCACCCAGGTCGGCGAGGTGGCTGTGCGTCCCCGCCCCACCGCCGAGCGCTCCATGCCCTACGGTACCGGCCAGGCCGCCGCCCAGGTGGCACGGGCCCTGCAGGCCTGGAGCGTGGACGGGGCAGGCCGGCTCGTCGGACCGGACCCGCGCGAGTTCAATGCCGAGGTCGCCCAGGCGTGAGCGGGCCCGTCGCCGGACGGGTCGTGCACCTGTCGACCGTCCACCACTCGTGGGACAACCGGATCCTGAACAAGGAGTGCCGTGCCCTGGCCGAGGCGGGAATCGACACCCACCTGGTGATCTCTGCCGACGAGGACCGCACCGGCCACGGCGTGCCCGTCCATGCGATCCGTCGCCGTGGACGCCTGGCCCGTCTGGTGGTCTCCCAGTGGGAGGCCTTGCAGTGGCTGCGGCGGCTGCGGCCCGCGGTGCTGCACGTGCACGACCCGGAACTGATCCCGCTGATGGTGCTGTGGGGGCGGCTCGGGCGCTGCCGGATCATCTACGACGCCCATGAGGACCTGGTCAAGCAGATCGAGACCAAGCCCTACCTGCGTGGCCGGCAGCGGGTGCTGGCCCGGGGCGCCGCCAGGGCACTGGTGGGCCTGGCCGACCGACGCTGTGATGCGGTGGTGACCGTCATCGACGAGATCGCCCAGCACTTCTCGACCACCCGCATGGGCCGGCCCCGACCCGTCGTGGTGGTGCGCAACCTGCCCTGGGTGGCGGACTTCCCGCCGGTATCCGTGCGGTGCAATGACCCGGTGGCGGTCTACACCGGCGACATCTCCGAGGAGCGCGGTTTCTCACGAATGGTCAAGGCCGTCGAGCAGGTTCCCGGGGCCCGGCTGGTGCTGGCCGGTCGCTCGCTGGTGCCCACCAGCCGCACCGGCAGCCACCCGGAGGTCGAGATGCTCGGCCTGGTGCCCCCCGGCGAGCTGCCGGGCATCCTGGCCCGGGCCCGTCTGGGGCTGGTGCTGCTGGACCGGCTGCCCAACTATGCCCATTCACTACCCACCAAGCTGGTGGAGTACATGGCCAGTGGGATCCCCTTCCTGGCCACGGACTTCCCCTACTGGCGCCAGCTCTTCGAGGATGTCGACGCAGGGGTCTTCGTCGACGTCGACGATCCCGCGGCGGTGCGCGAAGCGCTGGAGCGGCTGCTCACCGATCCCGAGGAGTGCTCCCGGCTGGGGGCCAACGGGCGCCGGGCCGTCGAGGAGCACTTCGGCTTCGACCTGGATGCCGCCCGCCTGGTGCGCCTCACCCGCCAGCTTCTCGGCTGAGGGCTGGCAGACCGGCCCAGAGGGGCGCCCAGCGCAGCGAGCAGCTCAATGTCAGTGCAGGACCTGCACGCCCTCGGACAGCACCACCTCGGTGCCCTGTTCCTCGTCGGCACCCTGGCTGGAGACCTTGTCGAAGAGGATCTTGACGGTCTGCAGGCCGATCTTGAGGTCCAGCATCGGCGAGTAGGTCTTGATGTAGAGCAGGTCGAAGTTCAGCTTGGACTGGAAGTCACTGGCGTACTTGCCGTAGACCTGCGCATAGCCGGTGACACCGGCGCGCACATTGTGGCGCAGCGGGTAGTGCGGGTTGATCTTCGTGAACTGCTCGACGAAGAAGGGCCGCTCGGGGCGGGGCCCGATCAGGCTCATGTCGCCGCGCAGCACATTGATCAGCTGGGGCAGCTCGTCGATGCGCATGCTGCGCAGGTGCTTGCCCAGACCGGTGACGCGGGCGTCATTGCTGGTGGCCAGCATGGGCCCGGACTTCGCCTCCGCATTGGCAGCCATGGAACGGAACTTGAGGATCTCGAACTCGCGGTTGTCCTTGGTGACGCGCACCTGCTTGTAGAAGACCGGCCCCTTCGATGTCGCCTTCACCAGCACGGCGGTGACCAGCATGATCGGGCTCACCAGGACCAGGCCCACGAGGGCGGCCAGGAAGTCGCCGCTGCGCTTGAGCAGGTCGTGCTCACCCGGGATCTTGAAGGGGCTCACCAGCACGATGGACTCGTCCTCGATGCTCATGATGTTGGGGTTGATCATCAGCAGGCGCTGGAAGTCGGCGGTGAGGAAGATCTCCTTGTTGTGCTCCAGCAGCAGGTCGTAGATCCGCCCGCGGGTGGCCTCGTCGATGCGGTCGCTGACGTGGACCGAGTCCACCTCGTCGAGGTGGGCCAGTACGTGCTCCAGGTGGTTTCCGTCGACCACGTGGGTGAGCTGGTGGCGCGGGCTGCGGTTGCTCAGGAAATTGCGCACGGCGCGCGAGTCGTGGTCGGGCACGGTGAGCACCATGACGCGGGTGTTGCCGCGTACGCGACGGTAGACGCCGTAGACCACGACCCTGACCAAGGAGAGCGCGACGGTGCTGACCAGCAGGTTGATCAGGATCACGCCGCGGGGGAAGGCGAACCAGTTGCCCGCGAAGGTGGCGGCGGCGATGATGCCGGTGACGATGATCTGGTCGATCAGCGTGATGATCACCAGGTCGAGCCGGGTCTTGTTGTACAGGACGTAGATGCCGGAGAAGGCGCTCACCACGACGAAACCGAGCAGGGCCCACACCAGGGTGGAGCTGATTGCCGCCATGTTTCGGGCGGGAAAGACCCCGCCGAAGCGCAGCCAGACCGACAGGAAGAGCGATGCGGTGAAGACCGCCATGTCGGCGACCACCATCAGCAGCTTCTCGGCCTTGGCGAAGTTGTCCTTGCGGGCCACGTACATCCCTTCCGTGCGCCACCTGCCGGGCTCAGGACTCCCGGTCTGGCGGAATTGCGCCAAGTCTAGTGCTGCTCACCACTGTGGGGTCGTGGCGACAGCTCGGCGATGGTGCGCGCGACGCTCTGCGCCGCTCGGCGCTGGTCGAAGTGCTCAGCCGCATGGCTGCGGCAACGTTCTGCCAGGTCGCGGCGGGCGTCCTCATCGAGCTCCAGGACTCCGAGCATGGCGCGACGGGCGCCGTCGACTCCATGGCTCTCGACGAAGCCGAGTCCCTCGGCGCGCAACGTGGCGGCCAGGTCGCCGTCGGAGACGTAGACGGGGATGGAGCCGCAGGACATCGCGGCCAGGGTCTTGACGGGCCAGGCGTCCTCGTAGCCCGCGATGGGGCGCATGGAGACGAGGGCTCCGAGGCTGCCACGGTAGAGCTGGGCGACCTCGGTTGGGGGGACAGGCTCCAGGTAGGTGATGCGGCCAGGATTGGCCCGGGCCGCCTCCTCCATCTGCTGGGACTCTGCTCCGGAGCCGACGAAGACCAGGCCGAACTCGTGCCCCTCGGCCCACAGCTGCTCGGCGGCCTCGATGAAGACATGGGCGCCGTGGACCAACCCCATGGTGCCGGCGTAGACGAAATAGGGCTCGGGCAGCTGGGTGCCGGTGAAGCCCTCACCCTCGGGGGAGTAGATGCGCAGGTCGGTGCCATTGCGCACCAGCTGGACGCACCGGCTGCTGCGGCGGGCACGCTGCTCGAGCGCCGGGGTGCTGGCGACGGTGAGCCTGGCCAGGCGTGAGGCCATCGACTCCAGTCGGGCGAACAGGCGACCGGCCCACCTCCAGGCTGCCGAGTCGCGCGAGGCGGCGACCGAGGCCCAGGAGTCGCAGTAGTAGAAGACGCCGACGGCGCGCCCGATCCGTGCGCCCACCATGGCGGCCGCGGCCACATAGGGCGGCGGGTCGCTGACGACGACGCGGTGACGGCCGGAGGAGGCCTCGGCCAGGGCACGGGCGGCGAGCACCGAGGTGCGCAGGATCCGTGATCCGGGCATCCAGTCGGCGCCGGTGCCCACCACCTGCTCGCCGGTGGGGCCGGTGTGGTGCCCGATGGCGGACGAGGTGAGCACCGTGACCTGGTGGCCCTGCTCCACGAGGGCCTCGGTGAGCAGCTGCAGACGCGTGGCGGCGGCCCCCACGGCGGGGTGGTAGTTGTGCGCCACCAGCAGACAGCTGTCGGGCTGGTGCCGGGGGGAAGATGTGCGCATCTGCGGCCTTTCGTCGCTGACCTCGCTGGCGGTGCCGCGGGGGCCCGCCCAGTCTAGTCGTAGCCTCCCCCTCGACGGTCGGCGCCGGGCGGGGCCTGCGGACTGGGCATCACCGGCAGCCTTGCCCGTAGGAGGTGCACCATTGGGCACACCCCACCGAAAACCATTGAAAGAAATGGGGCAATTGTCCAAAAAAACGGCGGCCCATTTGGATTGGTGGAAATGGTGTCAGCCCAAAAGACCGGGTGGAAGCTGAGGGATGTCTGCAGGATCTCCATGGGATTCTTCTTCTGACAAGGAGCTTCGCCACGGGGCGTGTCTCCTTGCAGGCGGCGTGCCTGAATATTGGCTGAAGCCCCTTGGGGCCTGTGCGGAGCTTCGGCATCGTGGCAACGGGGAAGTTCGTGATTGCCGTCGCCAAACACGATCGGAAAAGCTTTGATGCCGCCACAGGGCGGTTAATCTTGAGAACGTGGGGGACGCGAACCAGTCGGGTCTGGATCGGCTCCCAAGTCACAAGACGGGAACACCTTGAGCTCACTTCTCCACGGGTCGGTTGCACCGAGCGTGCTGCCGATCGTCCCCCTCTGGTCGAGAGGGTGTGGACGCAGGGGGGAAGGCTTCGGGGTCAGCCAGTTCTTGCAGGTGGACCGGCTCGCTGCTGACTGGCAGATTTCTCCACGAGGAAAGAAGAGTACGGCGCATCGCCTTGGTCTGTGGGCGTATGCGGGGATCGGGCGCGTGCCCGGAAGGGGGGTCGGCGGATGAGTGCTCGCCCAGCCCCTGTGCGCTCCCGGACCTCCCGCCTGCGCGGGTTGCCCCTGGGGGCCCGGCTCCTCAGCACCCTGGGCATCATCCTACTGCCGCTGCTGCTGGCCGCCGGCTGCCTGTGGGTCACCTCCGGTTCCCAGGGCCGCCTCACCCAGGCCGAGGCGGCCATCGTCAACCTCGACGAGGGGGCCGTGGTCGACGGCAAGCCCGTGCGGCTCGGCCAGGACTATGCCCTGGAGCTGAAGAACCAGCAGGGCCCCAATTTCACCTGGCGCTACGGCATCTCGGCCAGCGAGGCCCGGAACGGCCTGGCCTCGGGACGCTATGCCGCGGCCGTGGTGATCCCTGACGGCTTCTCCCGGGTGCTCACCGGCACCAGCAAGGGCAGCAGCGCCGAACGGGCCACCCTGGTCGTCGAACGCTCGCCCGTCTCCGGCGTGAGCGACCAGCTGGTCTTCCAGCACCTGTCCAATGCCGCCAGCGGTGCGATCTCCAGTTCGGTGACGCGCACCTACCTCGACCAGATCATGGTGACCACCACCTCGGTCGGCGAGAAGCTCGGCCGCACCGCCACCGTCGCCCAGGAGGCTCGCGCCGCCGCCGACGCCCTTCAGGGACGCGCCGAGGAAGTCTCGGACGACTCCGCGCAGATGGCCGGTCGGGCCGGCCGGGCCGGCAAGGAGGCCTCCACCACCGCCGAGACGGCCCAGCAGGCCGCCCAGGGTGCCCGCGAACTGGGCCAGCAGGGCCAGGCCGCGCGGATCGGCGGACAGTCGGCCGAGGCTGCCCAGAAGGAACAGTCCGCGGCGCTGGAGCAGGCCTCCGGCGCGGCCCGCGACGTGTCGGCCTCCGTCGATGCGGCCCGCGAGGACTCCGACCAGGCCGCCAAGGACGCCACCGCCGCTCGGGAGCGCGGCGCGCAGACCGCCGAACGGGCCGACGAGGTCGCCAAGGCGGCGAAGGCGAACCGTGAGGCCGCGCGTCAGTACACGGGCGCCGTGGGCGAGGCCGTCGAGGAGCAGGCCAGGCTGCAGGAGCAGCTCGGCACCATCCAGAAGTCCCTGGAGAGCTACGTCGCCAATGTGCAGACCGTGACCAAGGCGGTCCAGCAGGTTCGCACCACCACTGTCGAGGGCCAGGGCGCCACCGTCGAGGGCGAGGCCTCCGAGGTCGTCGATCGTGAGGTCGCACCCCGCCAGGCCACCACCCGTCAGCTGGTCGACCTGCCGCTGCCGGCCGTGCTGGCGCCCGAGGTGGCCGAGCGGATGCGTGCCCAGGGCGCCGTGACGCAGCCTGCGGCCATTCCTGCCGTGCCGCTGATCCCTGCCGTGCCGGCCCAGCCCGCCGCGGATGCGCCTGGGGTGCCTGCCCAGCCCGCCGCGGATGCGCCTGGGGTGCCTGCCCAGCCGGCGGTCCCCGCCCAGCCCGCATCCACACAGCCCGCATCCACACAGCCCTCGGCCGAAGCGACCGGGGAGCAAGCCGAGGCGAGCGGTGGGCAGCAGGATTCCCAGCCGGTGCCCAGCGCTGTCTCCTCCCGTCAGGCAGCCGCCTCGCGCGGTGGGGCGCGGGCCATCATCGCCGCCGCCCCGCAGCGCGTCATGCCCGCCGCGGACCCCACCGTCAGCGCCGAGCGCGACCGCATCGCCGCCGAGCTGCGCACCGCAGCCGACCGCCTGCAGGGCCAGCAGCAGACCCTGGCCGCCCTGCAGGACCAGGCCACCAGCACCAGCCAGGCCGCGATGCAGGTGCAGTCGAGCTTCGCCAGCCTGGTGGCCAACCTGCCGACCAACCCGATCAGCCTCAACAATGGCCTCGGCAATGCCCCCGCGGCCTGCGACCAGGGCACTCCCGACGAGATCCGCGCCTGCAAGCAGGGCTACGCCGCCGGCTACAACGCCGCCGTCGACGAGGTGAATGCCGCGCTCGCCGCCCAAGGAGTCTCCGGCCGGATCGACGCCCTGGTCTCCGACGCGAACCAGACCCTCGCCAGTGCCCGGGAACTGCAGCAGACCAACAGCCAGACCGTCGCCACGCTGAGGGCGCTGGCCGACCGAGTGGCCGCGCTCGAGACCGACCCGCAGCCCCAGCCCCAGGCGACCGCGACCGAGACCGTGACGATCCCCGGGCCCACCGTGACCGTCACCGCGGATCCGGCGCCGCAGCCCACCGCCACCGTCACCGTGACGGTGACCGCCACGCCCAGTCCACAGCCCGAGCCCAGTCCACAGCCCGAGTCCAGTCCACAGCCCGAGTCCAGTCCGACGCCCGAACCGAGCGACGTGCCCAGCCCGACCACTGGGCCGACCGCTGAGCCGAGCCCGAGCGTCCCGGCCGTCCTCGAGCAGGAGACCGTCACCCAGGCCGTCGAGGCCCTCGAGGAGCAGAGCAGCACCGTCCAGGCCCAGGTGGGCCAGCTCGACGAGCGGCTGCAGACCAGCCGGGCCAAGCTCAGCTCGCTGGCGACCGGCTCCGACGCGGCCACCACCCTGACCACCGGTGCCGAGCAGATGAGCAGCGTCGCCGACGGCCAGGCCGAGGTCGTCGCCGCCCTGCAGGAGAGCCTGGGCAGCCTCAGCAAGGGCATGGCCAGCCTCGGGGAGACGATGGGCGGGCTCGACACCCAGGCCGCCACCCTCGACGAGCAGACCACTGCTGTCAGCGACAATGCGAGCCGTCTGGCCGAGCAGACCACCCAGCTCAACGCCACCCTGGAGTCCTTGGTCGACTCCGCCACCAGCACGGCCAGCACCGTCGAGCAGGCCGCCACCCGCACCGAGGCGTTGCAGCAGCAGATCTCCGGCCTGCAGCAGTCCAGCGGCGTCGTCAACACCGGAACCGCCCAGGTGGCCGAGGGCGCCCGGGCCCAGCTCGAGCGCAGCACCGTCGTCGCCCAACGCGTGACCGAGGCGCAGGACGAGGTGCCCACCTATGACGACAGCGAACGACAGAAGCTCTCCGAGGTGGTCAGCCAGCCCATCGACACCACCCAGGCCAACGCGTTCCGCAATGTCGGCTGGGTGAGCATGCTCCTGCTGCTCTCGCTGTGGGCCGGGGCGATGGGCCTGCACAGCACCTTCACGCCGGTCAGCCGCCGGGCCGTCGGTTCCACCGACAGCTGGTGGCGCACCCTGTTCGACGAGATGGCCCCCGCCGCCGCCCTGGCCACCGTGCAGGGGCTGGCGATGGGTGCCGTGGCCGCCGCCACCCTCGACCTGTCCGCCGGACGGAACCTGGCCATCACCGGAGCCCTGGTACTCAGCGCCCTCACCTTCGCCGCCGTGAACCACAGCCTGGTCGCCTTCCTGCGCGGCTTCGGCCGCCTGGTGGCCGCAGCCCTCGCCCTGGTGGCCGGTGCCAGCCTGCTCACCAGCGGCTACCCGGCAGGACTTGCGATCCTGCGGCAGGTCTCGCCGGTGACCCCGGCCGTCGACTGGGTGCGCTCCCTGATGACCGGTGCCGACGTCCCGGGCCCCAGCCTGATGCTGCTGCTCGCCTGGCTGCTGGGCGGGGTGCTGTTCAGCGTGCTGGCCATCCTGCGGGCCCGCCAGCCCGAGGTGGTCCGGGTGCCGACGGTCCACGACCAGGACCCCGCCACCGGTCAGTGATCCATTGCACGACGCAGCAGGCCCGCCCGGAAGATTCCGGGCGGGCCTGCTGCATGTCAGCTTCGGGTGTGACGAGCGCGCCTCAGCCGACGATGCGGTCCACCGTCGCCGTCGTGGCACGCACCTGCACCGGAACCTCGTCGCCGATCGCCACCGCACCGCATCCGGGCAGCAGCACCAGCGAGCTCTGCATGTGCGGGGGCTCGACGAAGAAACGCTTCTTGCCCGCGACCGTGTAGGGGCTCAGGGCCAGGCCCATCGCGTCCATGCCGCCGGTCACCGCCGTGATGGCGCGCTGGCGCAGGCTCGAGGCGGCGCTGGGTGCCTCCAGGGCGATGCCATTGGCGGTGCCGCCGCTGAGCACCACCACCCAGCCGTCAACCGGCATCCGCCGCTGCCAGTAGCCGATCCGCTCACCGCGCGAGACCGGGTGCATGTCGAGCACGCGCGCCGTCACACGCGTGGCTCCGGGCGCCCCGAGCCACAGCTTGGTGCCCACGCGCAGGTGGGTCCCGACGCCGACCTCGCCGGACAGGGTGGCGTACTCGTCGTTCGACAGGTGCGAGAGCCACAGCGGTGCCCGGCGGGCCGCCAGCGCCGCCGCGGCCAGGGCCCGTGCCTCGCCCAGGCGGTCCTCGGCCACCATCGGCAGGTGAATGGTCCAGCCCTCCAGCCGCAGCTCGCCCAGGGCGTCGACGGCGCGGGCCAGCTCGTCGACGGCCAGCCCGTGACGGCGCATCGAGGTGCGCATCTCCAGGATGACCCGCGCCTGCGGGGCAGCCTGCTTCGCCGCGGCCAGGTCGTCCAGGCGTGCGATGGTGCTGACCACGTGCTCGTCGTGCAGCACCTCGGTGCCGTCGGCCGGGCTCCACGGGGTCAGGACGACCACGTCGCCGGCCCAGCCAGCCTCGCGCACCGTGCGGACCTCGCCCTGGATGCCGACGGCCAGCACGTCGCTGCCCAGCTCGGCCGCCTCCCGGGCCAGGCGCTCCAGCCCGAAGCCGTAGCCATTGCCCTTGGCCACCGGCACCAGGCCGGGGGTCTTCTCGGCGACGCCGCGCAGGTGGCTGCGCCAGGCCTCGGTGTCGATGTGCAGGGTGAGGCTCACTTCACCGCCCCCTTCGCGCTGCCGACGAACTTCTTGAGCGGGCCGAGGAAGCGCTTCGGGTTCCGCGTGAGCGCCTTGGCCCGGGCCATGTGACGGCTGCGGTTCATGTACAGGTCGAAGGCCGCATAGAGCGGCTTGTTGATCGCCAGGTCCCACTCGCCCAGGTAGGCGACGGCGCGGCCGCCGGTGCCCACCTTGAACTGGATCAGTCCGATCTCGGGATCGTCGGCGCCGACGCCCTGGACGATGCCGCGCAGGTCGTAGACCGCAGCCCCGGCCTCCAGCGAGTCCTGGATCATCTGCCACTGAATGGCATTGGAACCGCGCACCTCGCGCTTCTCGTTGGCCGAGGCGCCATAGGAGTACCAGGTGTGCAGGCCCACCTGGATCCAGGTCGTGGCCGCCACCACGTCGCCCTCGTGCCTGGCCAGGTAGACGCGCATCCGGTCGTGCTGATGGGGCTGCTCCACAATCGCGCCCTTGGGCTCGCCGTTCAGCGCATCCCACATGGTCTCGAAGTAGGACAGCGGGCGGCCGGTGAAACCGTCGCGCTCGGCGGTGACCAGGTAGACCTCGTGGAAGGCGGCCAAGTCCTCGCGGCCGCCGCGCACCACGTCGACGCCCGCCTTGGCGGCCCTCTTGATGTTGCGGCGCCACTGCTGGTTCATGCCCGTCAGCACCTCGTCAGTGCTCTTCTGGCTGCCGTCCTCGTGGATGAGCACCAGTTGGAAGTTGAACTGGGGCTGCCCGGCGGCGAAGCCCTCGCCGTCCTCGGGCGTGCGCCAGCCCATTCGGCGCAACCGGGCGGCCAGGGCGGCGTGGGCCGGGTCGGAGAAGTCCGGGGTCACCTGCGAGAGGCTGGTCACCTTCTCGTCGGCGATGGCCTCCTTGATGGTGCCGGCCTCCCAGACGCGCTCGATGACGGTGGGGCCGATCCGCAGACCGAAGGCACCCTTGCGCTTCGCGTGCTGGGCCAGCGCCTGCAGGATCTCCTCGATGTCGTCGCGCCTCCAGTCCACCACTGGCCCCTCGGGCAGGTAGGCCAGGGTGCGGCCGATCTTCGGCATGCTGCGGTAGAGGGCCAGGGCGGTGCCGACGAGCTCGCTGCCGTCGAAGATGCCCAAGGACTCGTGCGCCCACTCGGGCTTCACCTGGGCCCAGGCGGGCAGCTGCAGGAAGCTCACGACCTGACGGTTGCCGTCCGACGGGGCCTGGGGTGCGCCGAAGGAGAGGTCGGCGGCTCTGGACTCGACGAAGGCCAGGTGCTGCTCGCTGGTGATCTGTCGCACGGTGATGGTCACCCCCCGAGGCTACCGGACGGGCCTTGGGCGGGTCCTGAGCGCGGCCGGGTCGGGCCGATCCCCGGGGGGGTCTCCACAAACCACGGCGTGAGCTGCGCTGACTGCAGCATCTGCACTGAGCCCTGCTCTGGATGTGGTTTGTGGACGCCGGTGCCGGTAACCACACCTCGGGAAGGCAGACGGCCCCCGCCGGGACTCCGGTGGGGGCCGTCTGGGCGCCCTTCGACGGGCTCGAGGAAGGGGGTTCTCAGGCGTCCTCGGAATTGCTGGTGATGCCGGGCGCGCCGTCGTGGACTTGTTCTTCACCAGTCCGGAGGCTCGGGAGCGTCCTGTGGATGAAGGATCCTCAATGTCAGTTGCGGGTGTCATCATGACGGCATGCCGAATCCGCTGGAGAAGGACACGTGCCGCGAGATCATCATTCCCGCACTGAAGCGGGCTGGGTGGCGCGAAGACCAGATCATTTCGGAGTTCCCTGTAGAGGCTCGCAGGGTGCTGACGACCGGTGGGGTTGAGCGTGAGCTGGGTGACGGCCGCGTGGACTATGTCCTCGAGATCGTCCCGGGACTGCCGGTGGCCGTGGTGGAGGCCAAGCGCTACTACCGCGAGGCGCGCGAGGGCCAGGGGCAGGCGCTGCGCTATGCGCAGCAGCTGGACACTCCGCTCGCCTACACCAGCAATGGGCGCTCTACCGTCGAGATGAATCTGGAAACCGGCGAAGAGCGTGACGTGGAGGGGTTTCGTACCCCTGCGGAGGCTTTGGCGGACTACCTCGCCTGGGCGGGGCTCGACGAGGAACAGGTGCTGATGCTGCAGCAGCCGTTCAACCGGAACAAGCGCACGGCTGCGGGTGTCGTGGTGCGGCCCCGCTGGTACCAGCAGGTGGCGGTCAACCGGGTGCTCACCAGGCTGGCACAGGGAGACAAACGTCTGCTCCTGCTCATGGCCACGGGTACCGGAAAAACCTTCACGGCCATGCAGATCGTGCAGAAGCTTCGTTCCTGGAATCGGCTCGCCAACCCGCGGGGCAACTATCGGGTGCTCTACCTCGCCGATCGGGATGCCCTGGTCGAACAGCCGATCCGCAAGGATTTCGGGACGGCATTCGGTCGGGATCCCATTCATCGCGTGGGGGCTGGGAATCCCGGCACATCACGCGACATCATCTTCGCCACCTACCAGTCGCTGGCCTCGGGCGGCGACGTCGACGACCTCTTCCGCAGCTATCCATCGGACTTCTTCGACCTGGTGATCGTCGACGAGTGCCACCGGGGTTCGGCGGACGAGGCGTCGTCCTGGCGTCGCATCCTCGAGCACTTCTCTTCGGCTGCGCAGCTGGGACTCACCGCCACTCCCAAGCAGGACGAGACGATTGACACCTATCGGTATTTCGGGGAGCCGGTCTTCTCCTACTCGCTGAGACAGGGCATCCAGGACGGCTACCTCGCGCCGTACAGGGTGCGGCGCGTGGTGCTCAGTCCGGATGCAGAGGGTTGGGAACCCGATCCCGACGAGGTGGACGTCAGTGGGCAGGTCATCGAGCCCGGTGTGTACGGGACGCGCGACTTCGAGCGCACCGTGCGCCTGCTGGCCCGGACTCGTCTTGCGGCGCAGTACGTGATGGGTCGTCTGCGTGAGCGGCGCGGGCGTGCGATCATCTTCTGCTACGACATGGAGCATGCGGAGCGAATGCGCCGCGACCTGGTGGCCCTGGCTCCGGACTGGACGCGGGAGGACCCGGAGTGGGTGGTGCGCATCACGGCCGACCAGGAGGATCGCAAGCGCCTGATCGACGACTTGAGCGACCCGGAGCGGGACAGTCCGCTGGTGGCGACCACCTCGCGGCTCCTGGCGACGGGCATCGACGTGGAGGACCTTCGCTATGTGGTCATCGTGCGTCCGGTGGGATCGGCCGTCGAGTTCAAGCAGATCGTGGGACGCGGCACGCGTCTGTATCCCGACAAGGTCAAGACGCACTTCGAGATCATTGACTTCGTCGGCGCCAGTGCCCATTTCCAGGATCCCGACTTCGATGGCTATCCGGAGCACACCACGGTCGAGACCGTGGATGGTGACGGATGCGTCATCGATGTCGCCGCAGATCCGGGTGACGATCCGACTGGTGTCGGTGAGCCGGTGCCGCCGTTCACGGTGGATGACCCCTCGGGGGTCACCTCGGGACAGGACGGTCCGTCTGGGGACGGAATGTCGGCTGGCCACGACGGTGTGTCTGCGCGGACGAGGTATGTCGTGGAGGACGGTGACTTCGAGATCCTGGCGGAGACCTTGCAGGTGCCTGACACCTCGACGGGTCAGTTGCGCCTGACCAGCTTTGGCAGCCATGTGGCCCACCAGGTGCAGCGGCTGGCCTCGTCACCGTCCGAGCTGGCGCAGTTGTGGGCGTCTCCGCGTGAGCGTGAACGTGCTGTGGCGGTCCTGCGCGAGGGCGGTCTCGAGGTGGACCAGTTGGCCGGCCCGTCCGGTGGTGATGTCGATCTCTTCGACCTCTTGGTGCACCTCGCCTGGAACCAGCCGACACGGACGAGGGCAGAGCGTGCTCGTCAGGTCCGCAAGCGTCATCACGAGGAGATCGAGCGGCAGACCGAGGCGGCACGCAATGTCTTTGAGGCACTGCTGACTCGCTATGAGCAGTCGGGCATCGACGAGGTGACCTCTCCGGAGGTGCTGAACCTTCCGCCCCTCTCGCAGATGGGTTCTCGCCGGCAGGTGATTGCGGCCTTCGGTGGAGGAGAGGGATGGCGGAATGCCATCTCCGAGCTCCAGAGGTGGATCTACTCCACGGAAACTGCATCTTGATGTGCTGACATCTCGTAAAACTAAAGTATTGATGTAGTTATTCTTCTAGTAAACTGGGGTCATGCCTGGAGACCGACAAGACATGCGACGTGCGCTGCACGGGGTCGCGTTCGCGCAGGCGGGTTACTTCACGGCCGCACAGGCGCGAAAGGTCGGCTACAGCTACCAGGCGCAGAAGTACCACGTGGACCACGGCAATTGGCTTCGGGTCGATCGCGGACTCTTCCGGCTGCCAGCGTGGCCGGCCGCGCCCGAAGACGTCTATGCGCGCTGGGTGGCGTGGAGCGGGGGCCGGGGCGTCATCTCCCATGACAGCGCCCTGGCCGTCCACGGTCTGTCCGACATCAATCCCGCGAAAGTCCATCTGAGCGTCCCGCCGGGCTTCCGAGCCAAGGACGAGGTGGTCCTCACCCATCGAGCAGACCTGGCGGCTTCCGACATCGAGCAACGGCAGGGATTCGCCGTCACCACCGTGGAGCGCACACTGCTCGACGTGGCCGGTGCTGCGCAGTCACAGGAGGTCGTCGATGCGGCGGTGGCCGAGGCCGTGGCGCGTGGTCTCACGACGCCGCGTCGCCTGCGACGCCAGGCTGCGGACGCGCCCGCGGTGGCTGCGCTGGGTGTCGAGCGTGCACTGGGGGCCCTGGGATGAGCCCGCAGCAGTCGAACCGGCTCAAGTCGATCTCGGCCCGGATCGTCAATGTGGCCCAGGAGCAGGGGCATGACCCCAACCGCGTCCGCCGTCAGCTGGCCTTCCAGCGGCTGATCGCCCGTTTCGCCGGGGCCGGATGGGTCCTGAAGGGCGGCTACTGCCTTGAGCTGCGCCTGGGCAACCAGGCGAGGACCACGAAGGACATGGATCTCGTCCGTCGGGAGGCCGTCCACTCTGCCGACGCCCTGTTGGACGAGTTGGATGGCCTCTTGGCTGGCGCGGACGACGATGACGGCTTCACCTTCGATCCCGTCACCGCGGTGGCGATGCGGGCGCCAGGCGATCCGCACACGGCATGGCGGGTGTCGATGGACGTCCGGGTCGATGGGCACCCGTTCAGCAGCCTGAAGCTGGACATCGTCAGCCAGTTCGACGAGGTGGCCGACGCCGTGGAGCCTCTCGAGGTGCCGCCCCCGGTGCCGGCGCTGGGGCCTGGGCCGGTGTCCATCCTGGCCGTCGACGTCCACCAGCATGCGGCGGAGAAGTTCCATGCCATGTCCCGCGTCTATTCCGGTGACCGGCCCTCCTCGCGGGTGAAGGACCTTGTGGATCTGGCCTTGCTGTTCGATGCCGGCCTCCTCACCGATTTGTCGGCGCTGCGCTCCCGGATCCTGCGCGTCCACGAGCTGCGTGATGGCGCTTCACCGCCTGATGAACTCCCCACTCCTCCTCGGGACTGGGATGCGCGCTACGAGCACCTCATCGGTGGGCTTGACCTGTCCCTGACCACTTGCGATGCGGCCTTTGCCCGTGTCCACGACCTCTATCGCGCGGCACTCGTCGCGCAGAACTGAAAGGCACTTCCCCGTGGCAAGAACTGGTTCCACCAAGCCGCAGACCAACCGGGCGCGGCTGCAGGCGATCATCAAGGAGTCCCGGCAGATCATGCGCAAGGACGCGGGTCTGAACGGCGAGCTGGACCGGCTGCCGCAGCTGGCCTGGTTGCTCTTCCTTCGCGCCTTCGACGAGGTGGAGGCCGAGCGCGCCGACCTCAAGGCGGGTTACGTCGCCGCCATCCAGAAGCCCTATCGCTGGCAGGACTGGGCGATTGGGGAGAAGCGGGCCACGGGTGACGCACTGTTGGAGTTCGTCAACGGTGACCTGATCCCACACCTGAAGAAGCTCAAGGGCACGGGCGACCCGGGCGATCCCCGGGACACGCTGGCGGCGATCTTCGCCCACGTCGGCAACCGGATGCTCAGCGGCTACCTGCTGCGCGAACTCGTCGACCAGGTGTCGAAGATCGACTTTGCCAATGCCGACGACGTGCACACCATGGCGCACCTGTACGAGTCGATGCTCAAGGAGATGCGTGACGCCGCCGGTGATTCGGGCGAGTTCTACACGCCCCGTCCGCTGGTGCGCTTCATCACACAGATGGTCGACCCCCAGTTGGGGGAGGAGGTGATGGACCCGGCGATGGGTACCGGCGGCTTCCTGGTGGAGGCCTTCGAGCACATGATTGCCCAGGCGACGACGGGAAGGCAGCGGGAGCAGGTGAAGGGTTCGCTGCGCGGGACGGAGAAGAAGTCGCTGCCCTTCCTGCTGGCGCAGATGAACTTCCTGCTGCACGAGATCAACCAGCCGCGCCTGGTGCAGACGAATGCGCTGGCCAACACAGTGGGCGACATGCGCCGTGACGGGGTGGATGTCATCCTCACCAACCCGCCC
The DNA here is from genome assembly GCF_054783495.1 of Luteococcus sediminum. Classification (NCBI taxonomy): domain Bacteria; kingdom Bacillati; phylum Actinomycetota; class Actinomycetes; order Propionibacteriales; family Propionibacteriaceae; genus Luteococcus; species Luteococcus sediminum. The sequence goes on along the minus strand of NZ_BAAGQL010000008.1, from coordinate 16,919 downwards.
TTCGGCGGCGAGGAGGAGAAGGGCATCCAGGAGAACTTCAAGCCGAAGACGGCCGAGACGGTGTGGCTCTTCCTCCAGGCTGTGATGGCGCGGCTGGAGAAGAGGAAGGGGCGCTGCGGCATCGTGGTGCCGAACTCGGTGCTCTTCGACCAGGGCATCGGCGGCGAGGTGAAGAAGCAGCTGATGAGCCGCTTCAACCTGCACACCGTGCTGCGCCTGCCCAACGGCGTCTTCGCGCCGTACACGGTGATTCCGTCCAATGTGCTCTTCTTCGACTTCGGCCCCCAGCAGGACGAGGTGTGGTTCTACGAGCACCCCATGCCTGAGGGGCGCAAGCAGTACACCAAGACCAGGCCGATGACCTTCGAGGAGCTGGAGCCGATCGCCCAGTGGTGGGGTGGCCGCGAGCGAGTCGGACGTGAGACGAATGAGCGCGCCTGGTCGGTGCCCGCTGCTGAGATCATTGCCAACGGCTACAACCTCGACCTGCACAATCCGAACAAGCCCGACGAGCTGGCACACCGGCCCCCGGCCGAGCTCGTGGCCGAGTTGATCGAGACCGAGACCGAGCTGCTGGGGCTGCTGCGCCAGTTGGAGGACGAGATCAAGGGGTTTGAGCTGTGACCCCGGTACGGGTGGTGCACTTGAAGTCCGTGACGAGCCCTCGTGCTACACGCACGGTTCTGGAACCGGACACCACATACCCCATCGCTGGCGTGCTCGGCTTTGGACGAGGTTTGCTTCTTCGGGATCCCATCAAGGGAAGTGCCACCAAGTACGAGCGGATGACCCAGCTTCACGAGGGTGACATCGTCTACAGCAAGGTCAAGGCCTTCGAAGGCGCCGTGACTGTTGTGGACGAGGGTGGGGCTGAGCGATTCGTGTCGCCGGAGTTCCCTGTTTTCGAGGTGGACCCCGACGTTGAGGGTGCATACCTCCGACACTATCTGGCCAGTGATCGATTCAATGCTCAGCTGCGCGCGCTCTCACGTGGAGTGGGGGCACGTCGAGAGAGGGTGCATCCAACGGCGTTTTCGTCCATCGAGCTCCCCCTGCCCGACCTTCCGGAACAGCGCCGGATCGCCGCCCATCTGGATTCGGTTGGAGTTAGTGTGCGACGGGTTGTTGATGGCATCGCTCGTCGCCAGCAACTGAGGGGTGCTCTCGGAAGAGGCATTTGGCAATTCGGGCAGTTCGAGGAACGCCGGATGCGCGACTTGGTCGAACTTGATCGCGAACCCATCGAGCCCGACGAATCCGAGAAGTACATCGCTATCGGAGTCCGCGGCTTTGGGCGAGGAATGATCGAGTATCCGGCAGTGCCGCCAAGCGGTCTGAGTAAGCTTCGTTACTTCTCGCTGGCACCGGATCGCTTGGTTCTGAGCAATATCAAGGCGTGGGAGGGGGCGGTGACAATCACCTCGTCCAGCGAGAATGGGCGGATTGCGTCCAATCGGTTCCTGCAATACCAAGCCGTCAGCGATGTCGAGATTGAGTACCTGCAGCGATGGCTCCTTTCGCCAGCGGGCCTTCGAGCTCTGGGGCAGGCTTCCCCGGGGTCCGCAGACCGCAACCGCACGCTTTCAATGGCCGCCTTCGAGGACATCGTCGTCCGTGTTCCTGACAAGGAACATCGGTCGCGTCTGGTGCGAACGCTCTCTCTCGTCGAGGACGGGCGGACTGATGCGAGGCAGGAACAGGTGGCAACGGCCCTGATGGAAGCCGCACGAAATCGGGTCTTCAACCAGCTGCGCTGACGCTGCGCCAGTCGTCGGCGGTCACCACGACGTGGTCGAGGAAACGCACGCCCACCTGCTGCGCGGCGGCTCGCACGCGGCGGGTGGTCTCGACGTCCTTCACGCTGGGTGTCGGGTCGCCGCCGGGGTGGTTGTGGGCCAGGCCCATGGCCACCCCGTCGTGACGCAGCGTCAGGGCCAGGGCCTCACGCACCGGCAGGTCGCTGCTGGTCGCGCCACCCGTGGCGAGCGGCAGCACCTGCCGGACCCGGTTCGCCCCGTCGAGGACGATCAGCAGCACCTGCTCGCTGCGCGAGCGTCCGATCCGTGGCTGCGCCAGGGCAGCCAGATCGGCCGATGACCGCATCACCGGCCGTTCGGGGGCGCCGACCCGGTCGGCAAGCGCGAAGGCCGCGACCACGCGGGCCGCTTTTGCCTGCCCCACCCCGGGGATGCGCGCCAGCTCGTCGACCCCGGCCCTGGACAGCCCGCCGACACCACCGAAGTGGCCCAGCAGTTCCCGCGCCAGGGTAAGGACGTGCTGCCCCTGCCGTCCGGTTCCCAGGTGGATCGCGACCAACTCAGCGTCGGACAGGGCGCCTGACCCCAGCGACAGCAAGCGCTCACGCGGCATGTCCTGGGAGGTGCTCATGATCTTGCTCATGTTCCGTGCTCACAGCACCTTCCAGAAGTACGTGCCCACCCGATGCGTGATCGTGAAGGCGGCGTCGCGTCCATAGATTTCTGGCGGCGTGTCGAAGGAGCCGCCACCCACTGTGAATCCCTGCTGCACGTAGAAGTCACGCAGGCGATCGTTCTCCTCCCGGGTAGGTTTCCGATCGGGAGCATTGCTGGCCTCGGCGAAGCCCCAGAGCAGGTCGCTGCCATTGGTGCGAGCTGTGCCAACGATGAATGCAAGCAACTTCGCACCGATCCCTCGCCCCCGGTGCTGGGAAGGACAGCCATGTGTGCCAGCATCGAACGCCTCCCGGCAGCTGCCAGTTCATCCGTCGACGCGCCACGAGAGGTCATCCGCTGGAGCCATTCGAGGCTGGGGTGGAATCGCGCCGCACCCACCATCTCGTCGCCGAAGGTCGCGACGACGTAGTTCTCATGGAGCCTTCTGGCCGTGTCCGCAGGGACACCGGCGGCGCGCGCCTGCTGCTGGATCTTCGCCACGTCCTGTGGTCGGGGAACCTGCGCGCTGCCAAGGCCACACTCGTGCAGGAGCTGGGCGGCACGTTGCCGGCCCTTGCGTTGGAACTGGGTGAGCTCGGTGAACGTGACACTCGAGTGGTCGTGGGTTTCCATCAGGTCGCCTCCCTGTCGCGGTGCAGTGGACATTAGGCGCTGGGTCTGACAGAAGTGACGAGTCAGTCCGCCAGGGCGTCGTCCACCCAGGACAGTGCCTCGGCCCGCTGGCAGGCCTCCTCGTGCTCCCGCCACGCGGCGACGAGGTCGGGATGGCGTTGGTGCAAGACGTCCCGAAAGCGACGAAAGGGCTTGCGCTCGCGCAGGGCCCGGGCCAAGTCGTCACGAGCGCTCCCGGGCGCGAGACCTCCGACGAAGGACTCCATGTGCCCGAACCAGACATGGGGCGGCAGCGCCTCGACGATCGTCACGTCCATCTCGTCCAGGACATCACCGTCAATGGACTCGTCGCCGTCCAAGCCGGTGTCGGACGTCCACAAGTGCACACGGCCAGTCGTACGGTCCAACACCACGGCCATGTCATGGGTGTCCATGTCCTGGTCCCGAAGGGCCATCACCAGCATGTCCAGGTCGGACTCATCCCAGTCAGCGGGCAGGTCTGCGCCGGTCATTGCCGTCCCCACAGGACGAGGCGGGACATCGAGCGGGCCGTGGCCAGGTCGGGATGCTCTGTCCAACGCTCGAGTCCCAGACGCTCCACGACCCTGGGGGTCACCCACAGGTCAGTGGAGGCCACCGGTCCGCCGTCGCTGCGGCGCCAGCCCAGTCGATCCATCCACTGCGCCACCTCGGTGCGGATCACGCTCGTGAACTCCCAACGGTCACGGTGCGTGGACACGTCGTGCTCGGGAGTCGCAGCCACCAGCAGCAGCGCCAACGTCGCCTCCACGGTCTGGGCGGGGGAGCCATGGTCCACGTACTGGCCCGCGATCGTGCGCAAGAGCAGGTCGGCATCCCCGACGGCCCGCCGGCCCAAGGGGGTGAGTACCAGGTGCCCCTTGTGCTTGCGCAGCAGCTTCATCTGGATGGCTGACTCTCGCAGTTCGCGCAGTTCGGAGGTGTGCTGCTCCCGGTTGCCCTTGCCGATTCCGGAACGGTGCAGGCCGCCGGCCATCCACAGGTGTTCGCAGACCCCAGGTTTCATCCATCCAGCGCTTGTCAGAGCGATTCCGTCGGGACGCGCCGCCTCGAGCAGCACCTGCCATGGCTCGAGCACGGCGGCGATACGGAATGTGTCGATCGTGGAGGCGAGTCTCCAGGCCCGCGCGCACAGGCTGGACAGCTCCAGCATGTCTGCAGGCAGCGCAAGGTCGAAGAGTGCTTCCAGAGCGGACCCCGGGGGCGGCGTCGAGTCAAGCCCCTCGACCTTTGCCAGCAGGGTCGCAAGATCGGCATCGATCAGCTCGATTGCCTCATTGGCCTCATCGGCCGAGAAGTGGTCCGGGTCCAGGTCCGGGGGCAACCAGTCGGCGTACATCTCGAAGTGCTCGTGATCGGCCATGCGACGTGGGTCTGGATCTCGGCGCAGCAGCTCGGCCAGTTCATTCCAGGTGTGGATGCCGCCCACGTCCTCGGGCGGGCAGGCGCCGCGGCCCGCTGTCACGACGGCCTCCGGAGCTCCATCGGGCAGGGCCGAGACCTTCTCCAGGACGATGACGTGCTCCCAGCCATCGCCGAAGTCGTACTCGTGGACGATCCGGTCCTTAGGCTTGCAGAGCACTTGGTCGAGCCGCACCGCGCACTCCTCGGTTCCCTCGTCGCCCTCGGAGACGTCCAACTCGGTGAGGAAGTAGCTGCGCCGGGGATCGCTGCCAGGCCCGAGGAAACGGTGCAGATGGCCACCGCTCCACCCCATGGCGGCCATGATGACGTCGTGGACCGCGTCCAGGGTCAGGTCGCCACGCAGCTCCAGCCGCCGCCAGATGGGTGGCTTGGCGCTGCGTAGGTCGCAGCGCACGGTCAGCAGCGAGGCCCGGCTGGGTGGGGCAGGGAGCGTGATCACGCGGTTGCGCATCGGGATTGCCCCGGCAGCCGCCATGAATGCTGCGATGTCCCATGTCTCGGCCATGACTCCAACCAACCATCCGGACGGCCCAGGGCACAAGGAGCTCGGCCCGTCCGGCCGGGGGTTCACACAACTCACAGTGTGGGCAGTCGTGAGTGCACCATTAGCAGTAAGCCCTGCTCTGGACGTGGTGTGTGAACGCCGGTGCCGGTAGCCGCCTCCCCGGGAAGCACGAGGCCCCCGCCGCGGGTGCGGCGAGGGGCCTCGGGAGTCCCTTCGACAGGCTCAGGGGACGTGGGGCTCAGGGGACGACGGGCTCAGAGCGCTTTCACGGGATCGCTGGGATTGGCGGTTTCGGTTTCTCCCAGCTGTGTCTCCAGTGCGGAGGCGACGGCCTCGAACTCGGCGAGGGCGGCGGTGAGGTCCTCGACGATCTCCCGGGCGATCACCTCGGGTGACGGCAGGCTGTCGAGGTCCGTGAGGGAGTCGTCCTTCAGCCAGGTGATGTCCAGATTTGCCTTGTCCCGCGCGATGATCTCGTCGTAGCTGAAGGCGCGGAAGCGCTCGGATTCGGTGCGGGTGCTGCGGGGCGCTCCCGGCTTGTAGCACGCGACGAAGTCATCCAGGTGGCGACGCTGCAGCGGGTTCTGCTTGAGCGTGAAGTGCTGGTTGGTGCGCAGGTCGTAGACCCACAGCTTCTCGGTCCAGTGCTGGCCGGGGTTGGCCTTCTTGCGGTCGAAGAAGAGGACATTGGCCTTGACACCTTGGGCGTAGAAGATGCCGGTGGGCAGCCGCAGCATGGTGTGCAGGTCGTAGTCGTCGACCAGCTTCCTGCGGATGGTCTCGCCGGCGCCACCCTCGAAGAGCACGTTGTCTGGCAGGACGACGGCGGCGCGCCCGTTCACCTCCAAGATGGTCATGATGTGCTGCAGGAAGTTGAGTTGCTTGTTGCTGGTGGTGGCGACGAAGTCGGACCGTTCAATGACAGTGTTCTCGCTGGTCTCGCCGTCGTCGCCGTAGAAGGTGGTGACCGACGACTTGCGCCCGAAGGGTGGGTTCGTGAGGACGACGCTCCAGCGGCGGCCGGGATCGTTGGCCAGCGAGTCGCGCACGTCGATGGGGGAGGGGCCGTCGTAGCTGCCGACGCCGTGCAGCAGCAGGTTCATGGCGGCCAGACGGGCGGTGCCGTCGACGAGTTCACCACCGTGGATGAAGCCTTCGCGCAGATGCTGCTTCTGGGTGGGGGTGAGGCTTGCGGCGTGCTTTGAGGCGTGTTCGTGGGCCGTCAGCAGGAAGCCGCCGGTGCCGCAGGCCGGGTCGGTGACGGTGTCGTCCACCGTCGGATCGATGACGTCGACGATGGCCTGGATCAGGGGGCGGGGTGTGAAGTACTGGCCGGCGCCCGACCCCTTGTCGGAGGCGCCCCTGGCCAGCAGCGACTCGTAGGCGTCGCCGTTGATGTCGGTGCCGCTGGCCGACCAGTTCTCCTTGTTGATCAGGTCGTGGATGAGCCGCTGCAGCTTGGCTCGTCGGGCAGGATCTGCTCGGGAGCCAGCGGGCGGGTGGCGCGCTCGTGGGCCATCTTGAGGAAGAGCAGGTAGGTGAGCTGCTCGGTGTACTCCAGCACGCCAACGCCGTCGTCGCGCAGCACGTCGCAGAAGGCCCACAGCTTGTCGACGAGGCGTTTGGCGTCGGTCATCGGTTCTCCTGGGGTTGGGGACGGGCAGGAACGTCTCGATTGGGTGCTGACACGCGGGTGTCGAACTGGGTGCTGGCCAGGCGGCGTTCCGTGTGGGTGATCAGGTCGAGCACTTCGGTGGCGACGAAGGCACGGGTCCGACGGCCGGCCGACTTCTGTTCCAGAATCCCGGCGGCTTCCAACTCGGTGAGCGCCTTGTTGGCGGCTGGCGCGGACACCCGGTGGATACGCTCGACCGTCTGGACGGTGAGCACGGGCGTGCTGGGCAGGTCTGTGAGGATCTGTCCGGTTGAGGAGTCGCTGCGCATGCTGCGCTGGCGTCCAGACTTGGACCGGTGCTCGTCGAGTCGGGCTGCCCATAGGTCCCGTAGCTCGGTGACTTGGGTGCGTAGCTCGTCGGCCTGGGCGGCCGCGCGGAGCACTGCCGTGGTGAACTCCTCAATCCACGCATTCGTGGCTTGCTCTGCCGCTCGGGGATCGTCATGCCGGAACTTCGTGAGGCCGCGAACGTAGTCATCACGAAAGGTCGCCAGAACAAGACTCACTGGCAGCACGGCGCTGGGTGTCAGGCCTCGGCGCGAGAGCACGGTGTGGATGAGGGCGCGGCCGACACGGCCGTTTCCGTCAGTGAACGGGTGGATGGTCTCGAACTGTGCGTGGACGAGGGCTGCTTGCACCAGGGGGGAATGGCTCGCCCCGTTCAGGTAGTCGACGAGGTCCTGCATCATGGCGGGAACGTGTTCTGGGGCTGGCGGTACGAAGTCGGCGTCCAGCGGGTGGTGGTTGGAGCCACCGATCCAGTTCTGCACGGTGCGAAGGCCGTGGTGGCGCGGTTCGTCGGAGAGTAGCGCGGTGTGGAGTTCCTCGATGTCGGCGACCCTGATGCTGTCGGCTGACGCGAGGCGGGTGGATGCCTCGCGGACGAGTGTCATGTTGCGCGCCACCAGCTGCGCCTGCTCGCTGTATCCGTGGATCTCCTCCTCCTGGGCAAGCTCGGCGAAGGCAACCTGCCGCGCTGCGGGAGCGATGCCCTCGATGCGCGAGGATGCGATCGCCTCGGAACGCAGCAGGAACCGCGCCAGACCCGCAAGGTCCTCGGCGCCAGGACCATTGTTCAGCTGTCGCACGGCGCGTTCGGCCCGGGCCAGCCGATGGTCCAGCGTGGCGGGCGGGCGGATGGCCAGTCCGCACAAGGGACCGGGCAGGAACCACTGGAATCGGCCGGATCGACGGTCGCGTACCGGGACGCCAGAGCTGAGGGTGTTGACCCACTCGGCGTCGTGCCACGTGCCCATCGCTGGCTCCTAAGGTTGGTTTCCTGCTCAGTTGGCGAAACTTTACGCCTCTAAAGTTCTGTTCTTGTTCATCGTGGTGATCGTCTCGGCCTTAGCGGGGCCGGTAGCGCCTGTTGCGGCTGCGGGGAGGCGCAGTGGCTTCGACGAGCCCTTGGTCGATCAGGGCATTGAGTTCGTTCACCGCTGTGACATAGGACACCTCGAGCAGGTCGGCGATGGCGTGCGACGTCAGTTCCCCTTCTCGTTCCAGAGCTGTCAGCACCACTTCCTGCCGGTCGGTGCGGGCCCTTCGCCGATGTGGTGCTTCATCGCCGGGGTTGAGCAGGTACTGGGCTCCGCGGCGACCCCCTGTTCTCAGGACCAGTCCTCGGTGGACCAGGTCTCCCAGTGCGCGCGTGGCGTCGCTGGGGTGGGCGCCCCAGTTCTGCAGTGTCTGGTTGCGGACTGGGCGGCCGGCGTGCAGGAGTGCGAGGGCCTGCGTCTGGTGTTGGCTGAGGCCTTCTTGACCCAAGGATGAGATCCAGTCGAGGACCTCGGGAGTCATCAGGGCGTGGTGGGGGACGGTTACCTGGACGCGGGTCAGGTTCCCGTCGAAGTCCGGTGGCAGCATCCCGGCTCGGTTCAGCTGGCGGAAGATGGTGGGGATTCCCGAGCCGCGGTTCTCGGCGAGCATGCGTCCATCGGACGTGGGGCTCTCGGAGAGGAGCCGGGCCAACACGGTGTTCCGGGAGGACGACACGTCGGGCTGACCGAAGCGTGTGGGATCGATCGGTCCGTAGAAGCCGCCGGGGCTGCGCACCACGAGCCGGTCTGCGAACAGTTCCACCTGCACCTGCGTGCCGCGGGCTCCTGGGGAGTAGTCACGGTGCATGACCGCGTTGACGAGCAATTCGCGCACCACCCCCAGCGGGTATTCGAGGCGGTCGGTCCGGCCGTGGGCCTCGACGACCGAGGCCCTGGACATATGGCGGACCAGGATCTCCAGGGCTCGCTCCACCATTTCTGCGAGGGATCCGTCCACGGTCTGATTGTCGGTGAAACGCTCTCCCATGGCGCCCGTGTCGCCGCTGGCGACGGTTGGGTGGACCATCACGGACATGCCCAGCTGGGGATGGAACTGCTGGGGGTAGGTTCCGAAGGTCAGGAGCCCAGCGAGCGTGGGGCGGAGAATGCCGTGGTCGAGGCAGACGACGTTGAGGCGGCGCAGACAGCTCTCCGTGTCCAGGCCCGCGAAGGCTCGTGGCTTGCGCTGTTGCATGCGGGTGATCAGCGCTGCCACCGCCGTGGGGTCCAGATCGTCCACGGTGGCGTCGTGCACGGGTTCGCGGTCACAGGTGGGCTGGGTGCGCTGCTCGGTGAGCCTGTCCACTTCATAGTCGGTGAGCCGACGGTCTCCCTCGTCGACTCGGGTGAAGGAACCCCCGTACTTGCCGCGGGTGGTGATGTAGCAGGGCTTCTCTTCGGAGGCGAGCTCGGGGACTTCCATGACGACGACCGGGTGGTCTCCGTCGATCTGTTCGATGGAGATTTCGCCGCGTACCGGCGGGGTCATGTCATTGGCCGCCATCCCGGCAAGTGCGTCACGGATGCGGGACGCGTCGATGTCCACGGGTTGCAGCGACGTGTCGTCGACGCCGAGGAGGACGGTACCGCCGTTGGTGTTGGCGAAGGCTGACAGGGTTTCGCGGACCGACGTGGGATAGCCACCAGTTGCGGCCTTCACCTCGGTCCTGGCCGTCTCGACGCCAATCCGGCGCAGTTCGTCAACGACCGCCTTGGCGTCCATGCCGCTGCTGTCTCTCATGACTACAGCTCATGATTGTAGTCACGTTGTAATGAGGAATGGTCATGTCGGACAGGACCGTCGCGTCTTCTGTCGAGCTGGTCAGGCGGCGCTCAGTCCGGCACTCGGCCTCGTCTTCGACGGCTACCTCGGGCGCAGGCTCATCTGCGACGAGCTCCTTCGAAGCGGCGTCCGTGCTGATCGGCTTCTCCTGAGCGGTTGTCATGACGGTTGGAGGCTGCGTCGCTGCAGCTTGGGCACGGGATGCGCACCATTCGTCGTGTGCCGCGAGGTCTTTCGTCAAGACCCATCCGGCTGTCCTGTGACACCGACCTCGGGGGACCCAGGCCCGTTCCCCTCGCCACACCTGCTCCAGGAAAATCTGTAGGGGTAGGGGCCTCGACGTGAAGAAGCGGTCCGAGTTCATGGCGAAGGAACAATGGCGAATGCGTACCTGAACGCATGGCTGGTCGAACAACCAGCGCGTGTTCGCGTCGTCATGCGACATCCGCAGGAGCCACAGGACGTCGGGGTGCAGCCTCGTGCGTTCTTGGATGTCAGTCTGGCCACGCTGGATTTCGATGCGGCTTCGGGGAACATCTGGGACGAAGACATCTGCTCGGACGGCAGCTCCCAGTCGCACCTCTTTCTGGGCGGAGAGGTGTCCTGCCGCGAGTGCAATCCGTATGACGGTCTCAGCCAGCCACTTGTGCTCGGCTGACTCCGGGGCACTCGGGTGATGCCGGCTCTTCGGACTTGGGGGTGGATCAGGTGTCCAGGCCGCCGGCGATGAGTAGGCAGCGTAGTCGGTAGTTGTCGCGGTTGCGGAAGCCTCTGGCGATGCGGCGGTGGAGTTCGATCAGCCCGTTGAATCTCCTATGTCTGTCAAGCAGGGCTCGGGGTGCAGTTGGCTGCGGCCGTGTTGAGTTTTCGGTAGATGTTTCGAGCGAGGTAGCGCTTGAGACAGCGGCGGATCTCTCGGGGTGTTCGTCCTTCGGCGCTGCGGCGTTCGACGTAGGCGCGAGTGCGGGGATCCATGCGCATGCGTGTGACCGTTGCCATATGGAGTGCTTGGTTGAGACGGCGATCCCCGCCGGGGTTGATGCGGTGACGTTGTGTGTTGCCGGAGGATGCTGGGATCGGGCTTGTCCCGGCGAGGCTGGCGAAGGCGGCTTCGGAGCGGACCCGTCCGGGATGCGACCATGCTGTGAATGCGACGGCCGCGGTGATGGGCCCGATCCCTGGTTCCTCGAGCAGCACGGAGGCAGGGCTCATGCGCAGGAGTTCGAGGATGCGTCTGGTCGCGGTGGCAAGGTCGTGGTCGAGGTCTATGATCCGTCTCGCCAGGCGTGTGGCTTCACCGCGGGCGGTTGCAGAGGCTAGGTCTTCGCTGCGGGGTCGCCAGGTGGATGCGGTAGTGATCTGGCTGTGGTTGAGGGGCCCTCGCGCGTCGATGCCCAGATCGACGATGCGAAGCAGCGCGGTCAGGGCGTTGATGGTGGCGGTGCGTTCGGTACTCATGTGGTCGCGGGAGGCCAGTAGCACCTTGATCGCAGCTCTGACGCCGTCGTCGGCTCGCGGCATGCGTAGCTTGAGATGATCCAGCGGCAACGCTGCAGCGGCGATGCGTTGGGCGTCGAGCGGGTCGGACTTGCCCAGGCCGCGGTTGTTGCGGGAGTCCATCCGGGGCGCCTCGACCACGGTGTAGCCGGTTTCGGTGGCGGCGTGCGCCAGTCGTGCCCCATAGGTCCCAGTGCCCTCAATGACCCACAGGACATTGAGGTCTCCAGCGGTGCGACGACCGACCCAGGCCAACGCTCGTCGCAGGCCGGCGGTGGTGGTCGGGAATTGTGCCTGGTCAACGACTTCGGCGGTGGGACAGGCAAGGATCGCCAGCGCGTGGGTGCGGGCGTGGGTGTCCACGCCAATGACGAACGGGTGATGGTGAGCGACGATGGTCATGGTGATCGGTGGCCTCCTGGATGGTGAATGGGCGGGCGGTGGTCGCCCGCGGCCGGCATCGTTCGGGAAGAGGTCACTTCGAGACACATCTGTGATGGGTCACAACCGTTACGTTGGACAGTCTCCTGATCAAGTCATCGAGGTGGGCCGGACGATGCCGGCCGCGCCGACGGGATGGACAATTCAACGGAAAGGCACCACCGTGATGGGCCAATAGCTTCGAGGGTCACATCCGCGTCAGCACGACCAACACCATCCTGACCAGCCGATCCCGGACCAGCCACCCCCAGACTCACAGACGGCCTCGGTGCCGCCGTTGTTCGCGCGGTCGGTGTCGAAGTAGGCCAAGAACGCCTGCCGCCAGCGGCGCAGGGTGCGTCCCAGGCGGGCGACCTCGGGGATCGGGCAGGTGTGGAACGCGTCCAGGATCTTCTCGGCGCGGCGACGGCCCTTGGTCGTGTCCTTCGCGCGGTAGGCGGCTCGGAGGTCTTGGGCGCAGCGCCAGGCGACGTAGACCTCCTCGTGGGCGGGATCGGCCAAGATCGCGGTCTCGAGGCGGGCGAGCTGGCGGTCGGTGAGGTTCTCGGCGCCGGCGCGCAGGATGGTCTGGATTCCGAACAGGGGGTCGCCCTTGCGGCCGCGGTGCCCGGTGGTGTCCTGCTGGACTCGGCGGCGTACCTCGTCGACAACCTGCGTGCCGAGCTTGACGACGTGGAACGCGTCCAGGACGGCGGTGGCGTCGGCGAGCTCGGCGTCGATCGCGGACTTGTAGCCACCGAACGGGTCCAGGGCAGCGACCTCGATCCGCGCGCGGAAGTCGACGCCGCGGTCGAGCAGCCAGTCGGTGTAGGCCTTCTTCGAGCGGCCGGGCACCAGGTCCAGGAGCCGGGCGTGCACGCGTCCGGCCTGGTCACGGGTCAGGTCGACCATCCCGGTCAACTCCTTCGGGCCGCGCTCACGCACGTCACCGTGGTGCCAGATGTGCTCATCGACCCCCAGAGACGTCACACCGGCAAACCTGGTCGGGTCACCGGCCAGACATTCGAGCTCGGGCTTGACCGCGCGCCACAGCGTCGCCCAGCCGACCCCCAACCGGCGGGCGAGCCCAGCGATCGTGGCGTGCTCGCGGCGCAGCTGCCCGACCGCCCACCTCACCGCGCGGCGGGTCAGGACGCCGCGAGCGGCGACCAGGGTCGGGACCTGCTCGGCGAACGTCCCCCGCGGGCACTCGACCTCGCCGCAGCGCCAACGTCGTTGCCGCCAGACGATCTGGACCCGAACGTCGCCGTGCGGCACGTCGCGCAGCACCCGCACCCGCCGGCCGCGGCTGAGCGCGACGACCCCGCAGTCCGGGCAGCCCGCCAGCTGCCAGGGCGTCGAGACCGTCACCCGCATGGTGATCGGGTCGCGATCAACCCGCTCGACTCGAACGCCATCGAGCCCGAACAGAAGATCGCAGCGAGCGCAGGGATCGGTGGTCGTGCGCGCGTCGGCGCACCCCGTAGCGTGAGACACGTCGAGGTCCTCGAGAACGAATCGGGCAGCTTGGTCGCTCCTGATCCTCGGGGACCTCGACCCCCACCCGCCGCTCAACCCGCCGAACCCCTCACTCCCCACCGCAACGGCGAAGAGCCCGTTTGCGGTCGTGGTAGGCCCGACTGGTCGGGTCCCGCCGCATCAGTCTTGGCAGGCCAGCCAAACCACTGCTGATATGCCCACCTAAATCCGCTTCTCCAAACGCCAGTTATAACCGTGTTCAGCCCACCCAATTCGGTACATTCACAACACGAACTTGCGCCCTCTGCGACAACCCTGTCGCGTGCATCAATTCTGGACAGTTCTCGATGTAGAGATTTTCGACCGCCTCCAGATCGATCCCTAGATCCGCCAAGTCACGCAGGCCGTGAACGGAATCCAGCGCAAGCCGCACCGGCCGACAAGGGACCGTAATTCCCCCCCTCCAAGTCATATGGGTCAGCTCAAGCTCATGAAGACCAGACGGGACCATCAAATTGCGACTCAGCCGCGTGACCCGCAACACTTCAAGCTGAGAGAGATGTCCGTATTCATCTCGACTTCCCACCCCCTCCACCTGGAGGAATCTCAAAGAAGATGCGCAGACCGTCAAATAGTCCACCAACCCCCTCCCCGACGCAAGAACTTCCAGCGATTTCAGTTGAGATAAATCCAAGCCCTGCGTCCGCGTCCTCCCTGGAAAAATATCCAGCTCTACCAGATGGCGCAGGTCTTGAATACGTGAGAGGTCGTCCACAGCACTTCCCACCATCAACTTACGCGTAGATAGCGGCACCCACCCCAGATCCGGCAATGGTCGATCTGAATCGACTTGAATGTTGCGCGGGGCGAAACGAGGCAGACGTACGTCGGCGCCATTTTCAACAACCCAGTACCTGGCTCCACCAATTCTTCTGATCGGCATTTACTAGAGTCCTCTCCAGTTTCTATGGTAATAAGACATCAAATGCTGGCGCCTCCGGCCAATGGGATTCACCCGATTATCAAGTCTTCGAATACCACCCAATCGATTTATCATCCTCTGCTCTGCAACCTCACGTCGTGTCTTCCCACCCTTCACCCGATAGACACGAGCCGTTCGCGCCTGCCATTTGGTAATCTTGCCAGACGCAACGTGCCGAGACAGTCTCCGTCCAACATGACCAGACTGCCCTACGTAGCTGCCACCCCTCGCAGTTCTCACAACATAAACTCCACCCCGAGCCAGCTTGTACCCACGGTAAGCGCGGTATCCCCATGCTGCAGCCCCGACACCCGGGATGAATCCGATGGCAGTGAACGCCGCTTCACGAATGATCGCCCGTCGATGATTCCTCCAGAAGTCTCGAAGACGCCCTTGGCCCGAAATGTCTGTTGAATTGATGGGGTCATTCGGATACCCATATGGTGACTCGTTCCCGCCATAGATGGGGTCCAAGGAGGTGAACAGGCCGGTGGCCTGGTTGTACAACCGGGCGCCCATCAGGGTGATGCCGAGGGCGTCGAGGGTGGCGCGTTCGTGGGCTCCGAGCCAGCCGTAGCCGGCACTGGCCGCGCCACCCGCGGTGGCGGTCTTGGTGGTGGTGGGTTGGCCGTATTCGGTGTAGTCACTCCAGGTGTCGATCCCGTTGGCGGGGTTGGTGCCGTCGAGCTTGACGGTCGCGTTCACATCCCCTCGCAGACCGGCCAGGGCCAACTCCGCGGTGGTGGTGCCGTTGATCGTGGTGAAGGTGATGCCCATCCCGTCCCCGGTCAACCCAGCAAACCGGGTGGTCACCTGCTGGCCGCCACGCTGGTCGACGGTCCAGGCGGGGTTGTCCGACGCATCGGTGTAGTGTCGCGTCACCGCCCCCGCCACCACATTGGGTGTGATGACGGGTCCGACGGTGGTGTTCTGCAGCAGGCGCCTGCCGGCACCATCCAGGGTGAACGTGACCTTCACATCGCCCTGCGCTACGGACTGCGCCGCGTCGGAGTCGTAGTACGCCAAGCTCATCGCCCCGTTGGCGGGCTTGATGGTGTCCGCGGCGGGGATACTGGTCTGACGACCCAATGGGTCGTACACGTAGCTGCCCTGCCCATTGGCGCCGGTGGTGGGCTGATCGGCCTGGTTGTAGGCCCGCGTCACCGTCGCCGCTCCAGTGTCGGCGCAGTCAACCGGGTTGCTGGAGCTGCTCTGGCTGGTGCGATTGCCATTCACATCGAACCTGTACCCACGACGCGTACACAACGGCGCCCCGGCCTGTGTGTTGAGGGTTTCGTCAACCCTGGTCAGACGGCCGGCCTTGTCATAACCGAACCGGCGATCCGAACTGACGGCCCGCGCCCCCTCGGCGGCGGTGTAGGCCGACCCGCCATCGGTGGACCACTCCCGCACCGTCCGGCCCGCAGCATCACTACGACTTGACCAGCCAAACCACTGCTGATCAGCCACCGCCGCGCCCGTCTCCGGATCCGTACCCTTCCCGGAATATGTCAAATCGACCAGCTCACCGGCCGGGTCATAGGAGTGCCGACGAATGATCCCACCCGGCAGCTTCTCCACCGTCGCGGCGCCCTGGGCGTCGTAGGCGGCCGTCGCCGAGTGTGTGATGCCACCGGAACTGACCTCGGTCTTGGTGACCAGGCCACGGGTCTCGGCGTGACCGTTGGCATCCGTGCCGTCGTAGGTGAAGGTCTGGCTGCCGTTGTTGTCGGCCACCTTGGTGACTTGGCCGAGCGCGTCGTAGGTGGTCGTCGCTGTGTCGGCCGGCTGCCCGGCGGGGGTGTTGGTGTAGGTGAGCTGACGACCCCACGTGTCGTAGGTCATGGCCGTCTGCGGTTCCCCCCAGATCGTGGAGGGCTTGCGGCTACGCGGCGTCCGGGACGGGCGTCGCGGTGGTCTGCTCGTAATTGACCGGTGGCATCATGCCAGCGGCGCTGTGCCGGCGTTGGTGGTTGTAGAACCCGTAGGCCCAGTCGATGACGACGGCCCGGGCCTGGGCCCGGGTGTCGAACTCGTGCCGGGACAGGACTTCCCACTCCAGGGAGGAGAAGAACGCCTCGGCGGCGGCGTTGTCGAAGCATTATCCGGCTAATCGGGGCTGGTCAGGGCCTGTTTCGGTGCTCTGTTCAGGCGATGTGGTCCATGAGGGTGTTGAGGCGGTTGATCAGGCGGAGGTGGCGTTCGGTTTCGGGGTCCCATCCGCGGTGTTGGGCGTCGTCGGCGAGGGCTCTGGCGTCGTCGCGTTGGGCTTGGAGGACGGGCAGGTAGGTGCGGGTGGTGTGGAAGCTGGTGCAGTTCTCGCAGATGTTGGCGTAGCTGCAGGCTCCTTGGGCTGGCGCGCGAAGGCAGTGGCCGCCTGCCAGTGCGGTCTTGATGGTCGGTGTGGTGCGCCAGTCGACGCCGTCGTTGAAGCGCCCCAGGTTTGATGCCGCATCCTTGTGAGTTCGAGAGGATGTCAGCATGCCGAAAGTTGTCGATGAGAAGGTCCGTGCCCGGGCGGTGCGGTTGGTGCAGGAGCACCGAGCGGAGTACCCGACGGTGTCGAAGGCGTTGGAGGCGGTGGCCCGTCAGGAGGGGGTTGGCAAGGAATCCTTGCGCCGGTGGGTGAACCAGGCCGAGATCGATGCCGGGACCCGCCAGGGCACGGGACTGTCCTGGAAATGGTGTAAGTGGCTCCATCGCCCGCAAGGGCAGGAGGAGTCATGATGACCGAGACAACAACCAGCA
>NZ_BAAGQL010000007.1:0-650 GCF_054783495.1 Luteococcus sediminum | reverse complement strand
CGGGTGCGTTGGTCGTGGCTCATGCGGACCTTGATGGCTTGGTGCAGCGCCCAGTTGGCTTGTCGGTCGCCGCCGCGGGACAGTCGGTGGCGTTGGGTCTTGCCTGAGGACACGGGGATGGGGCTGGTGCCGCAGAGCGCGGCGAAGGAAGCGGGGCTGCGCAGCCGGTCGGGGTTGTCTCCGGCGGTGATCAGCAGGACCGCGGCCAAGGCTGGGCCGATGCCGTGGATGGCACGCAGGCCGGGGTTCTTGGCGGTGGTGAGGACGTCGAGTTGGGTGTCGAGGTCGTCGATCTCGCTGCGCAGGTACTGGTGTCGCCGTGCCAGGCTGCGCAGGGCTCTCAGGGTGGTGGCGTCGGCCAGGTCNTGGCGCCAGCAGGCCTGCAGGGACTTGGTGGCGCCGCGGCGGGTGATGACCAGGGCGCGTAGGGGTTCGATGGTGTCGTGCTTGGGGTGGGTGGTGGCTTCTCCGGAGATCACGGAGCGGGCGGCGCGGTAAGCGTCGAGGCGGTCGGTCTTGCCCTGTTTGCGGCGATCGGCGGGGCGGGTGCGGTTGACCTCGATGACGTGGATGCCGTTGCGGCGCAGGGCGGCGGTGATCCCGACGCCGTAGCTCGAGGTGCCCTCGATGCCGACCGCGGCGACAGGTCC
>NZ_BAAGQL010000006.1:0-186436 GCF_054783495.1 Luteococcus sediminum | reverse complement strand
GTTCTGATGGCCAAGGAGCTTCTGGACCACATCAATCGGAGTGCCCGACCTCGCCCACGCGGTTCCCGCGGTGTGCCGCAGCATGTGCAACCGCGCCTCAACACCTGCTCGCTGCGCGACCCGGCGCAAGCAATTTCGGGTGTTTTGGTACTTCATAGGAGAGTCCCGGCCGGTGGTCGCGTACATGTTGAGGAACACGAAAGCCGAGCAAGACTGAGGAACGAGCCGATCGCGCTCGTACTGATAATCACGATAGGTTTCCACGACCGCGGATCCGACGGGGACGCTACGCGGATAGTGGCTCTTCGCCAGCGCGTTGTTGTCATTGACCCGTCGCCGCACGTGCAAGTGGGCACCCAGAACCGCGCAACCCAGAGCCCGTGAATCCGGCAGGAAGTGCAAATCTTCCCGGTGCAAGCCCAACGTTTCACCAACCCGCAAGCCGGTCTCGACCATCAACTGAATCAAGAACAGGTCTCTGATGTTGCCGGCCGCGGCAAGAAGCGCGTTTACCTCATCCTCGTTCAGCGCTTCCGGCGGCCGAGTGACCTCCTTGGCCTTGATCACCTTGGCCGTGACGATCCGCTCTACACCGCCTTCGCGGCGCGGCATCCCTCCAGGCAGAAACCGTAGATGCTTCACCTCGACAAACCTGTCAACGACAACGGACTCGATGAAACCCGCCCGAGCACAGAAACGAAAAAACTCAATGACGGCAGTGATGTGCGCGTTCACTGTCTTGCCTGTCCGTGTTCGTCCCGCCGGCGTCGGCTCCGCCTCCAGCGTCCGCTTGTACAAAACGAGATGGGGCAAAGAGATCCTCGACCAATCCACGCCCTGCACGTGACACCAGTTCAGGAAACGGGCGACGCGAGGAACATAAGCCCGGACAGTATTTAGGCTCGCGCCACCACCATCAAGGTACAAGGCGAACTGGGTGACCTCATCGACCGGATCCAGGTTGTCATCGAGTACCAGCCACGTGACTCTGCCGTCGACAGGACCAATCGCCTTCTCGACCATCAACGGTCCATCCACATTTCGGAATGTAACCCACGTCACTCACTTCGTGCAGGATATCGGCGAGACACGTCAGCACGCGTGTAGCAAACCCACGTCACTCACATCGGGTCGCGGCGTGTAGATAAGCTCGCGGATCATGGCACGCTCGAAGGCGGCGACTGAGCCCATGACCCCCAGGAGCAGCCTTCCGGTCGGGTCAGACTCACCGGGGCGGAAGGACAGCCCCTCGCGCAGGAACCGGACGCTCACCCCTCGGTCGGTCAGCCCGTCCACCAGCGCGTGCAGGTCGATCACCGACCTAGCCAGCCGGTCCATGCTGCTCGCCACCAGCGCATCGTCCTCTCGGAGGTGGGCCAGGAGAGCGGCAAGTCCGGGGCGGTTTGCGGTCCCTCCGCTGCACTGGTCCTCGAAGATGCGGTCAGGCTCACCCACGGCCTCGCGGATGCTCTGGTGCTGCCGCGCGACGTTCTGGTCTGTGCTGCTCACCCGCACATACGCCACAGTTTGTCCGGTCACGATCTAGACCTCCCCTTCAGTTCTGTCCATCTATGCCACTACCGACCTCAGCCGGACGGCTGTAGTTGCCGTCCGGTGCCGTCCATCGAGCACACCCCAGACGGACACGGGACAGGGGCGTGGGCGCCATTTCTTTCGCGACCTTTGCAGTCTTGGCCGTCAGGATCGCCCCCAGAACGTCGTCCAGGTCGTCCGCCGCCGCGATCCGCGTCGCATCGATGGCCATCCCCCGCACGCTCGGCACCGTCTAGCACGGCTCCAGCGGCAACCTCGGCACGCTCGCGCAGCGCCGCCCCGGCCAGCGTCCGCCAACCCCCGGTGCCAATCTGGAGCAAGTCCTCCAGCGTGCGGATGGGTGTATGGGGGTTGCTGGCCAGGGCGCGTGCGATTGCGAGATCACGTCTGCGGTCCAGTTCGGCGGCCATCACCTCCAGGGTCTCGGGCGGAGTGGAGGTGTGCTTGGAAACGGCCACCCGCACCGCCTGGTCCTCGTCCATGCTCAGGGCGTCCAGCGTCGCAGCGGTGCAAGCGGGGTTACTGGCGAGCGATCGCCTCAACCTCGCAGTCTCGTCCCCCGCCAGCGCGGTCTCGACCTCCTCGGTCAGCGGCCCTCGGGCGGCAGCCGCGCGCACGGTCGGGCTGGGATCGAAAGCAGCCTCGGGGTGCTCGTCGGTCATTGCGGCCCGCTCGGCCACGGTGGCGGCGCAGAAGGCGCGGTCCGGATCGGTCTCTAGGCCCCTTTCTCGCATGCGGGCCTCGCGGCGGGCAGCGCGCCGAGCCGCGGGATCGCAGCAGCCGCAGCGGCGTTCGCCATGCTCATGGTCGCCGCACATGGTGCATCTCCTCGTACTCAGTGGTGTTGAGCCCGCAGGTAGCCACGCGCGCGGCGCGTGCTAGCGGGACAAGAAGGCGGAGGGTCTTCGAGAGGTTGTCCGCAGCCTCCTGCGGTATCGCGGGGGCGATCCGGCTCCGCGACTCATCGATGTCGATGACGACTGGTTCCGTTGCCATGGGTCCTCCTGATCAGCAAAGCAACTATGTATGATGATACTACAGAATCGTCAAACAGACTAGGTTTGAGAACCATGACAGCAGCACGGTCCGTCCAGGCCACGCTGGATGAGGAAACCGCGCAGATGCTCGCGGACCTCGTGGAGACAAGTCGCCTATCCCGGTGGCGGTGGGTGCGCGGGGCGATCCGGGCGGCGGCTGCCGACCCCTCGGTGGCAGCGGCCATCGTGGCGGCGGCTCCGCCGGAGCAAAGGGGTGGCACTAGGCCAGGAACGGGCGGGAAGCGGGCAGGGGCCGGAAGGCCTCGAAGGCAACCGGGGTCGTCAGAGGCGAGTGGAAAGGTAAGGCCATGAAGCGAGTGGGAAAGCATGCGGCGTGGGGCGCCGCGCTCGGGTTCATCGTCGTGAGCGTCTTCGCCACGGGCGAGATGCTGGGGGACGCCAGCCGAGAGGGAGTGCCCCTGCCAGTCACCCTGATCCTGGCCATGGCGATGGGCGGGCTCCTGGTCGGCGCTCCGGGTGGAGCGGTGCTCGGAGGGCTGGTGGGTGCGCTCCGGCGCAAGTCCCAGCCGGGAGGTGCGGCTGGGACCGCCCCTGCTGCTGATACAGGGACCGCCGCACCGCTGTTCAACCGTCCCCCTCAGCAGCCTCAGCCTCCCCTGTCCCGTCCGGAACAGGCAACGGGACCCGCACCCCTGGCGCCCATCGCACCAGCGCCAGAGCGCGAGATGCAGCCCGGGCGCGTCGACCTCTCCGACCCGCAGCGGCTGAACCGCGTGCTCGCCCGCCTAGATGGCCTGATCGGGCTGGAGCCCGTCGCGGAGCAGGTGCGGGCCGTGGCGAATCGCGTCAATTTCGAGGTGCAGCGCGCGCAGGCGCTCGGCGTGGAGCGTAGCGAGATCGGGATGCACGCTGTCTTCACCGGCCCTCCGGGGGTCGGCAAGACAGAGGTTGCGCGCGTCTGGGGTGAGGTCCTCTGCGCGCTCGGGCTGCTCCCTACGGACCGTGTGGTTGAGGTATCCAGGCAGGACCTCGTGGCACCTCACATCGGGGAGACCGCAGGCAAGACGCGCGGGAAGTTGGAGGAGGCGCGTGGTGGGGTCTTCTTCCTCGATGAGGCCTATGCGCTCGTCCCCAGCACGACCCAGGACTTCGGCCCCGAGGCGGTTGCGGAACTGCTCGCCTTCATGGAGAACACCCGCTCGGACCTTTGTGTGATCGTCGCGGGGTACGAAAGTGAGATGCAGCAGTTCCTCACCGTGAACCCCGGCCTCGCGAGTCGCTTCTGCGAGACGATCAAGTTCCCTGCCTACGACGCGCCCACGCTGGTGCAGATCACTGCGAGCATGGCGGGCCAGGGACAGGACTCCTTCACCCCAGAGGCTCTGGACGTGCTGGAGCGTGGCTATCGGCGCCTCGTCGCCGCACCTCCGCAGGGCTGGGCGAACGCGAGGAGCGCGAGGCAGATGCTCGATGCCGTAAGGACCGCTCGGGCGGGGCGCGTCGGAGGCTCCGCTCTATCCCGTGAGGCGATGACCACGCTCACCGAGGCCGACGTGCAGACCGCTCTCGCGAAGAAGTACCCGCAGGCCGTCTGACCCTCTCACGACGCACGGCAGAGGCCCCGTATCGCCCGCCTGGATCGCCAGGGGAGCGGCTCGGGGCCTCTGCACTTTCATGCTGCGTCTCGCCGCCCGCCGGGCGCAAGGGCGGGAGGGGCGCCAATTCTCAGCGGACCTTAGGAGTGGGCCCGGCGCGTCCCTGCCTCGCGGGATGGGTTGACTCCTAGTCTTGGCGCAGGGTCGGCAACGGGGCAGGCCCTAGAGGAGGGCGTCTCATGGGACTCGGTAGCCACACCCGTCGCAAGTGCTTCATCTCGTATCACCACGATGACGAGTCCGAAGTACAGCAGTTCATCCAGGACTTCGATCACGATCAGGACGTTCTCATCGCGCGGGGCATCGGAGCCAGCATGGCGGGCGACATCATCAACAGCGACAACGAGGACTACATCAAAGCGAGGATTCGGGAGAAGTACCTTCGGGACACGACGGTGACCATCGTGCTAGTGGGCAAGTGCACATGGGCCCGAAAGTTCGTGGACTGGGAGGTGGCTGCTTCGCTGCGCAACACCCCTACGGCCAGCCGGAGCGGGCTGCTGGCCATCACGCTGCCCTCTGCCGCTGACTACTACGACAAGCAACTCCCCGCCCGTGTTGCGGACAACGTGGACGGGGAGGATGGGTACGCCCGATGGTGGAAGTACCCGACCAGCGCCAGCAGCCTGGCTAGTCTCATCGAGACCGCTTACGAGGCGCGCAGCACGCGTGCTTACCTGGTAGACAACACCCGTGACCTCCGGTCCTACAACTCCTCTTGCTGATGGCCCGACCTCTGACTGACGCCGACCTCCCCGGATTCTGGCAAGACGCGGACAAGGCGTCTGGAAGCGGGCAAAGGTGGACTCTGCGCTTTGAGCAGATGAGGCTGGGGGGCAGTGTCGTGGCCGCGCTCGGAGCAGTCTTCTCGCTTCGGGCGGGACGTCTCGATCTCGCGGCAGCGATCATCCTCGGAGGTTTCACTTTGGCGCTGATCGCAGAACTCGCCGGCTGGGCACGCAAGCCGGAGGAGCAGTGGTATGACGGTCGCGCACTCGCGGAATCGGCAAAGACGCTGGCCTGGAGGTATGCCGTCGGTGCCGACCCGTTCAGGGTTGATCTTGACTCGTCGCAGGCTCAAGCAATCTTGCGCGAGCGACTGGCCAAGATTGGGAAGGAAGCATCCGATCGCATCACGATTACCTCGCCCGGCCCACTCGTAACCCCAGGGATGCAAGACCTTCGAGATAGTGACTTCGAGGGGCGCAGAAGCGCGTACGTCACAGGTCGAACCGAAGATCAACAGCAGTGGTATGCGAAGAAGGCTGAGGTAAATCGAAAGCGGGCGACTGGTTGGAGGATCGCCNCGTGCAGGATATCGGCGAGACACGTCAGCACGCGTGTAGCAAACCCACGTCACTCACATCGGGTCGCGGCGTGTAGATAAGCTCCTGGATTAGAGCACGTTCCATCTCTGCGAGCGCACCGAGCACTGAGAAGATCATTCGCCCCCCGGCAGTGCTGGTATCGAAGCCCTCCGTGAGGCTACGGAAGTGCACGCCCCGATCTCGCAACAAGTCAACGACTTCCAGCAGATGGGGAAGGGACCGCCCTAGTCGATCCAATCGCCAGACTGCCAAAGTGTCACCTGTGCGGAGGTAGTCCATGCACGCTGCCAACTCCGGTCGGTCCGTTTTGGCTCCCGAGGCAGCCTCCTCGAAGACTCTCTCCACGCCTGCTGCCTGGAGGGCGTCGCGCTGGAGGTCCATGTGCTGATCTTGGGTGCTCACGCGGGCGTATCCGATGAGTGCCATGGTCCGAGTCCTTCTCTTGTCGGGTGCTTCACTCTCACCGTCTCAGAAGCCTCTGACACTCTGGTTTCGGGCGTAGATACCGGACACGGGTTCTGAGACGCCGAATCGACCGCTCAGCCCTTGCGCGTGGCGGTGCTTCACTAACGGTCGTTTTCGGGCATGCTTGCCACGTCGGTCGTCAGTCGTCAACGAGGAGGTTGGTCAATGTTCGTGCGCCGCGTTCGTGTGCAACGGTTCCGTGGCTTCCAGTCGGCGGACTTGCGCCTCAACGGACACGTCGCCCTCATTGGTGAGCCAAGGGCTGGGAGATCCGACCTCCTCTTGGCCTTGCGCAGAGTCCTGCACCCGAGGAGCACCAGCGCGCGGGTTGACCCGCTCGACATTCATCACCCGGTTACGGACTCTCTGACCGAGGTTGAGGTCACGCTGACCAATCTTGGCGACGACCTGGAGCAGTTGCTTGACGCAAGGCTGGAGTTGCTGAACCCGGAGAGCGGCCTCCCCGCCACGAAAGATGATGAGTGTGAGCCCGAGTTGGGTGTTCGTCTGTGTTACCGCGCCCGGTATGACGACGAGACTGACACCGGTGAGCACTGGGTGGATTGGGCGCGAGACAGCGACCCAGACAACGACTCCTTCGCTCGCGCGCGACGGGTGGAGCGCGAGGCGCTGCCTGTCGCATGGGTCCAGAGTGAGGCACCGCTCCAGGTGCGGGTTGAGGGCGCGTTCCGGGGGCTGATGGACGACGCCCGCCCGGACGCGGTGCGGGAGGCACTCGACGGGCTGATGGGAGACGTTGAAGAAGCCACAGAGACCTTCAGTCAGAGCGAAGCCGTCTCGGAGACCGTCACGGAGGTCCTCGACGCCGGGGTCACAGCGCTCCTCGGCGTCGATGACCCGGCTGACGTGTCCTTTGTCGCTGAGGACGGTTCGCTGGCCGGGTTGCTGCGCGCCCTGCGTCCCGCCTTGGAACTCGGTGAGGGAGGGATGCTGCCGTTAACGAGTCACGGCTCGACTGCTCGGGCGGTCGTGGCGAGTGCCGAGGCAGTAGCCGCCGCTAAGCGGGCCTCCGATCAGGGGTTAGTGGTCATCGCCGATGACTTCGATGACACCCTCGACGCTTCGGGAGCAGAGCACCTGGCGCTGCGGCTCGGGAGGGCGTCCAGCCAGACCTGGATCAGCACCCGCAGGGCGGATTCGCTCCGAGCGTTCAAGCCGGAGGAGATCGTCCGTCTCACCCGCAGTCACGGCTCGCGCGAGCAACACCGGCTGGCAACCTCGTCAGACAGGAAGGTCAGGCGCGCTCGCCGGGACCTGCTGCCTCACCTTCTGGCAGCGTGCACCAGCCGTACTGTTGTGCTTCTGGAAGGGCCGCACGATGTCGAAGGGCTACAAGCGGTCGCGCGAAGGATGGTGTTGCTCGGGCACGCGGAAGGTGACCTATCAAGCCGTGGCATGAGGCTGTTGAGCGCTCCAGGAGAGACGGGCGGCAAGGACAGGCTGGCGGACCTGGCGCGGCTCGCAATCGAACTTGGCTTCCATGTGCGCGCCGTGGTGGACAACGATTCTCCGGGGGCGGACGAGGACCTTTACACGGAACTGGAGGACCTGACCGAGCAACTCATCGTGTTGCCGGAACGGACTGCTATCGAACGGGCGCTCGTCCATGGGCTGGACGCGCTCGCGCTACGGAGAGCGATCCGGGGCATCGTCGCGGGCTACGGTCTGGTGCCATCCGATTGGGGCTTACCCGATCTGGCCGACCTAGACACGACAGATGGCACCACTCTCTCGGGGGCGGTGCTCGACCGGAAACTGCTGAAGAGGAAGCCTGGACTACACGCTCCGTGGGTCGAAGCGCTTCCCAGGGGCCATGTCCCACCTATCGCGGCGGCAGTACTCAGGGAACTCCATGACGGTTCGGGCGGTCGAGTGGACCTGAGCGACCGATGAACTTCGAACCGACGACTGAACAAAGACCTGTCATCGACTCGACGCTACCTCTGATGGTCGTGCTGGGAGGCGCGGGCACAGGCAAGACCACGACTG
The DNA here is from genome assembly GCF_054783495.1 of Luteococcus sediminum. NCBI lineage: Bacteria > Bacillati > Actinomycetota > Actinomycetes > Propionibacteriales > Propionibacteriaceae > Luteococcus > Luteococcus sediminum. Next base: position 178,426 of record NZ_BAAGQL010000006.1, on the reverse strand, counting down.
CATGCGCCGCCGCTCGTGCTCATCTGGAGCGTCAGGATGGACCCGACCGCGTGCTGTTCCTCTCGTTCTCGCGTGCGTCTGTGAGTCGTGTGCTCCAGCGCGCACGGGGTGTCGTCGGGCCCTGGAGCCCTTTCGTCGAGGTGACCACATTCCACGCCCTGGCGTGGTCAATCGTCCGTCGCTTCGGGGCGATCTTGGGGCACGAGAACCCGGTTCTGAGACCGCCCGCCTACCACAGACTCTTGAACGAGCCAGAGTCACTGGAGTACGACGACCTAATTCCCGTGGCGTTGAAACTGATCGAAGCGTCCGAGGCTGTGCGTCAGCACGTCGAGCGTCGCTGGGGCTTGGTCATCGTGGACGAGTTTCAGGACACCGACACGTTTCAGGCGCGTCTAGTCGATGCTGTCTCTCCCCGATCCCGGCGCATCCTCCTAGGCGACCCCAATCAGTGCATCTACACCTTCCGCAGCGCAGACGGAGTGCACCCTGAGCGGATTAATGAAGCCGCTCGCGAGGCCGGCCCTGACGGGGTGGTGACCTTGCCGCCCGCCTCCCACCGAGACCCAACCGGGCTGATCCCTGCAATCGCTGAGGCGATCATGCGCCGTGACTTCGAGCATGATGCGATCCGTACGGGGCTGAGTACCGGTCGGCTCGCAGTCGAAAGTGAGATTGACTCACAGCATGAGGCGGAGACTGTAGCCGCTCGTGTGCGTGCCCTGACTGAGGACGGACTCAGCGTCGGGGTCTACTGTCACCACAACGACATGCTCGCCTCCCTCTCAGACGGCCTCAACGAAGAGGGCATCGACCACGACATCGCCGGGCTCTCCGACGCCATGAGCCTGGCGCTCCTGGCCCAGGTGGAGATGTGCAGGTATGCCCAGGGCCAGAGTCCATGGAGCGATGTTGTGCAGTCGCTTGCGGTGTTCGTCGCCAGTGCGCAGAAGGGTTCGCATGTCCCGCGCCTAGCCCGCGACATCATGGAGGGCGGGGGTTCAACGATCCTTCAGGCACGGCTCACTGACATCCAAGACTCGCTCAAGGATGCATCTATGGACAGCGCCGCGAAGATCGCGCGACTTGCCCACTCAGACATCGGGCTGCCGAGCAAGGGTCGCGCCTGGAGTCAGGCCGGTAAACTGCTACTCCCGATGGTTGCGCGGGCGAAGCGGTCACGCGGCGACCGAGGTGGAGTGCTTGCTCTGGCACGTGAGGCAAAGCAAGCGGCATCCGGGCTGTTGACCGACGTTGCCGACGATCCAGGCGAGGTCCAGTTGATGAACTTGCATCAGACAAAGGGCCGTGAGGCCGATGCGACCATCGTCATCCTCCGAGCGACCGACTTCTTCGGCAACCGCGAGCAGCCCCCATACGTGAACACGAGCCGTCTGCTCTACGTTGTATTCTCACGCGCGCGATACCGAGTCGTGCTACTTCTCGTGGGCCATGGACACCCAGCCCAGGTCGCCCCATTGACCAGGCTTTCGAGCATGCAGCCGAATACGGACTAGGAACAACTGATATGGGTGTGGGTTTTGTCAAGAGGGCAGGACGAGGCGCCACCAGGCTGGATGTTTGGTGGCGCCTCTCCTTGTGTTGACCCGAAGTGGTTTTGACGAGGGGTTTCGCGTGTCTGTCGACGGCGATGTCAGTCTGATATTCGCGGGTTGGTTACCGCAGGACGGTGCTTTCGGCTCGGAACGTCACGCGTGTCTAGAGTCGAGCGTCGCCGCCGGTCAGGGCGGCTGCTCATAGTTGTATCGCGGGTCGTTCCGGTCGCTGCGTCACCCCTCGCCGGCCGGTCCTCGGGCCAAGTTTGTGGCCTCGGGTTCAGTCCTCGAGGACGGCGAGCGACCAGCACCAGCCGGCGAGTTCGCGGGCGATCGCGGCGTTGGCGACGATGGGTCGCTTCTTGCGCTTCTTGAACTGGTTCCAGCGATGGTTGAGGCGTCGGTTGCCCAGGTCTCCGCGGGCCCGGGCGGCCGGGGAGGCGAGGTCCCAGCGGTCGCGGATCGTCTTGCCGGGGACGTAGCGGTGCTGGTGATGCCAGGCGGCCTCAACCAGGAGTCGGCGCGCGTGACTGTTGCCGGTCTTGGTGATCGGCCCGAGCGAGCGGGACTGGCCGGATGAGTTCTCCGAGGGGATCAGGCCGACGAACGAGCCGATCGAGTTGCCGGTGAACCGGGTCCAGTCGCCGATCTCGACCGCCAACCCGAACCCAGTCAGGGTGGAGATCCCGCGCAAACAGCCGAGCCGACGGACGGTGTCGCTCCACGGACTGTCGGCAGCCATCGCGGCGATGCGTTCATCGAGACGATCACGGCGGGCCGTGATCGTGATCACACTGTCGTAGGCTTCGTCGAACGCGGCCTGAACCAGGGGCGAGTCGAAGCGCTGCCGCTTGAGCCAGGCGTCGTGGGCGCCGACCCAGGCCTGCCCGCCCGAGTAGACGATCCCGTGGCGCAGCAGGAGCTTCGAGAGCCGGTGTCGGGCTCGCATCAGATCACTGCGGCAGTCCTCGCGGGCGCGGACGAGGTCGCGGGCAGCTTCGGTGAGCTCGTCGGGGACGGTGACCGCCGAGTACGCATCCAGCCGCAACTGACGGGTGTTCGGCGTCGATCGCATCGGTCTTCACGCGGCTGCCTGAGGGGCGTTGCAGTTTGGATGGGGCCGCAACGACCGTGCTGATGTCACTGGCCAGCAACGTCCTGGCCAGGCCATAGCCGGTTGGGCCGGCTTCATAGATCGCCGCCGCTGGTCCGGGCAGGGCCTTGATCCATGCCGTCACTTCGGCGGGGTCGGGGCAGAGTCTTGCTTTGAAGATCTCGCCGGTCTGGACGTCCATGGCATGCGCCACGACGCTGCGGGCATGCACGTCCAGGCCAACACTCGTACGCTCGGTAAACAACCGGGGCCTCCCACGTATGTCGGAAAGGCCAGACAGGACGCCCCTGTCCGGCAACCCACGAATCGTTGCGCGGTGAGGCCCCGGCCTGCCAGAGCTTCACCCCCGATCGGGGTCACCCATACCGTCTAGCGACACACCGCACCCACCAAGAGCCTCGACAACCCTTCCGAGGAGACACATGACCCTCAAGATCGGCGGCACTGCCGTCACTCTCAGCGCGGCGGGAGTCGCCGCACTGATGGGCCACCTGCCCGCGTGGCTCGTGATCGTGCTCGCGCCGGTGGCAGTCGGCGCCTTGCTGGCTTGGACTTGGCTGTCGGACGGTGAGACCCGCCGGCAGCGGCACTTCGCCAAGCAGTCACCCGAGACGCAGCACGCGCTCATCGCACGCGAGCGCCGGATTTTGTCAGGCGCTTTGCATGACGAAGTCGAACAACGCGCTGTCATGCCACGACCATGCTGTGCCGGGCTTGGCTCAGGCGGGCTGTCAGGGGCGATGGTGTTCCAAGCGGGGAAGACCGGGGTTGGGTCCAGCACGTCGGCCCCTTGTCCCCACTGGCTGGCAAGTCGTTCCGCACCACCCAGGATGAAACGGTGCGAGCTCCCTTCAGGGTTGGTCCGTGAGGAATGGAAGGGTCGTGCGCAGGTACTCCTGGTGGACGATCGGCTGGTGCAGTACGAGCACGGGCGGCGCGCGATCAGCGAGGTGCACGCCGACGGCTCCACGACCGTGCTCACGGACAGCTTCGACGGCCGTCGGCTGACCCCCCAATGACGTGACGGTGGCCCGCGACGGCGCCATCTGGTTCACCGACCCCATCTTCGGGATCAGCAAGCCCCAGGAGGACTACCCGGCCACGCCGGAGCTTGACCACACCAGCGTCTACCGTCTGGACCCGTCAGGACGGGTGGAGCGGAGGGCCGGGTGTGGAGCAGCGCCGACCGTGCCGTGCACGTCCACGACGCCGATGCGTCGCACCTCGCGGAGATCCCTGTGCCCGGCACGGTCTCCAATGTGGCCTTCGACGCCGACCGCCGGATGCTGTTCATCACGGGCGACGAATTGTGGGGCCTTCGCCTGGGCTGATCCCGACCGAGCCCCGAATCTGTCCACCGACAGCTGAACACGGCCCCCAATCCCCTTGGGGGTGTGGCCTGCGGGGCATCTTCGCGCCAGTGTGGGAGGCATAGCGACTGCTGTCTCGGCTCTGACGAGCCACGGAAGGATCGATGATGACTCCCACGCCCGACGAGTACACCCCCAAGTACCCGGCCCAGCCCGCCGCGGACAATCCCGTCACCCTCGACGACCCGACCGGCCAGGGTGGCGAGACCCACCAGCAGGCCACCGGCACCGACGATGTCCTGACCGACACCCAAGGCCACCCGGTCGCCACCAACCAGAACCAGGTGACCGCCGGCAACCGCGGCCCGGTCGCGCTGCAGGACCACATCTTTCGCGACAAGATCTTCCACTTCGACCACGAGCGCATCCCGGAGCGCGTCGTGCACGCTCGCGGCTCGGGCGCCCACGGCGTCTTCGAGACCTACGAGAGCCTGTCCGAGCTGACCTGCGCCGACATCTTCCAGCGCGCCGGGGAGAAGACCGAGGTCTTCGTCCGCTTCTCCACCGTCGCCGGCAACAAGGGCTCCTTCGACCTGGCCCGCGACATCCGCGGCTTCGCGACGAAGTTCTACACGCGTGAGGGCAACTGGGACCTGGTGGGCAACAATGCCCCGGTCTTCTTCGTCCAGGACGCCTTCAAGTTCCCCGACCTGGTGCACGCGGTGAAGGAGGAGCCCGACCGTGGCTTCCCGCAGGCCCAGAGCGCCCATGACACCTTCTGGGACTTCGTCTCGCTGATGCCCGAGAGCACCCACACGGTGCTGTGGGCGATGAGCGACCGCGCCATCCCGCGCTCCTTCCGCTTCATGGAGGGCTTCGGCGTGCACACCTTCCGCTTCATCAACGAGGCAGGCGAGTCGCACTTCGTGAAGTTCCACTGGAAGCCGCTGCAGGGCATGCAGTCGGTCACCTGGCCCGAGGCGCTCAGCATCAACGGCGCCGATCCCGATTTCCACCGTCGCGACCTGTGGGACTCGATCAGCGCCGGCGACTTCCCCGAGTGGGAGCTGGGCGTGCAGGTCTTCGACGACGCCTTCGCCGACTCCTTCGACTTCGACATCCTCGACCCGACCAAGATCATCCCCGAGGAACTGGTTCCGGTGCGCCCGATCGGCAAGATGACGCTGAACCGCACCACCAGCAACCACTTCGAGGAGACCGAGCAGGTCGCCTTCATGACGCAGAACATCGTGCGCGGCATCGACTTCACCAATGACCCGCTGCTGCAGGGCCGCAACTTCAGCTACCTCGACACGCAGCTGAAGCGCCTGGGCTCGACCAACTTCACCCAGATCCCGGTCAATGCCCCCAAGTGCCCGATGCACAACTTCCACCGCGACGGCCACATGCAGACCCAGCAGCATGCCGGCCGCGCCAACTACGAGCCGAACTCGTGGACCGGCGACGACCGCGGCCCGCGCGAGAGCCCCGAGAAGGGCTACCAGCCCTTCCAGACCCCGGTCGACGGCACCATGCGCCAGACCCGTCCGGAGTCCTTCGCCGACCACTACTCGCAGGCACACCAGTTCTACGCCTCGCAGACCCCGGTGGAGCAGCAGCACATCGTCGACGCCTTCGTCTTCGAGCTGAGCAAGTGCGAGGTGCCGCAGATCCGCACCCGCATGCTGGGCAACCTGCGCAATGTGGACGAGAAGCTGGCCCAGCAGGTGGCCGACGGCCTGGCCATGGAGCTGCCGGAGGCCTCGAAGGCTGCGGTGGCCCCGCGCCACGACCTGGATCCGTCGCCGGCGCTGAGCATCCTCAAGAACGGCCCGAAGGACTTCGGCGGCCGCAAGTTGGGCCTGCTGGTGGGCGAGGGCACCGATGCCAAGCAGTTGAAGGCGCTGGTGGCCGAGGTCACCGGCGTGGGCGGGCAGGTGGAGGTCATCACCCCCGCCGTCGGCGGGGTGACCCTGTCCGACGGCGCCAAGCAGCCCGGCGGGCAGTTCATCAAGGGTGTGAAGGCGGCGCTCTACGACGCCGTCGCCGTGCTGGTCACCAAGGAGGCCGCGGCCACGCTTGCCGACATCCCGCAGGCGCGTGACTTCGTCACCGAGGCCCATGACAACTACAAGGTGAGCGGCTACACCGCCGATGCCTCGGCGCTGCTGGTGGCGGCCGGCGTGAAGCCCGACGAGGGCTGGGTGCTGCTGGAGGATCCGAAGGCGGCGGTCAAGGCCTTCGGCACCCTGCGCTTCTGGGAGCGCGACGTCACCGCACCTGCCAAGTGAGCTGGAACCATCGGCTGACGTGACCGTCGGTTGGCGGCGAGGCCCCGGGGAGTCCGACTCCCCGGGGCCTCGCCGCGTCCGCTGGGGCCGGTTCAGGGCAGCAGGGCGGCGAAGACCTCGGCGGCGGGCAGGTCCTGGGCGGCGGCCCAGCCGGTGCCGGCCCAGGCGCTGATGGCCTGGCCGTCGTCGCGGGCGGCCGCGGCGGCGCGCAGCGGCTTGGTCACCTGGTCCACCTGCGGGTAGACGGCCGGGGCGTCCTCGTGGGCCTCCATGAAGTCGTTGACGATGCCGCGGGCCGGGCGTCCGCTGAAGGCGCGGGTGATGCGGGTGGCGCGGCCCGCAAGGAGCATCCGGCGGTGGGTCTGGCTGGTGCCGGCCTCGGGGCAGCGCAGGAAGGCGGTGCCGACGGCCACGGCGATCGCGCCGGCGGCGAGCAGGCGCTGCACGTCGCCCCGGGTGGCCACTCCCCCAGCGCCGATCATCGGCATCTCCAGGTCGGCCAGTTCGGGCAGCAGGGCCAGGGCGTCGCGGCGGTTGGGCTGTTTGGCGACGTCGTGGGTGCTGCGGTGGCCGCCAGCGTCGAATCCCTGCACCACCAGCGCATCGGCGCCCGCGTCCTTGGCGGCAACGGCCTCGTCGTGGTCGGTGACGGTCACCAGCACCCGGCTGCCGACGGCCTTGAGCCGGGCGACGTCGTCGGCGCTGGGGCAGCCGAAGGTGAAGCTCACCATCCGCACCGGCCGCTCGACCAGCAGCGACAGCTTGGCGGCATAGTGGTCGTCGTCGTCCCAGCGGGGCTCGCCGGCACCCTCGCCCAGGGCCGCGGCGTAGTCGGTGACGGCCTGCTCGTCGCGGGCCCTGTCGGCGGGGGCGGGGACGAACAGGTTGACGCCATGGGGCGCCTCGGAGTGACCGGAGGACGCCAGCAGGGCGTCGAGCTCGTCGAGCTTCTGCCCGAGGGCCTCGTCGGTGAGGTAGCCGCCGGGCAGGAAGCCGGTGCCACCCTCGGCGCAGACCGCGGCCACCAGTGCCGGGCTGGTGGGGCCGCCCGCCATCGGTGCCACTACCAGTGGCAGTGCGAGGGGCAGGTCGGTGCTGGTCATCGGGACTCCTTCGCGCGACGGTTTCGAGCCAGGAAGGCCTGGCTCCAGTATCCCCGCCGGTCAGGGTCGCTGCCGGTCAGGGTCGCTGCCGGTCAGCTCCACACGAGGGTCCCGGAGCCGTGGACCCGGCCATCGCGTGATCCCGCGACGCGGGTGCGCCCGATCCGCGAGCTGTCGTGGCCCAGCAGCTCAGCGCTCAGGCCGTGGCGGCGGGCCAGCTGGACGGCGGCATTGATGGAGACGTGGTGGCAGGCCTGGGCAGCGTCCAGCTCCCGGCCCTCGACCACTGCCTGCAGGGCCTCGGCGTCGCGCCGGCGCAGCTCGCCGACGGGCAGTGCCTGGCCCAGGTCGCTGGTCACGATGACGGCCGTCGCGCTGTCCCGCCAGAGCAGGTCGAGCACCTCGGTCAGCGGCCCGGTCACCTGGCCCACCGTCAGCAGCGGCAGCACCTGGAAGACCGCGAAGCGGTTCTGCAGGAAGGCCAGCTGACCCTCCAGCGAGGGCTCCACCGCATGCAGCTGGTCATCACAGCGCACCGCGTCCATGCCGTCGAGGTCCGTGCCGGGCCAGGTGCGCACCACACCGAGCGGGGTGGCGATCCCGTCCTGGCGGGTGGTGATGATGCCAGCCTCGATGCTGGGGCATCGCCCCTGGCACGGTGCAGGGGGCCGAGCAGCACGATGCGCCGCACATCGGGGTCGAGACGGGCATGGCCGGCGGCCACCAGCGGCCCCGCCCACACCATCGGGGAGTGCGGGACGAGGACCAGCCGGCTGACGGGCTTGCCGAAGGATGGGGGGAGGGCGTCGAAGAGGTCGTTCACCAGGCCCGCGACCGAGACGGCACTGGTCGGGTAGTGCATCCCTGCGGCCGTGGCGGCTCGGGTGGGCATGGCTGGACCTCTCCGGGCGAATGCGCTGGATTTCAGTCCTACCACGGAATGCGACGACGGTGCGCCCCCGGGTGGGGGGTGCACCGTCGTCGCGGCACCTGCGGGATCACTGTCCGCGCTGGGCCTTCTCCTGCTCGTACTGCTCGCGGGCGTACTCCTCGTTCTCGGCAGTGACCGCGGTGATCGTGGAGGTGTCCACCTTCGAACCGACGCCCTGCTCGGGTTCGGCGTGGTCCACCAGCAGGTGGAAGTCGTCGCCGTGGGCGGTGACACCCTCGACGATGGCCTGCTCCACGGCGGCCTTGGCGTACCGTCCGCGCACGATCATCGGATCATTGGTCAGGTCCTTCACCAGCGCGACGGCCATGCCGATCATGATCAGCATGAAGGGCAGGCCCGCGACGATGATGATCTGCTGCAGCCCCCCCAGGGCGTCCTCACCGCCGGTAACCAGCATGATCGCCGCGACGGCGCCGGTGGCGACGCCCCAGAAGATCACGGTGGGACGGCGCGGCTCGATGGTGCCGTTCTCGCTCAGGGTGCCCATCACGATCGAGGCGGCATCGGCACCGGAGACGAAGAAGATGCCCACCAGGATCATCACCAGCACCGAGGTGATGGTGGCCAGCGGCATGGTGTCGAGCAGCGCGAACAGGGTCGCCTCCTCGCCGCCGGCCTCGCTCAGCTTGGCGCCCAGCTGCTCGGCCTTGATGGCGGCGCCACCGAAGATGGCGAACCAGGCCAGGCTCACCGCGCTGGGCACCAGCAGCACGCCGGAGACGAACTGGCGGATGGTGCGGCCGCGGGAGATGCGGGCGATGAACATGCCGACGAAGGGGGTCCAGCTGACCCACCAGGCCCAGTAGAAGATGGTCCAGCCGGCCAGCCAGGACGAGGTCTCCTCGCCGGCGACGGCGGTGCGGGCGCTCATCATCATCAGGTCCTGCAGGTAGGTGCCCAGCGTCGACGGGATGAGGTTCAGGATGAACACGGTTGGACCGAGCACGAAGACGAACAGGGCCAGCACCAGGGCCAGCACCATGTTGATGTTCGACAGGTACTGGATGCCGCGGCCGACACCGGAGACGGCCGACAGGATGAAGCAGATGGTCAGCACGGTGATCAGCACCACCAGGAAACGGTTGCCCGCCTCGTCGAGCCAGCCGACGATCCTGGCGCCCTCCGCGATCTGCAGTGCGCCCAGGCCCAGAGAGGTGGCCGAGCCGAAGAGGGTGGCGAAGATGGCGAAGATGTCGATGACCTTGCCGCCGGGGCCGTAGGTCTGGCGCTTGCCCAGCAGGGGCTCGAAGACGGCGCTGATGGTCAGCGGACGTCCCTTGCGGAAGACGCCGTAGGCGATGGCCACTCCGACGATCGCGTAGATGGCCCAGGGGTGCAGGCCCCAGTGGAAGAGCGTGGTGGCCATGGCCTTCTTGACGTCCGCTTCACCAGTGCCGGGCGGCGGGGTGACGAAGTGGGTCAGGGGCTCGGCGGCGCCGTAGAACATCAGGCCGATGCCCATGCCGGCGCTGAACATCATGGCGATCCACGAGGCGGTGGAGAATTCGGGCTCCTCGCCGTCGCGGCCCAGCGGGATGCTGCCGTACTTGCTGGCGGCCAGCCACAGGACGAAGAAGACGAAGCCGGTGGCGGCCGTCGCGAAGAGCCAGCCAGTGTTGCCGACGACCCATTCCAGGCCGTGGCCGGAAGCAGTGTTGAGCTGGGTGGGGGCCAGTGCGCCCCAGACGACGAAGGCGATCGACAGCAGGGCCGTGGTACCGAAGACGACCTTGTCGAGCTTGCCGGGGGTCTCATTGGTCATTGCCTCGGGCAAGGGCTCGAGGGCGGGGTGCGGGGAGTGGTCGATGCGCCGGCCCTGGCCGAAGGCCCGGGCGATGCCGGCCCCGCCGCTGTCGATGATCTCGCGCTGGTGGCTCGCGGAGCGGGGGCTGGAGGGGCGGCGGCCTTGGGCGGCGGCCTGCTCGGTCTCGGGGCGCACTGCGCGCGTTCCCCTGCTCGGTTGGTGGTCCTGTGGTTGGTGTTTGTGCGGCTGGTGTGGCCCCGTGCCGCTCGTGGGTCGCTCTTGCTCGGCCATGTGGACGTGCCTCCTGGGATTGACGAACCACACGACGCTATCTTCTGACAAGGCCATTGGCCAAAGGGTCGCACAGCACGTCGGGCTGTTCGGATGCCCCGCAGGAAGACCGTGACGGCTGATCGAAGACCCGTGCGCGCCCGGTTGCGGACCGGCTCCCGTCTCCGTGCGCCCCATCTCGGGATCCGTGGCAGTCAAGGCAAGCCAACCGGCGATCGAGGCCTTGCGCGTCGTGAGGCGTCGGCATCCGGTCCCCGGGGTGCGACACTGTGTCCATGAGCCAGACCACTGGCAGCATCGAGGCGAGCCGCAGCGACGCGCCGCGCGCCTTCGAGACGGTGCTGCACCACATCGAGAGCCTGATCCTGGAAGGCCAGCTTCGCGTCGGCGACCGCCTGCCCGCCGAGCGCGAGCTGGCGCAACAGCTGCAGGTGAGCCGTCCCGCCATCCGCGAGGCCATCCGCACGCTGGAAGCACAGGGGGTGCTGGCGAGCCGGGTGGGCAGCGGGGCACTGTCCGGCACGCGGGTGATCAGTGAGCGCAGCGAGGCACTGGGGCGGCTCCTGCGGCTGCAGGTGGCCCTGAGCCAGTTCCCGCTCGACGAGGTGGTGGTGACCCGCATCGCCCTGGAGCGCAGCACCGCCCTGCTGGCCGTCGAGCGGCTCGACGACGAGGACTTGGAGGCCTTGTCCTCGATGCTGGACGACATGGACCGGGTGCACGATCCCGAGTCCTTCAACGAGGTGGACACCGACTTCCACATCCGCATCGCCACGGCCGCTGGCAACACGCTGGTCAGCGACCTGACCCGGGGGGTGCGCACCAGCCTGCGCACCCCCATCCTGCAGGCCGAGCAGCAGATGGACGAGTGGCCGGAGTTCCGCGAGTCCCTGTGCGGCCAGCACCGGGGCATCCTCGAGGCACTGCTGGCCCGCGACGGGGGCCTGGCCGCCGACCGGATCGAGGAACACATCCGCCACGCCTACCGGATGCTGCCGATGGGTCGCCCGCTCACCTGAAGAATTCGTGAGAAGAAGGAAGCGGGAAATAGTTCAATATTTAACCATATTGCACTGGATATGGCCCCCCAAACCGCCAGCCCATCCTCTTCCTCAGCCACGGCGCCCCGCCGCTGGACGAGGACGTCACCTGGACCGAAGAACTGCACCAGCGGTCGGCCCAGCTCCCGAAGCCGAAGAACATCCTGGTGGTCCAGGCACACTGGGAAAGGTCCCCGATCACCGTCAGCGCCTTCCAGAACTCCCCCGGGCTCACCTACGACTTCTGGGGCTTCCCCGAGAAGTACTACCAGGTCACCTACGACGCACCCCCAGCGCCCGACCTGGCGATGGACCCCCGCCCGCCGTCAGCACCGAGTTCGACCAGTGGGCCGCCGAGGCGATGCAGGCCCGTGACCTGGACGCCCTGATTGACTTCGAGTCCAAGGCCCCCGGCGCCCACGAGGCCCACCCCCACACCGAGCACTGGTCGCCCCTCTACATCGCACTGGGTGCCGCCGAGGCCACCGGGGGAATCGACAACGGGAGCACCATCGACGACTTCTGGTTCGGGCTCAGCAAGCGGAGCTGGACCTTCGCCTGAGCCCACGGCCCGGGCACCGGCGGAGCCGATCGGTCGGTGCCATCTCCCGGCTGGGGTAGAGTGAATCCGTCGGTCCGCCCAGTCTTGCCGCGGACCCTCGGTGATCGGACGCCCTTCCCAGAGAGCTCCGCTGGCCGCGCCGCACCGTCACACGGACGGATGAAAGCTGAGCGCGCCGTGCAAGACACCGATCGTGATTGGTATTTTCTCTTGACTGACAGCACCACTGTGCCCACCACCACTGTGTCCACCAGCCCCGCGCCCACCGGATTCGTCGAGCTCGGCGTCCCGCAGCACCTGGCCGAGGCACTCGCCGCACGCGGCATCACCAGCCCCACCCCCATCCAGCAGGCCACCCTGCCCGACAGCCTCGCCGGGCGCGACGTGCTCGGCCGCGGCCGAACCGGCTCGGGCAAGACCTACGCCTTCCTGCTGCCCATGGTCGCCCGCCTCGAGGCCTCCACCACCCGACGCAGCGCCAAGCGGCCCCGCGCCCTGGTGCTCGCCCCCACCCGCGAGCTCGCCAGCCAGATCGAGGAATCCCTCCTCCCGCTGGAGAAGAGCAGCAGCATGGTGAGCCTGACCATCTTCGGCGGCGTCGGCCAGAACCCGCAGGTGAAGGCGCTGGCGCGCGGCGTCGACGCCCTCATCGCCTGCCCTGGCCGCCTGCTCGACCTGATGGGCCAGGGCGCCGTCGACCTGTCCGCCGTCGAGATCGTCATCATCGACGAGGCCGACCACATGGCCGACATGGGCTTCCTGCCCATGGTGCGCCGCATCCTCGACAAGGTGCCCGCCGACGCACAGAAGATGCTGTTCAGCGCCACCCTCGACAACGGCATCGACGTCCTGGTCAAGCGCTACCTGCACCAGCCCGTCACCCACGAGGCAGACTCCGCCGTGAGCCCCGTCTCGACGATGGACCACCACCTGATCGAGGTGCACAAGGACGACAAGACCGACGTGCTGGCCGACCTGGCCGCGGCCCCCGGCAAGACGATCCTGTTCACCCGCACCAAGCACGGCGCCAAGAAGCTCGCCAAGCAGCTGCTGGCCCGCGGCATCCCCGCCGTCGACCTGCACGGCAACCTCGCGCAGAATGCCCGCACCCGCAACATGGACGCCTTCCACTCCGGACGGGTCCAGACCCTGGTGGCCACCGACATCGCCGCCCGCGGCATCCACGTCGACGACGTCGGCCTGGTGGTGCACGCCGACCCGCCGGCCGAGCACAAGGCCTACCTGCACCGCTCGGGCCGCACCGCCCGCGCCGGCAAGGCGGGCACCGTGGTCACCATCGCCACGCCCGACCAGCGCCAGGAGGTCCGCGGCCTGATGCGGGCCGCGAAGATCCGCCCCACCGTCTCGGGCAGCGAGCGCGCCATCCTCGACGACCTCGCCCCCGGTGAGCGCAGCTTCGTCTCCCCGGACGAGGCCATGGCCATCGCGCAGCCGACGAAGGTGGAGCAGGCCCAGAACGGCCAGGCCCAGAACGGCCAGGCCCAGAACGGTCAGGCCCAGAACGGTCACGGCCGGGGCGGTGGCCGCGGCAATGGCGGCCGTCGCGGCGGCCAGGGCCGCGGCACCGCCAGCCAGGGCCAGTTGGCCGGCGGTACCGGCCCGGGCCGTCGCCGCGGCACCCGTGGCCGGGGCGGCAGCGGTGAGGGCACCTCCCGCCAGGCGGCGACCCCACAGGTCGGCGACCGTCGCGGCGGCAGGGGATCCGTCGCGGCACCCGCAGGCAACACCGGCGGCGCAGCCGACTTCTCGGCCTCCGCGGGCCGTCGCCGCAGCCGCTGATCCCGGCTCCGGGAGCCAATCCCGGCACTTGACGAAGATCTCGGAAGATCTGGTCCCCCCTGGGGGCCAGATCTTCCGAGATCCTGTCGTTGCGGCCCGAACAGGCCCCCGACCCCCGGGACAGGGCCACGGCCCGGGCACGACGGTGTCGTCGCGGCCCGGGCCGTGGCCTGTGTGAAGGTGCCTCAGTCCTTCGGGCCCGCTCCCGGCAGCAGGTCATCCGAGAGCCCGTAGGCGTGGTGCAGAATCTCGATGGGGTGCACGATCTTCATGCCCGTGCCCTTGCGGATCTGCCAACGGCATGTCTCGGTGTCACAGGCACCCACCCCGTGGTCATGCTTCTTCATGTGCTCGAAGACCGGTTTGCCGACGGCCTGCGCCACCTCGTACTTCTCCTTCTTCAGGCCGTAGGTGCCGGCGATGCCACAGCAGGGCTGGCCGCTCTCGGCCACCGTGACGCCCGGGATCAGCTCCAGCAGGTGCAGCGCGGGCATGCCCATGCCCTGGCTCTTCACCTGGCAGGGCTGGTGGTAGGGGATCTCGATGTCCATCGGCTGGAAGTCCAGCGGCAGCTCACCGGCATCGGCCAGTTCCAGCAGGAACTCGCTGATGTCGCGGCTTCGGGTACCCACGTCCTTGAGCTCCTCGGCATCGACGCCCATGATCTCGTGCGCCTCGTGCTTCAGCATGCCCACGCAGGAGCCGGAGGCGCTGATGATCGTCAGGTCCTTGCCGGCGGACTGCAGCTGGCGGCACAGCTTCAGCACGCTCTTGGTCGCCTGCTCGAACAGGCCGTTGGACTGCTCGGCCAGACCGCAGCACCCCTGCTTGGGCACCAGCACCTCGTAGCCCAGGTGCTCCAGCACCTCGATCGACTTCTTGCTGGTCTCGGTCTCGAAGTAGCCGCCGGCGCAGCCGGTGAAGAAGACCACCGGCCCCTTGGTGGCAGGGGTCGTGCGGGCCGGGCGCTTCCTGAGCCAGGCGCGCAGGGTCTCGCGGTGGGCCTCGGGCATCGGGGCGTCGCGGTGGACGCCCACCACCTTCTCGATCACGGTGCGTACCGGCTTCATGCCCAGCGCGGCATTGGCCACCGGCGCCAGCGGGCTCATCACCGCGCCCTCGAGCATGGTCTGGGTGATCAGCCGGTCGCGGATCGGCATGTTGTCCTTCTTCATCACCGCGCGCGCCTGCGAGTTCAGCTCGGCGATCTTGACCCCCTGCGGGCACGACAGGGTACAGATGCCACAGCTGGAGCAGTAGTCCAGCGAGTGGTCGACGCTCTCGCCGTCGCGGAAGCGCTCGGCCTGCGGCCCGACGAACTTGGGTCCGCTGAACAGCGGCGTCACCCGGGCGACCGGGCAGGCCGTCTCGCAGATCGTGCACTTGACGCAGTGGTCCAGGGTGGTTCGGGTCAGCTCGTCCAGGGCATGGTTCATGGCCTGCTTGGCCGCCTCGCGCTGCTGCACCGGCGCCAGGGCCTCCACCCGCGCTTCCGTCGTCTCGGCCTCGTGGCCCGCCACGGCCCGGTCGGTCGGCTTGTTCGCCTCAGTCATCACTTCTCCTCCAGATCGGCCAGGACGGCCTCGGCAACGCACATCGCACTGCCCAGGGCGATCCCCTCGCCCGATTTCTCGCTCCATCGCTGCGCCCCGGCGAGGATGCCGCCACAGGCGTGCAGGTTGGGGTGGACCGCGGCGCCGTCGGCATCCAGCGGTCGCATCCGGTCGTCGACGGCCAGGCCAGCGGCGAACAGGGGCTGGTCGGCGCCCCAGTAGTCACCGTGCACCAGGTCGTCGATCCGCCCGCCGCGCACCGGTAGGCCGAAGACCGACTCGTGCAGCTCATTGTGGCTGTCCAGCACCAGCGCACCCGACTCGAAGCCACCGGTGGCCAACACGAAGTGGTCGGCGGTGTACTCCACCTCGCGTCCAGTGCCCTTGATGGTGACGCCCTTCACCCGGCCGTCCTCCACGCGGGAGCGCAGCACCCTGGTGCCGTTGACCAGCCGGACGCGGGCATCCTTCACGGCCTGCACCAGCGCCTCGTTCTGGCGCCAGCCCGGCACCGACGGGGGCGGCAGCGGGATCTCGAAGACCGGGGCCCCCAGCTGCTCGGCGATGTCGCGCCAGGCGGTGGCGTCGTTGGCGCCCAGGATCGCGGGAAGACCCACGCTCTCCCCCTCGCGTACCAGCGGCTTGAGCGCCGCCACCAGCTCGCGGCGACGAACCGGCTCGTCCAGCGCCCGCGCCATGGCCAGCGCCGAGAAGTCGACTCCGGTCCCGAAGGCCTTGAAGCTGATGGTCTCGGCGCGGGCCTCCACGGATCCGCCAGCCAGCGGGGTGCGAGCCAGGTTCCCGGCCACCAGGGCCGCCGGAAAGTCCTTCAGCTCGCGCACGCCCACCACCAGCAGCTTCTTGCCAGGGACGAGCTCGCCAGCGGCCATCGAGGGTGGTACCAGGGCGGTGGGACGCATTGCCCCGACCGCGGTCGGGTAGAGCCGGTTGGTGTCGGCCTCCCCCACCAGTTGCTCCTCGCCCAGCACTGTGCGCAGCCAGTCAATGCCGCGCTCCACGGGGCCGCGCCCCAGTACTGCATAGGGATGCTCGGGGTGCTCGGCGACGAAGGCCGCCATCTCCTCCAGCGGACGCTCCACCCGACGCGGGCCGGCATAGCCGAGCACGTCGAGCGTGCCCTGACCCAGCTGCAGGCCACCGATCCCCTTGGTGAGCAGGGTGACGCTGTGGTTCTCCTGGCGAAGGCGCAGGGCGGCGGTCAGACCGGCCAGCCCGGCACCGATGACGATGACCTCACTCACTTCTGCTCCTCGTTCTCGCTCCGGCTGGCCAACTCCGGGTCCGAGCTGTTGCTGCTCGCCTCGGCCGCCGCCCCTTGTTTCTCGCCCGCTGCCATCGAGGCCTGTTCCGTCTGGGAACGGCCCTCGGGGGCAGCCTGGTGGCTGGGCACGTCGAACTGCCCCTCGCCCTCACCCGGCACCAGCTGCACGTCGCTGCCGGGCAGGTGCTCCACGTCGAGGGTGCCCTTGACGATCCAGTTGTCGAGGGCGGTCTGGCGCACCTGGTCGCCGTAGAGGATCGGCCACAGCCCCACCCAGCGGTTGCCCAGGAAGTCACGCAGCTGCTCGGTGGCCCGCTCGACGCTCGAGACTCCTTCCTCGACTGCGATCCCCGCGGCCCGGGTGGAACAGAAACCACCCTGGCAGGGGCCCATGCCCAGCCGCAGCTGGCGGCGCAGGTCGTCGAGGATGGCGTCGGGCTGCTCGGCCATCAGCCCGGTGAGCTGGCGGCGGCTGACCAGCTCGCACTCGCAGATGATCTGGTCCTCCAGCCGGTCGGCCTCGCGCTCGGCGAGCCGATGGGTGACGTGGTAGTTCTTCTGCTTCTCGCTGCCCGGCACCGCCTCGGTCTCGGTGGTGCAGGGGCGATCCTCGCCCAGCTGCTCGCACATGACGTCGACGATGTTCTTGGCCATCAGGCGGTAGGTGGTCAGCTTGCCGCCGCTGATCGTCAGCAGGCCCTTGAGCCCGTCGCGGGCCTCGTGGTCGATGATGCTCATGCCGCGGCTCATGTGGCGGGTGTCAGTGGCGCTGACGCGGGAGTCCTTGACCAGCGGTCGGGCACCGCTCCAGGCATGCACCGCGCGCGCCTGGCGGAATCCGGGGACCAGCGCCTCGCCCGAGTCGAGCATCTGCTGCACCTCGTCGCGCGGGATCTCGAGCTTGTCGGGATCGTCCGCCTTCACGTCGGTGGTGCCGATGATCGAGACGGTGTGGACCGGTACCAGGATGTCGCCGTCGGCCGGGTAGATGCAGCGGTTGACCACCTGGTTCACCAGGCGATGGTTCATCGCGATCATGATGCCGCGGCCCGGCACCACGTCGACGCCGGGACAGTCGGCCATGTGGGCGATCTGCCCGGCCCAGGGGCCGCCGGCATTGATGACGAAGCGGCAGTCGATGCGCACCTGGTCGAGGCTCTTCATGTCGGTGCACAACACCGCGGAGACCTGGTCGCCGTCGCGCTCGATGCGGGTGACGCTGTGGTAGGTGAGCACCTTCGCGCCGTGGTCCATGGCGCTGTGGGCGGCGCCCCAGACCATCTGCCAGCCGTCGACGGTGCCGTCCTGAACGGCGAAGGCGCGCTTGATGCCCGGGTTGAGGCGCGGTTCACGACGCAGCGCCTCTGCGATGCCGATCTCCTCGCACGGCACCCCGGTGGCCAGGGCGGCGGGGCCGAACTTGTCGGCATACTCCTCGCTGTCCTCGGGGGTGACGACGAACAGGCCACCGGTGGCCTCGACGGCATCGGCGTGGATGCGGGTGACGATGGCGTTCTCGCGCGCGCACTCGGTGGCCGAGTGGGGATCGGAGACCACATAGCGGCCACCGGAGTGCAGCAGCCCGTGGTAGCGCCCGGTGGTTCCCTGGCCCAGGTCGGCACGGTCCACCAGCACGGCGGAATAGCCGCGCATCGCGACATCGCGCACGACTCCTGCCCCCGTCGCGCCGCCGCCGACGACGACCACGTCGGCCTGCATCCGTCTCATCGAGATCTCCCCTCTGCGGTCCGCGCGCCATCGCGCATGATCCGTGTGGCGCCAGTGCGCCGATGCCACGAGCCTAGGCACCGCCTGTGACAAAAGGCGATGGCTGCCGCCTGATCTCCGCCGAAGTGCACGATGTGCCACACGCTGTGAACGAATGTGCAATCACGACCAGGAGGTGGCGGAACACGGGTTCTTCGTGCACCCTTCGTGAACCTGTGTGGAATCTCACCCCCTGACTTCACCAACGAAGGCGAAAGACCTAGACAACCGCCAGTTGTGGACTTCGCCACCATCCCTTCGGAAGCCGCGTGCGCGACCCACGGGAGAGTTGGCACGTTCCAAACGCGCTCTGGAGGCGAAGGACCAGTCCGGACACCCCCACAACAGGCCACCCACCACGGCAGAAGGACCCCTCGGTGTTAGCGTCGAGTCATCTCAATCCCAGCGAGAAAGGCTGAACTCAATGAAGATTTCAGTGCCTACAGAGATCAAGAACCGCGAGTATCGCGTCGGCATCACCCCCGTGGGCGTGCACGAACTCGTCACGCACGGCCACGAGGTCTATGTCCAGAAGGGTGCCGGCCTCGGCTCGTCGATCACCGACGAGGAGTTCGAGGCCCAGGGCGCCAAGATCCTGCCTGATGCGGAGCAGACCTGGGCCATCGCCGACATGGTGATCAAGGTCAAGGAGCCCATCGAGGCCGAGTACAAGTACCTGCGCGAGAACCTGATCCTGTTCACCTACCTGCACCTGGCCGCCGACCGCCCCCAGACCGACGCACTGCTGCAGTCCAAGACCATCGGCATCGCCTACGAGACGGTCCAGACGCCCGACCGCGCCCTGCCGCTGCTCTACCCGATGTCCGAGGTGGCCGGCTGCCTGGCACCCCAGGTGGGCGCACACACCCTGATGAAGGCCTCCGGCGGCCGCGGCGTCCTCATGGGCGGTGTGGGCGGCGTCCAGCAGGCCAAGGTCGTCATCCTCGGCGGCGGTGTCGCCGGCCAGAATGCCGCCCAGATCGCCATGGGCATGGGCGCCGACGTGACCATCCTCGACGTCGACCTCAACAAGCTGCGCAACTCCTACTGGCGCTACGGCAACAAGGTGCACGCCCTGGCCTCCAGCTCGCTGACCGTCCAGCAGCAGGTCGCCGAGGCCGACATGGTGATCGGCACCGTCCTGATCCCCGGCAAGAAGGCCCCCAAGCTCGTCACCAACGAGATGGTCAAGGGCATGAAGCCCGGTTCGGTGCTGGTCGACGTCGCCATCGACCAGGGCGGCTGCTTCGAGGACTCCCACCCGACCACGCACGACGACCCCACCTTCGAGGTGCACGACTCGGTCTTCTACTGCGTGGCCAACATGCCCGGTGCGGTGCCCAACACCTCCACCTGGGCACTGACCAATGCCACCCTGCCCTACGCCGTCCAGCTGGCCGACAAGGGATGGAAGAAGGCCCTGCAGGAGAACGCGGCGCTCGCCAAGGGCCTCAACACCTACGACGGCAAGATCACCTACGAGGGCGTCGCCGAGGCCTTCGCCCTGCCCTTCACCCCGCTGTCCGAGGTGCTCGGCGAGTGACATCGGCCACAAGGGACTGAGAACCCCTGCGGTACTGGGCGAGGGGCGGGGTGGCAAGTCCACCCCGCCCCTTCCCCGTGCCCCCGGCGTGGAGTTGGATGGAGTCATGACCACCACCATCCCCGCCCAAGAGATCGCCGCAATCAACCTGCGCCTGGCACTGCTCGGTCTCCCCCTGGCCACCCAGGAGGAGGGGCTGCGCGGTGGGGAGCTCGTCGCTCCCATCATCGCCCGCCAACGCGAGCTCTCCCGACGCCTCGGCGAGCGCCTGTGCGCCGCCGACATGCGCATCCAGGCCTTCCTCGACGACTACCTCTCGGTCACTGGCATCCAGCCGCAGCTGCCCCACAGCACCCTCGTCCTCGACACCCCCGGCCTGGCCCGCGCCCTGAGCCTGCCCCACGACGGCGACCAGTTCTGCTCCGAACTGCTCTCCTCCTACCGCCTGGCCAATGGCGTGCTGCACAATCCCGCCAACGACCGCCGCACCACCGCCGGCGTCTTCCACGTCGCCGAGGGCGGCCTGCCCATCCAGGACGACAAGCTGGCCGTGCCCGTCGAGGTCTTCGCCCGCCTGCTCGAGGCCGCCTTCCAGCCGCCCGAGGCCGACCTGCAGCTGCCCTTCACCGCCAACCAGAACCGCAAGGCCGCCTGCTTCGTCTCGCTGATGCTGCGCCCGCTCGTCGTGCCTGCAGTGCCCGGCTCCACCCGCGAACGCACCATGGAGGTGCGCTTCATCGCGCCCGGCGGCCTGGTCTCCAACCTCGACTTCGTCGAAGGCATCTTCGGCAACGGCAGAGACCCCTACCTGCCCGAGAACGACGCCTCGCTCGACCCGCAGGGATGGACCGGCACCACCGGCGCCGTCATCCTCGCACCGCACCTGCGCACCCTCACCAAGAAGCAGCTCGGGCTGCCGCACGTCAGCCAGGCCACCGAGCGCCAGCAGCGCGACGGCATGTGCTGGGAGCGCGAGGACGAGTGCTACAACGGCGGCCAGGCCTTCAAGGTGTGCGCCCGCGATGAACGCGGCGTGATCGTCACCGTCATCGCCGACAACTACTTCGGCTACTGCAAGAAGGAGGTCAAGACCCAGATCTCCTACTCGGCCAACCTCTTCGGCCTGGCCGAGGAGGAGCACTCCGGCGGCGCCTTGGCCTTCCCCGCCTACAACCTCGGCCAGGAGTGGCGCGACACCTTCACCCCCGACGACTACACCGTCGCCGACGTGGTGGCCCGCAACCCGGAGCGCTTCGAGATGCAGCCCGCAGGCCACGCCATCGACCTGCAGCAGCCGCACCTGGTGGTGGTTCCCGGCAAGGCCAGCTACTCGATGCGCACCCAGACGGTCAGCTGGACCAATCCCGACGGCAGCGAGGGCAGCACCCAACTGCTGGCCGGCGTCACCTACCTGGCTCCGAACGGCTACCGGGTGCACGCCAAGCAGCGCGATGCCGACGCCACCCAGTGGCACCTGATCGGCACCTCGCCCTGGTCCACCCAGTTGCACAAGCCCGCCACCGTCTCGGGCGGCGGCAAGAGCGAGATCAGCAAGAGCCTGCTCGACGCCTTCGTCTTCGGCCAGGCCTATGTGGCCGACTTCGAGCACGACATGGACCAGGTGCAGGCCCTGCTCGAGCACGACTACTCGCAGCGCTTCCGCGACGAGGCCGCCCACGACACCCGCCCGCTGCTGTCGGCCGACCGCTCGCTGGGCTCGGTGATCAAGCTGCTCACCCGCCGCGAGGAGTACACCGACGAGTACAACCAGTGGCTGTCGACCATCCCCGCCCACATCAGTGAACTGGTCTTCACCGTCAAGCGCTACTACAAGCCCGAATGGGGCGACGACTGGCGCAGTCACTTCACCGTCGGACGCATCAACGGCCGCCAGGGCAATGCGCTGCGCCTCGACGGTGTGGACATCATGGTCAACATGCTGCGCGTCGGCTTCGAGTCCGACGGCGGATGGCGCCTGTTCAGCCTGCGGCCCGACTTCTCCCCAGCCATGAAGGTGCAGACCGAAGACGACATCACCGCCTCGGTGGTGGCGCCCGACCCGGACGCGCCTGAGGCGCCGAGCGCCAAGTACGTCGGCAACTGCGAGCAGCTGCTCTTCCAGCGCCCCGACGACGCCATCCACCGCGGTTACGACAAGCAGACCGAGAAGGACATGGCCGGTGACGGCTCCTTCATCAGCAACTTCGAGCCGATCACCCGACAGCGCGCCCGCGAGATCGTGGCCGATGCCGCCGGCCTGAGCCTGTTCACCGAGCCGATGCGCCAACGGATCGTCGACTTCGCCGAACAGCCCGACGACGCCCACCCGTCCTTCCTGGCCATCTCCTCCGAGCCCCGGATCGTCGACGGCAAGCGCTCGAAGAATCCCCGCTACCTGCAGCGCCGCCCCGACCTGACCAATCCCGAGGGCACCGCCGCAGCCGACCTGGCCGTCCACCTGGAACGCAAGGTGGACACCGCGCAGCCGCTGCGGATGCCGGTGCACGTGGTGGCCGCCGGGCGTCGCAACAACGCCGCCGAGCCGGGCGTGCCGCCGCTGTGCGCCTACAACCCGCTGCACCACATGGAGCTGCCGGAGCTGTTCATGGAGTTCATCAGTTCCATGACCGGCAAGTCACCCTCCACCACCGGCGCCGGCAGCGAGGGCGCGATGACCAAGGGGCCCTTCAATGCCCTGCCCTCGATCATCGACCTCAACGCCGCACTGCTCAGCTATGTGCTCACCGAGACCGACGGCTGGCTCAGCTCGGCAGGGGTGATCGGGCCCAAGGTGCGCGTCGACCACGACATCTCGCTGCTGGTGCCCGAGATCTTCAGCCGCATGACACCGGATGAGCGCCGCGCCGAGGCGCTGGTGGCCGGCGGCTTCCTGGAGAAGATGGCCGACTTCGAGCACGACGGTCGCACCATCCAGGCCAGCCGGCTGGGCTACCGGATGAATGAGCTCTTCGCCACCACCTACTTCGGGCGCATCTTCCTGCACCCGGACATGGTCTTCACCCCCGAGATGCTGCGGCCCGAGGAGCAGGACCTGGACGTCTTCTGCGAGAGCGTGGACGTGGTGGTGGCCACCCATGAGCGGGTGGCCACCACCTACTTCGCCGACGGCACCATCGAGCTGGCCACCCCGCCGCTGCGGGCGCTGCTCGAGATCATGGCCCACGGACGCAGCGAGAAGGGCTGGACGCTGGACTCGCCGGAGTTCCGGGCCCTGTTCACCCGCCAGGTCGTCCTCGACTCCGGTTGGTACGCGCAGCGGTTGAGTGCCAAGCAGGCCGCCGACATCGCCCAGCTCAAGCAGGGCATCGCCGACCTGTCACCCTTCGTCCGCAAGGCCGAGAATGCGCGTCCGGTGCGCCGCCTGCACCTCGACCAGCGGCTGGCCTCGGTGCAGCAGGACCTGGCCACGGTGCAGTCCACCGCCTACCTGCGCCAGCTCACCGGAACCCTGGGCCGCCAGGTGAGCTTCGACTGATGCTCGAGGCTGGTCACGGCCCCGGTCTGGTGCCGGGGCCGTGACCAGCGCCGATGCCCCCGGGCGTTCACTTGGCATGCCAAGTGAACGCGATTCCTCGGCAAGCCCTTGCGAGGCCAGCAGACGAGTCATACTGTCGAATTCATGAAGACCAGCTCAGAACCCCACTCCGAGCTACGACTTCGTCGCCGAGTCGCAGCCGTGGCCCTGCTTGCCGCCACCTCACTGATGGCGATCCCGGCTCTGGCCGCAGAATCCACCCCGGTCGCGCCCTTCGCGCGGCTGCGCTGAGGACTCCCCACCACATCCCACGGACCTGTGCCCCGGACCCGCCCTGAGCGGTCAGGGGCACAGCTGCGTCCGGGGTGCCCTCGTCCTCGTCCACAAACCACATCGAGAGGGACCCCTGGTGCGGCTGGTGCGCCCAGGGCGCTCCTGGATGTGGTTTGTGGATCGCCGTGGCGGAAGCCTGGCCTCACGCCGCGCCTCGCCGCGCGCCCCACCACTGGTCCCCGCGGCGAACCATCGCCAGGAGCGCCGGCTCCACCTCGTCCCAGCGGTACATCACCTGTTCATGGGTCAGCCGCACCACGATGAAGCCCAACGCCCTCAGCCGCAGGTCCCGGTCCCTGTCACACCGGTAGTTGTCCTCGCCCGTGTGGTGCGCGCGGCTGTCGACCTCGATCACCAGCCGTTCCCCCACCAGGAGGTCCACCCTGTCGCGAGGGGTCACCCAGACCTGCGGCCGCAACGGGATCCTCCTGGCGCGCAGCCGTAGCCGCACCCGGCTCTCGGTGCCGGACTCGGCACGGTCGCAGCGGACGACCAGCGCCCTCGCCCTGACCGTGGACCCCAGGATCCCCTCGAGCTGCGCGCCCGGCAGCAGTCCCAGGTGCACCACCGAGTCCATCAGCGCGACCAGCGACTCGTCCGGTTGGCAGAACCATGCCGAGCGCAGCGCCACCTCCACCGGGTCCACGGCCTGTACCGGCACCTCGTCCGGCCCTCCCACAGGTGGGCACCGCAGCACGCCGGGTGGCATCACCTGCTGCCGCCACCGCGAGGTCCGCACGTGCACCTCGGAAGTGGGCGGCACCCACACCCCCGCCCGGGCCAAGGCGGACACACAGCCCAGAGCACCGCCGAGTGCCACGGCGCGCACCACGGCCGGATCGGCAGCTGGTTCCGCGTACCAGCCCCGCCGCACCCTGCGCAAGCGACCCTCCACCAGCAGCCTGCGCACCGCCGACTGCCCCAGCCCCGCGTCGATGAGGTCCTTGGCCGTCCAGATGCCCCCGCAGGGGCCACCATTGCCATCCATGCCAGGACTGTGTGGGCGATGGGCCAGAAAAAGTCACCGCGATGGACCCCCTGTGGACAACGCGTCGTCCACAAACCACACCCACGGCAGTCGTCACTGCGCCCACGACACCAACGGGTGCTCTCGATGTGGTTTGTGGACGGGGCCGGCGGTCCAGGGGGCTCAGCGCCCGTTGTGCC
Organism: Luteococcus sediminum; assembly: GCF_054783495.1. Lineage (NCBI taxonomy): Bacteria > Bacillati > Actinomycetota > Actinomycetes > Propionibacteriales > Propionibacteriaceae > Luteococcus > Luteococcus sediminum. Next base: position 153,522 of record NZ_BAAGQL010000006.1, on the reverse strand, counting down.
ACTTGCGGATCAGCCGGATCCTCGCGTCGACCTCGTCCGTGGTGGCCTTCGCCAGGCTCGGGCCACCGGCCTGGCGCCGCAGCTCGGCGTGGATGTGGGAGTGCGGCACGCCGCGCGAGCGGGCGTACTGGCTCACCAGGGAGTTGAGCTCCTTGCGGCGGGTCTCCAGGGCCCGGTGCAGGCTCACCTCCAGCGGCACCTTCTCCTTGCGGTCGCGGCGCTCCTGCCGCTTGAGCTGGCGGCGCTGCCGCTCCTTGAGCAGGTCGGCCACCTGGTCGGGCTCGAGCAGGCCCGGCAGGCCCAGGTAGTCGCGTTCCTCGTCGGAGCTGGGTTCGGCATTGAGCCCGAACTGCTGCGAGTCGAACATGACGTGGTCGAACTGGGCCACCGACTCCAGCGCCTCCCACTCGCCGAAGAGGTCGTCGGAGGCCTTCTGGTCCTTGTTGGCGGCCTCCACCAGCAGCTCCTCCTGGGCGAACAGGTCGTCCTCGCCCTTCTTGCGGCCGCCGAGCACGTGGTCGCGCTGCTCCTCCATGTGGGAGGCGTGGGACAGGATGATGGGTACCGTCGGCAGGAAGATGGTGGCCACCTCGCCGCGGCGACGGGTGCGCACGAAGCGTCCGATGGCCTGGGCGAAGAAGAGCGGGGTGCTGGTGGCGGTGGCATAGACCCCCACCGACAGGCGTGGGACGTCGACACCCTCGCTGACCATGCGCACGGCGACGAGCCAGCGTCCGGTGCCCTCGCTGAAGTCCTCGATCCGCTTGCTGGCGCCCATCTCGTCGCTGAGCACGACGGTGGGTTTCTCGTCGGTGATCTGCTGCAGCATCCGGGCGTAGGCGCGGGCCTGGGTCTGGTTGGTGGCGATCACCAGCCCTCCGGCGTCGGGGACGTGGCGACGCACCTCGCCCAGGCGGATGTCGGCGGCGCGCAGCACCTGCCCCATCCACTCCCCCTTGGGGTCCAGCGCGGTGCGCCAGGCGTGGGCGGTGAGGTCCTTGGTCAGGGCCTCGCCCAGGTTCGCGGCCAGCACCTCGCCGGCCTTGGTGCGCCAGCGCATCGGGCCGCCGTAGGCCATGAAGAGCACCGGACGCACGACATTGTCACGCAGGGCCTCGGCATAGCCGTAGGTGTAGTCAGCGCGTGACTGGCGCGCACCCGACGGCAGCTCCTCGTAGGTGACGAAGGGGATCGGCGTCTCGTCGGAGCGGAAGGGGGTGCCGGTCAGGGCCAGGCGCCGGGTGGCGGGCTCGAAGGCCTCCTGGATCGCGTCGCCCCAGCTCAACGCGTCGCCGGCGTGGTGCACCTCGTCGAGGATGACCAGGGTCTTGAAGTTCTCGGTGCGGGCGCGGTAGTGGTGCACGCGCGCGGCGACGCCGGCATAGGTCACGGCGATGCCGTCGTACTCCTTGGACCGGCCGCGCATCGAGCCGCCCAAGCCGGGGTCGATGTTGATGCCCACCTTGGCGGCGGCCTCTGCCCACTGCACCTTGAGGTGCTCGGTGGGGGCGATGACGGTGATCCGGGTGACGATGCGCCGGTGCAGCAGCTCGGCGGCGATGCGCAGGGCGAAGGTGGTCTTGCCGGCGCCGGGGGTGGCGACGGCGAGGAAGTCGCGGGGTTCGTCGGCCAGGTAGGTGTCGAGGGCCTCCTGCTGCCAGGCGCGCAAGCTGCGGGCCGTGCCCCAGGGGGCACGGCCCGGCCAGGCCGGGGAGATGTGCTCGAAGGCAGAGGTGCTCATGCGCCGGGTCCTGTCGAAGCCGGCGCGGCCGGGTCGTGGGCGCAGCGGGCGGGGGTGGTGCTGGGCACTGATCTGGGATGGCGCATGGGACCCCAGAGACTACCCGAGCGCTTCCCACACGGCCGGGCAACGCCCCCGCCCCTGCCAGTGGCTCGATGCGCAGCAATCACGACTACATCCTGTCGTGGCTTGCAACAATCAGGTTTTCACGTCGTGGAGCTGAAGATCTTCGCCAACTTTACCGTTTTATTTGCGTCGTGCGGTCGGGGAATGACATGCTGGCAAGAGACGGGAAGCCAGCCATCCAAACACGGGGAATCCTCGTCACAGAAGCAGATCCACCGGAGCAATGAACTCCTTGCGGGGGCTTGGAGCAACAAGTAACTGTCGTTTCTACTTGGAGAACAAGTCATGATCGCCCTCGCCCTGATCGTCCTGCTGCTCGTCGTCGCCGCCACCCTCGTCGTGCTGGGCGAGTCGGCCGCCACCACCCGCCACGGCATCGATGCCGCACTCGCGCACCGCGATGAGACCACCCGCAATGACAGCCTGCACGAGGCCGCCTGAACGCACGGGATCCCGCCCCCCGACCAAAGTTCCCTGACACGCCGAGTTTTGGTGTCAGCTACTTCCCTGAAGCTTTGCTGAGGCGCTAGTGTCAGACCACCTCATCGCAGAGGTACGGCGCAGTAGGCCGCTCGAACCGCAGGAGATGTCATGACCCCGATCATCCTTGTACTGCTCGTCGTCGCACTGTGGGCCGGCGCTGCAACCCTCTGGATCCTCGACACCCCCGCCCCCCGGGACACCGTCGACGTCCTCCTGGCCACGCCCGAGACCGTCCGCGAATACAGCAAGCCCACCCTCATCGCCGCCTGAACGGCAAACACCTCCAAGACACACGACGGTCCGCGCCCGACGCTCAGCGCGGACCGTCGTCACGTCTGGGGTGGCTCAGCTGCCCAGCACGATCTCGATCGCCTCGACGAAGGAGTCGGCGAAGGCCGTCGGCTCCGGCTGGCCCTGGGGCCACTGCCGCCCACGGCTCAGGTAGATCGACCGGATGCCCGCCGCCTGCGCCCCGGCAATGTCGGTGTCATGGGCATCACCCACCATCCACGCCCCCTCCAGCGACTGCCCGGCCTGCTCGGCGGCGATGTCGAAGATGCGCGGATCGGGCTTGCGCACACCCACCACATCGCTCACCACCCAGCCGGCCAGATGGGCATCCAGTCCCAGTCGGGTGATCTTCAGGTCCTGCTGCGGCACCACGCCATTGGTGACGACGAAGGGGGTCCAGCCGGCCGCACTCGCCCGGCCCAGGGCCCCGACCACCTCCGGCGCCACGCTGACGTGGTCCAGCACCCCCTGGCGGAGCACCGCGACGATCGATCCCGTCTCCTGCTCGTCCAACCCCAGCAGGGACTGCAGGTCGAGGGCCACCTCGGGCTTGGGGCGCAGGCCGTCGCCGTCGGCCCGCACCATCTCTTCCAGCAGTCCCGGATCGGCGCCCCGTTCGGCGAGGAGGTCGACGGCCCAGCCGCGGAAGGCGGCGGCACGGTCGATGATGGTGTTGTCCAGGTCCAGCAGGAGCAGCGGCATGGCGCCAGCCTAGCGACGCCCCGCCGCGCCGAACGGACGCGTCAGGGCAGCTGGACCGCCACCACCCGTCCCGGCATCGCGAAGACCTGGGTCCGCCCGAACTGGGCCCCCACCCCCGGCGGCAGCGGACCATGGATGCGGAGCGGGTCCGAGACCGGCACCGGCCGGTTCAACCGGGCACGGCGGCTCACCCCGGGACGGTCCCCTCGCGGCTCGACGACGGGCTCCGGCACCCGGGTGTGCACCTGGTGCCAGGTGATGTCGCTGGCGGTGGCCGGCCGCGTGGTGCCGGTCACCGCATCGATGTGGGTGCGCGACTCCGGCTCGGTGACCACGACGCCGTCGCCGCTGGTGCCCAGCTGGGCCACCCCCTGGCCCTGCACGAAGAAGGGGCGGGTGCTCCACAGCGGCTGGCCGGTGCGCAGGTCGATACGCGAGACGACCATCCGCCCATCGATGACCCGGCCGTCACGACGCATCGTGCCGGCCTGCCACTGGCAGACCAGCTCGACGTCGCGGCGGGCGCTGCATCCCAGGTCGGCGCCGGTGGTGCGCCACAGCAGCCGCCCGGTGCGACCGTCCAGGCCGAAGCTGGCCATCCGGCGCGGCATCGGGTCGGTCACCTGGGCACGGGGCAGGGTCACCGTGCCGTAGACCACGGTGCCCTGCTGGCGCACCACCCAGCCCTCCTCGGGCACCATCGAGCCGAAGAGCTCACGCTCGGGCTTCTTCCACAGCAACTTCCCCTCGGAGAGCATTCCGATGGTCGGCCGGCGTGAGCCTGCGTCGAGGAAACGGACCATGCCCCGCGGGCCGATCTCGGTGTAGCTGTCCCCCACCTGCGGCACGGTCCGCTGCACGGCACCGCCCGTGGCCGACAGCCGAAACTGCACCACCCCGCTACCCTTCAACGCGCTCGCGCAGACCCAACCGGAGTCGTCGTCGCACGGCCGGGGGAAGCTGATGAACTGGTGGATGCCGGTGCTGGCGACCGCCGTCCCGTCCTGCTCCACGTCGAGCAGTCGCATCCGGGCCCGGCCATCCTTGCCGGGCAGCGGTTCCAGCACGGCGACATGCCGATTGGCCAGGGCCGTCACCGACATGGGGGCCGAGGTGGGCACCAGCGAAGTTCCCACCCGGTGTGCCCACTGCACCCCGCCGGTGCGCAGGTCCAGCACCTGCAGCTCGAAGGCGCCACCCTTGCTCACCACCAGCACTGCACGGCCAGCCACATTGCGCACGTCGGTGGCGGGAATCACGTCATCCAGGCTCCACCTCACGGCAAGCGGGGGTGCCGGGTCGTCGGACTGCGAGGTGCTGGGCTGCGGCGGCTGCGAGCTCGTCGAGACGTCGGCGCCCTTCACCCCCGGCCGCTGCGAGGGGACGCCCGGCGGCTCCGGGGCGGTGCACGATGCCAGCAGCCCCAGGGCAGCCACCGGCGCCAGGGCGCGCAGGAGCGCGGCGTGGGCTACCGGGCGACGTGTCATGCCTCGAGACTATGTGGCGCAGTGCTGGAAGGGGGACGATCGGGCGGGCCACGGCGTTTCGTCGGCGCTTGCTCCATGCGATTGGATGGGGGCCATGCCCATCCCCCGCCCCGTGACAGCCGGCGCTGCCGCCCTGGTGGCGGCCGGCGCGCTGGGCGGGTGCAGCCCCCTGGGAGGCGCCGAGGCACCCGCGAGCCCCGCCGCCTCGACCGGACAGCGCACCATCACCGTCTTCGCCGCGGCCAGTCTCAAGGAGAGCTTCAGCGAGCTGGGCCGGATCTTCGAGCAGCAGCACCCGGGAAGCACGGTGCAGTTCAGCTTCGGCGGGTCCTCGACACTGGCCGCACAGATCGGGCAGGGCGCCCCGGCCGATGTCTTCGCCGCCGCCTCGCCCGCCACCATGCGCATCGCCGAACACGCCGGTGCCGTCGGCAGTCCGGTGACCTTCGCCCGCAACGAGATGCAGGTGGTGGTCGCGGCCGGCAACCCAGGTCGCGTCACGCGCCTCGACGACCTGGCCCGGCCCGGTCTGGACGTGGCCCTGTGCGACGTCCAGGTGCCGTGCGGCGCCGCCAGCCAGCAGGTGCTCCAGGCCGACCACCTCTCGGTGAGCCCCTCCAGCTGGGAACCCGACGTGAAGGCAGTGCTCACCCGGGTCGCTCTCGGCGAGGCCGATGCCGGCATCGTCTACGTCACCGACGTGCGGGCCGCCGGCGAATCCGTGCGCGGCATCGAGATCCCGGACGGCCGCAATGCCCGCACCAGCTACCCGATCGCGACCCTGCGTTCCAGCCGGCAGCTCGCGACGGCCCAGGCCTTCGTCGACCTGGTCCTGTCCGAGCAGGGCCAGAAGGTGCTGGCCGCCGACGGCTTCCTCCCGTGACCCGGCGTGGTGCGCGGCCCACCTCCGCGCCGCTGGTGGCGGTGGGGTTCGTCGGTGCCGCCTTCCTGGCACTGCCACTGCTGGCCCTGCTGGTCCGCGCCCCCTGGGGACGCATGGCCAGCATCGTCCAGGGCCCCACCGTGGGGCACGCCCTGGGGCTCTCGCTGGGCACCTCCGCCGTCGCCACCCTCATCTGCCTGGTGCTCGGCGTGCCGCTGGCCTGGCTGCTGGTGCACTGCCCGCCGCGCATCGCCACCTGGCTGCGCGCCCTGGTGACCGTGCCGCTGGTGCTGCCACCGGTGGTGGGCGGTGTCGCGCTGCTGATGGCCTTCGGACGGATGGGCCTGCTCGGCCAGCCACTGGAGGCATGGTTCGGGATCCGCCTGGGCTTCACCACGGCCGCCGTCGTGATGGCCCAGGTCTTCGTCGCCATGCCCTTCCTGGTGGTAGGTTTCGAGGGATCGCTGCGCCAGCGCGACCGGGAGCTGGAGGAGGCGGCGCAGACGATGGGCGCCGGCCCACGCCAGGTGCTGTGGCACATCACCCTGCCACTGCAGGTGCCCAGCCTGGTCTCCGGCCTGGTGCTGTGCTGGGCGCGGGCCCTGGGCGAGTTCGGCGCCACCATCACCTTCGCCGGCAACTTCCCCGGCACCACCCAGACCATGCCGCTGGCCGTCTACCTGGCCATGCAGGGGGATCCCGACGCCGCGATCGCACTGTCTGTGGTGCTGCTGGCCGTCTGCATCACCGTGCTGGTGGCGCTGCGCGGCAGCTGGCTGCCATCCCTGCTGCACGGCACCGACTGAGACCTCCCCTGCTTCCACCCACCTGCCACCTCGAGGAGACCCATGCCTGGACCCACCATCACCGTCAGCGCCGTCGTCCTGCGCGACGACCAGGGCCGGGTACTGACCGTACGCAAGCGCGGCACCACCCGATTCATGCTGCCCGGCGGCAAGCCGGAGGCCGACGAGTCCCCCGACCGCACGGCGGTGCGCGAGATCGCCGAGGAGCTGGGCCTGGAGCTGCGGCTCGACCGCCTGGAGCTGGTGGGACGCTTCCGCTCCGAGGCCGCCAACGAGGCCGGGCACTCGCTGCTCTCCACCGTCTACAGCCACCCGCTGGAGGGGGTGCCGACGGTGGCCGCCGAGATCGAGGAGATGCGCTGGCTCTCGCCCGACGAGCCGCTTCCCGCCGACCTGGCGCCGATGCTGGAGTTCCGGGTGCTGCCGGCGCTGGCCTCACCGCTGCGCACCGTGACGGTCTTCACCGGGGCCAGCGCCGGAACCGATGCCCGGCTGGGCGAAGCGGTCGCGGAGCTGGCGACCCACCTGGCCGACCACGGCATCGCCATCGCCTACGGCGGCGGGCATGTCGGCCTGATGGGCCGGGTCGCCGACGCCGCGCTGGCGGCCGGGGGCCTGGTGACCGGCGTGATCCCGCAGCACCTGCTGGACCGCGAGCTCGCCCACCCCGGACTGACGGACCTGCACGTGGTGGACACCATTCACCAGCGCAAGCAGCGGATGACCGAGCTCGGCGACGCCTTCGTCGCCCTGCCCGGCGGGATCGGCACCTTGGAGGAGCTCTTCGAGGCCTGGACCTGGCAGCAGCTCGGCCTCCATGCCAAGCCGGTGGCCCTCTACGACGTGGGCGGTTTCTGGCAGCCGCTGCTGGCGATGGTCGACTCCATGGTGGACAAGGGATTCCTGGATGCCCGCTTCCGCGAGTCGCTGGTGGTGGCCGGCTCGCCCGAGGAGCTGCTGGGGCTGCTGCGCGGCTGGCATCCCGCGCGCGAGAAGTGGAGTTGAGCCCGCAGGCTGCTGGAAATGCGCCGCTGGCGGCGCACGACACGTTCAAATCTCGTTGGCCGCCGTATGCGCTGCATTTACTGCCCCATGCCAGCACGCCCCCGACCCGAAGGGGCCGGGGGCGTGGTACCCGACGTTCCACGTGGAACGGGTGGGGTCAGCTGCTGGTCAGGTCATAGACGGTGGCGCCGCCGACGGTCTTCGCGGTGAAGTTCTCCTGCACCCACTGGCTGATCTCGGCGCCGGAGCCACTGTCCCCGCCGGGTCCACCCCTGCCACCACCGGAGATGAAGTAGCTGATGTCCCCGTTGGCGGCGTAGGCCTTGAACTGCTCGAGGGTGACGTTCTCGTCACTGCCCGACCATCCGCCGATCGACATCACGGCGGTGTCCGAGTCGAGGATGTAGCCGGCGGCCGTCTGGTCACCGATCACCGCGGCAGACCACCTGGAGCTGATGGAACTGAGCAGCTCGGTCAGTGCGGAGCTGGTCTGCTCGGCGTCGCCACCCCCGTTCCCGGTGGGAGCGCTGCCGGTGCTCGACTGCCCCTGCTGGGTGCCGGTCGGAGCGGTGCCGGTCGGAGCGGTACCGGTCGGAGCGGTACCGGTCGGAGCGGTGCCGGTCGGAGGCGTGCCACCCCGCTGTCCGCCACCCATTCCACCCATGGCGCTGCCGGCGACGGCGGGACCCGAGGTGGGCATCGAGCCCGTGTGGCCGACGTTCACCGTGGCGACGGTCCAGGCTGCCGCCGGGGTGACGGCGGCAACGGATCCTGCGATCAGGGCTGCCAGGGCCAGGGTCTGCAGCTGCTTGCGCTGCGAGATGCCCAGGACCAGGTAGGCCAGGGCACCGGCCAGGCCACCCACGAGGGCGACCCACCGCAGCCAGCTGTTCCAGCCGTCGGCGCTGGTCTCCAGCAGGTGGAATCCCCACCCGGCGGTGACGGCGACGGCCAGCGCCACCACGGTGCGCCAGACGATGCCCACCGCGCCTTCCCGACGACCCTGCTCGACCAGTTCCCGACCCGCCACCGCAATGGTGGCGGCGATTCCGGGGGTCAGGGCGATGGCGTAGTAGGTGTGGACGGTGCCCTCCATGAAGCTGAGCACCAGGGCGGTGGAGACCATCCAGCCGCCCCAGACCACCAGCGAGGCACGCACCCGGTCGGTGCGAGGGGCCAGGCCACGAGCGGCAAGGCCGGCGAGGAGCAGGATCAGCGCGGCGGGCAGGAACCAGCTGGTCTCGGTGGCGAACTGGCTGTTGAACATGCGGGTGATGCCGGTGCTGCCACCGAAGCCACCGCCGGGGCCACCACCCTGGCCGCCACCGCCATTGCCGGCGCCGCCGAGGATGCGACCCAGGCCGTTGTAGCCCAGTGCCAGTTCCCACAGCGAGTTGTTGGTGGAGCCACCGATGTAGGCGCGCCTGGCGGCGGGCCACAGCGAGACGAGGGCGACGAACCAGCCGGCCGAGACGACCATCGAGAGCAGGGCGGCGAGCAGGTGCCCGAGGCGGGCCCGGATGCTGCGGGGAGCGGCCAGGGCATAGGCCAGCACGAAGCCTGGCAGCACGAGCATGCCCTGCAGCATCTTGGTGAGGAAGGCGAAGCCGATCGCGGCTCCGGCGGCCACCATCCAGCGCAGGGCGGTGCGGCCACGGCTCGTCTCGATGGCACGCACGACGCAGTAGCCGGCCAGCGACATCAGCAGGGTGAGCATCGCGTCGGGATTGTCGAAGCGGAACATCATCGCGGCGACGGGGGTGACCAGCACCAGTGCACCGGCGACCAGGCCGGCGGCGTGACCGTGCCAGCGACGCACCGCGGCGGCGACCGTCGCGACGGTGCCGATGCCCATCAGCGCCTGCGGCAGCAGCAGCGAGAAGGAGGAGAAGCCGAACAGGCGGGCGCTGAGGCCCATCACCCACAGCGAGGCCGGGGGTTTGTCGACGGTGATCGCATTGGCGGAGTCGAGCGAGCCGAAGAGCCAGGCGGTCCAGCTCTGGGTGCCCGACTTCACCGCGGCGGCGTAGAAGTCATTGGCGTAACCGCTGTTGGTCAGGTTCCACAGGTAGACCATGGCGCTGAGGGCCAGCAGCGCCCACAGGCCGGGACGAGCCCAGGCGGGGTCGGACTCGTCGCCGAGCAGGATCCGGGCCGTGCGGCCGCGGCGGGGCTGGACGGTGGAGCCGGTGGGCTCCTCCGCGCGTTGGCCGAGCCTGTCGAGGGCGGCTGGTCGGCTGCCGCGCAGCAGGGGGAGGGTGGTCATCGGGAGACCTTTCGTCGTCGGGTACTCCCACACACTCCCGAGCGAGCCTATGTGTCTGCTGTGTGGCGTCGGGGAGACGTCTGTGGATCCTCGGGCCGGACTGAATTCCCCATCCGGACTCCGTTCGGTGTCCGTTCGGATGCAATCGGCAGCACGCGATGTCCGACTGGTCGTGCCCGGAAGATTCGGGGCCGGACTGACTTACGAAGACGATCCCGGATGTGGGAGCGTTCTCCCACACACCCCTGGGCCAAGGGCCCACACGGCAGAACAGGCAACCCATGACAGAGCACCAGATCCTCGTCGTGGAACGGGAATTCCCGTACCCGCGCGAGGTCCTCTTCGAAGCCTTCACCGATCCCGGAAAGATGTCGCAGTGGCGCGGATCGCCCGGCTGGCACGTCGACCAGAGCACCATCACCAGCGACCTGCGCACCGGCGGACGCCACCACCACGACAAGGTCCGCGAGTCCGACGGCCATGTCGTCGGCACCGACGCGGTCTTCACCGAATTCTTCGCCCCCGACGTCTTCGTCGCCCGCCAACGGATCACGGGCGACGAGGGCATCGATCCCCACGTGCCGCTGGAGCTGCGCGTCGAGTTCACCCAGCTGGGCCGCCGCGGACGAACTCTGGTGCGCATCATCCAGGGCCCCTATGACCCCTCGCAGTCCCAGCTGCACACCGACGGCTGGGCGCTCGAGCTCGAGCGCCTCGATGCCTGGCTGCAGGCCAATGCCGCCGGCAGCCGCACCGATGGGGGCCGTCGATGACCGCCACCACCACCACCGCCCGGGTGCAGCAGAAGTCGCTGATGAGCATGAAGCAGATCCTGCTCATGAACCTCGGCTTCTTCGGCATCCAGTACTCCTTCGGCATGCAGCAGACGGCGATGACGCCGCTCTACTCGATGCTCGGCGCCTCGCCCGAGGACCTCCCGCTGCTGAACCTCGCCGGCCCCATCACCGGCCTGCTGATCCAGCCCATCATCGGCGCCCTCTCGGACGGCACCTGGGTGGAGAAGGGCTTCTTCCGCGGCCGTCGCCGCCCCTTCTTCCTGATCGGCGCCATCGGCTGCGCAGTCTGCCTCTTCCTGTTCCCCTTCGTCTGGGCGGTCTGGGTCGCGGCGCTGCTGCTGTGGATCCTGGATGCCAGCAACAACACCGCAATGGAGCCCTACCGCGCCTTCATCGCCGACAAGCTGCCCCCCTCGCAGCTCGGCAAGGGCTTCCTGGCGCAGTCCTTCTTCACCGGCCTGGGCATCACCCTCGCCAACCTGTCGATCACCTTCTTCCAGTGGATCTTCGGGCTGGGTAGTGGCCACGGCGTCCCGAAGTGGGCTTTCGGTGCCTTCATGCTGGGCTCGGTCTGCTCGCTGGTCACCGTGCTGATCTCGGTCACCACCACTCCCGAGAACGAGCCGAGCGCGGCCGAGCTGGCCGAGATCCGTGCCGCCAAGGCCGAGGGCGGCGGCGTCAAGAAGTTCTTCCGCGACATCACCGATGCCGTGGTCGACATGCCCACCCCGATGAAGGTGCTGGCGGGCGTCTACTTCTTCCAGTGGTACGCGATGAACTGCTACTGGCAGTACGTCGCCCTGGCCATCGCCAAGGTGCTGCACAACACGACCGACCTGAACTCGGTCGGCGGCCAGCTGGCCAGTGCGCAGGCCGGCAAGGTGAACGCCACCTACAACATCGTCACCTTCTGCGTTGCCTTCGGCCTGGTGGCGCTGGCCAAGAAGCTCGGCGCCAAGTGGGTGCACGCCATCTGCCTGTGGTGCGCCACCGTGAGCCTACTGGTCTTCCCGCACATGAACAGCGCGGTGGGCCAGATCATTGCCATCGTGGGTCTCGGCATCGCCTGGGCCTCCATCATGGGCGTGCCCTACATCATGATCGTGCGCATGGTCCCGTCGAGCCGCTATGGCGTCTACATGGGCCTGGTCAACATGATGATCGTCATCCCGATGCTCATCCAGACCCTCACCTTCGGCTGGGTCTTCAAGCACTTCCTGGGCAGCGACCCGGCGCGTGCGCTGAGCTTCGCGGGCATCATGCTGGCCATCGCCGGCGTTGTGATGCTCTTCATCAAGGAGCCCCCAATCGTCAAGGACGTCGAGGACGTCATCACCCAGGCAGGAGTATGACATGGCACGCATGAACAACTACGGCACGATCGTCGTCGGCACCGATGGCTCCGAACTGGCCGAGCCGACCGTGGCCCGCGCCGCCTGGCTGGCCTCGCACGAGCAGGCCGAGCTGGTGGTCGTGTGCGCCTGGTCGAGCCTGGCCGGGCGCGTCGAAGCCAAGAACACCACCACCATGGGCGGCGACCTGGCCATCATCAACCAGGTGAAGGGCCGCGAGGCGGCCGAGCAGGCGGTGATGAAGGCCGTCGAGGTGGCCGGTGAGTACGGGGCGACGGTCAAGGCGGCCCTGCTGGTGGAGGGTGACCCGGCCGCGGCGCTGCTACAGACCGCCGGCCAGCACGGCGCCGAGCTGATCGTCATCGGCGCCATCCGGGACCGTTCGATCGCCGAGCGGCTGCTGGGCACGGTGGCCACTGACGTGGTGCGCCGCGCCACCTGCGAGGTGCTGATCGTGCGCCCGCCGATGCCGGTGACCGAGCTGGAGGTGCCGCAGTCGGCCTGAGCCGACCGTGCCATGGGCTGAACGAGACGCCGTGGGTGTGGAACCTAGTTCCACGCCCACGGCGTCATCCGTTGGCGCTGGCGGCCAGGCGGGGCTCACCAGAGCTGGTCGCCCACCCGGTCCTCCTCGTCGTCGATGTAACCGTCGTCGTCGCGGGGACGGGCCGCCAGCGAGGTGGGCATGTTGCGACCCGAGTCGTCCTTGCCGGGGTCGATCGACAGGCGGGTGACCACCAGGTCGATGCCGAGGCCGGGCGGGACGGGGCCGTCGGCAACCAGACGCGGCTCTTCCTGGTCCACGGGGCGGACCCAGACGTGACCCTGGGCGTCGAGCACGGCGTCCAGCTTGCCGCGCAACACGGTCTCGTCAGCCAGCAGGATCCCTCCGGGGGGTGCGGTGAACAGCATCGAATCTTCCTTCTGGCATGTTGCGGAGGCCGATGCGCCCGCAGCGGGGGTCAACTCTAGCCACCGGCATCGCATTCCCCGTCACTCGTCGGGGGCGTTCTCAGTGGCCTCTTGGCGCAGACGCGAAGGGCCCCCGCAGGCAGCCGGTCTGGAAGCGGTGCGTGCGGGGGCCCGTGGACGGGACCCGGCCGGGTCAGGCCTGGGCGAGCGCCGTGCGCGCAGCCTCGGCGGCTGCCGTCGGATCGGCTGCAGCCAAGGCAGCCTGGGCTGCGGCCTTGCACTGCTCCGGGGTCACCTGCGCCAGCTGGGCGCCGACCGCCGGGATGGCGGCGACGGCCATCGACAGCGAGGTGACACCCATGCCGACCAGCACGCAGGCGAGCACCGGCGAGGCGGCGGCCTCACCGCACACGCCCACGGGCTTGCCCAGCTTCTGGCCCGCGGCGGCGGTCATCGCGATCAGTTCCAGCACGGCCGGCTGCCACGGCGTGGTGAGGCTGGCGAGCTTGGCGCTCATCCGGTCGGCGGCCATCGTGTACTGGGTGAGGTCATTGGTGCCGATGCTCATGAACTCGACGTGCTCCAGGAACTTCTCGGCCTGCACGGCCACGGCCGGCACCTCGACCATGATGCCGGGCTTGAGCCCACGCTCACGGCACTGCTCGGCGAAGCTCCTGGCCTCGTCGACGGTGGCGATCATCGGGGCCATCACCCAGGTGGGTTCGCCCTTGCTGGCGGCCTGGATGGCGTCGAGCTGGTTGGTGAGGATGGCCGGTTGGTCGGTGGCGATGCGGATGCCGCGCACGCCCATGGCCGGGTTCTCCTCCTCGTCCATGTTGGCGAACTTCAGCGGCTTGTCGCTGCCGGCGTCGAGGGTGCGCACGACGACCTTCTTGCCGGGGAAGGCGTTGATGACGTCGGCATAGATCGCAGTCTGCTCCTCGACGGTGGGCTCCTTCTCGGCCGAGAGGAAGCACAGCTCGGTGCGGAACAGGCCGATGCCCTGGGCCTCGGAGGCGGCGGCACGGGCGGCACCGGCACCGTCCTGCACATTGGCCAGCACGTCGACGGGGGTGCCGTCGGCCAGCTGGGCGGGGCCGCGCCAGCTGCGGATCGCCTCGCGGCGCTGCTCGTCGGCCTCGACCAGCGAGGTGGCGGAGGCGGCGTCGACGCCGAGGCGGATGGTGCCCTGTTCACCGTCGACGAGCAGCAGCTCACCGGTGGCGATGGCGGACAGGCCGTCAACGGCCACGATGCAGGGGATGCCGAGCTGGCGGCTGATGATGGCGGTGTGGCTGGTGGGGCCGCCCAGCTCGGTGACCAGGCCGATGACCAGGGTGGGGTCGAGGCCGGCGGTGTCGGCGGGGGCCAGGTCGTCGGCGAGCAGGATCGACGGCTCGGACGGGGCGGGCACGCCGGGCTCGGGGCGTCCGAGCAGCTCGGCGATGACGCGATCACGGATGTCACGCAGGTCGGTGGCGCGCTCGGCCATCAGGCCGCCGATCTTCTCGAACATGGCGACGAACTCGTCGGTGGCCCGGGCGGTGGCCTGCGGGGCGGGGACGCCCTTGTTGACGAGCTTGATGATGGCCTTGTGCCAGCCCTTGTCCCGGGCGAGCGAGGCATTGGCCTCCAGGACGTTGGCGGCGACGCCGGTGGCGTGGGAGGCGCGCTCGGCCAGGCGGCCGGCGACGGTGGCGGCGGCGGCGGAGAAGCGGGCGACCTCCTCCTCGCGGCCCCCCTCGGGGATGGTGGGGCTGTGCTCGGGCAGCTGCGGACGCGGTGCGGTCCAGATCGCAGGGGCGTGGGCGACGCCGGGGACGACTCCGGTGCCGCGGTACTCGGTGGCGGTGCTCATGTGGGAACCCTTCGGTGTGCGTGACGCCCCGGTGTCCGCAGTCGGTTCGTTCCGGATCGTCCCGGTTCGAATCTGTGGCCGCAGGCGGGCGGTCGTGCCTGCGACGCCGCAGGCAGTGCCCCCACAATAGAACACGGGGGCCCACATTTCACCGTCTGGTCAGCAATTGACCCTTGCCAGTTCTCACACAATCACATACGATAAAAACCGACGCAGACATGGATCGCCGTTGTTTCATGTTGTATTTGCTGGATGGGCCGCCACAGGGGTCGAGGAGGACGCCATGTACGCCGAGGAGAGACGCACCCTGCTGGTGCAGATCGCGCACGGCGAGGGGCGCGTCCAGGTCACCCAGGCGGCCGCCCGTTTCGACGTCACCCCCGAGACCATCCGCCGCGACCTCGAGGTACTCGACCGGCACGGCATCCTGCGTCGCGTCCACGGCGGCGCGATGCCCGCCACCATCCTCCAGCTGGGCGACCTCGCCCTGGCCGAACGCGAGAAGAGCCACAGCGAACAGAAGGACCGCATCGCCGCAGCCGCCGTCCGCCTGCTGCCCGAACAGCCCTATGCCTCGGTGCTGGTCGACTCCGGCACCACCACCGGACGCCTTGCCGCGCAGGTTCCCACCGAGACCCGCCTGTCCTTCTTCACCAACAGCCTCCCGATCGCCGCCAGCCTGTCGAGCCGCACCAGTGCCGACGTCCAGCTGCTCGGCGGGCGCGTCAAGGGCCTCACCCAGGCCTGCGTCGGTGGAGCCCTGGTTGCCGCGCTCGGCCGACTGCACACCGACGTCTGCTTCATCGCCGCCAACGGGCTCTCCCTGGAGCACGGCCTGTCCACCCCCGACGCCGAGGAGGCCGTCGCCAAGGAACAGATGGTCGCCCGTGCCCGGCGCACCATCGCACTGCTCGACAGCTCCAAGTTCGACGTCCAGACCGCCTGCACCTTCGCGCCACTGGACGCCATCGACGTACTGGTCACCGACGCCATCACCCCGAAGCAGAGCGAGCTTCTCACCCAACAAGGAATCGAGGTCGTCCTCGCATGATCGTCACCTTCACCGCCAATCCCAGCCTCGACCGCACCGCCCGGCTCGAGGGAGGCCTGGCCCGCGGCGGCGTCAACCGCCTGGGCGAGGTCAGCGCCGAAGCCGGGGGCAAGGGCGTCAACGTCGCCCGCGCCGTCCACCTGGCCGGACGGCCCGGCCTCGCCGTGCTGCCCGCCGACGACTACGACCCTGTCATCCAGGGCCTTCGGGCCCTCGGCGTCGCGCACCGGGGGGTGTCCACCGGGCAGCCGGTGCGCGCCAACCTCACCCTGGTGGAGGCCGACGGCACCACCACCAAGCTCAACGAACCCGGCAGCCCACTCGACGAGGAACGCCAGGTGGCCCTGCGCAATGTGCTGCTGGCCAGCGCACACCAGGCCCGCTGGGTGGCCCTGTGCGGATCCCTGCCGCCCGGCGCCCCCACCGACTGGTACGCCGACCTGGTCCGTCACCTGCGCCCGCTCGGCGTGCGCATCGCCGTCGACACCTCCGACGCCCCCCTGATGGCGCTGGCCCGCCACCTGCCCGAGGCCGCCCCCGACCTGGTCAAGCCGAACTCCGAGGAACTCGGCCAGATCACCGGCACCGACGGGCTGGAGCTGGAGCGCCAGGCCGCCGAGGGCAACTGGAGCCCGGTGCTCGAGGCCGCCCGCCAGCTCACCGCCCGCGGCATCGGCCAGGTGCTGGTGACCCTCGGCGGCTCCGGCGCGCTGCTGGTCACCGAGGAGGGCGCCTGGCATGCCGCCGCCCCCAGCATCACCGTCGCCTCCACCGTCGGCGCCGGCGACTCCTCGCTGGCCGGCTACCTGATGGCCGACTGCGACGACCTGCCTCCCGAGGAGCGCCTGCGACGCGCCGTCGCCTGGGGCAGCGGCGCCGCCGCCCTGCCCGGATCACAGCTGCCGGGGCCCAGCCAGGCCCCCGTCGACCAGGTGCACGTCACCCGGATCGACTGACGCCACCGCGTCCCCGTCACAGACCTGCAAGAGAAAATGGAAGGTACACCGATGTCCACCTCACTCATCGAGCCCGGACTGGTGGCGCTCGACGTCCACCTGGGCGAGACCAAGCAGGAGGTGATCCGCTCCCTGGCCGGCATCGTCGCCGCCACCGGACGAGCAGACGCCGACCAGCTGGCCACCGACGCGCTGGCCCGCGAGGCCAAGTCGCCCACCGGCATGCCCGGCGGCTTCGCCATCCCCCACTGCCGC
The DNA here is from genome assembly GCF_054783495.1 of Luteococcus sediminum. Lineage (NCBI taxonomy): Bacteria > Bacillati > Actinomycetota > Actinomycetes > Propionibacteriales > Propionibacteriaceae > Luteococcus > Luteococcus sediminum. Next base: position 136,551 of record NZ_BAAGQL010000006.1, on the reverse strand, counting down.
TCAGCCGGGGTCAACACGGCCTCGCTCGGCTTCGCCCGCCTCACCACGCCCGTCGACTTCGGGGCCAAGGACGGCCGCGCCGACCTGGTCTTCCTGATCGCCGCCAGCGAGCACGGTGGCGCCGACCACATGAAGCTGCTCACCAAGCTGGCCCGTGCCCTGGTGAAGAAGGACTTCCTCGTGGCCCTGCGCGAGGCCCGCACCCAGGACGAGGTTGTCGAGCTGGTCCGCAGCGCCGTCGAGCCCAATGGCCCCGAGGCGGCCCCCGGCCAGCCTGGCAATGTGGTGCCGATCGGCGGGGACGCGGCCCCCGCGGCCGACTCCGGCACGCCGTCGATCATCGCCATCACCGCCTGCCCCACTGGCATCGCCCACACCTACATGGCCGCCGACTACCTCACCGGGGCCGGTGACGAGATGGGCGTCGAGATCGTCACCGAGCCCCAGGGCTCCACCGCCACCGACCCAGTCACGGCAGAGCAGATCAAGCGCGCCAGCGCCGTCATCTTCGCCACCGACGTGGGCGTCAAGGGCCGGGAGCGCTTCGCCGGCCTGCCCATGGTCGAGTCGGGTGTCAAGCGCGCCATCAACGAGCCGAAGAAGATGATCGAGGAGGCCCTGGCCGCCGCCAAGGACCCGAAGGCGCCGCGCGTCGCCGGTGACGCCTCGGCCGCTGCCGACTCCGGCGCCGGCGGCGCCAAGAGCCAGCTGTCGTTCGGCAAGCGCATCCAGCAGGCCCTGATGACCGGCGTCAGCTACATGGTGCCCTTCGTCGCCGCCGGCGGCCTGCTGATCGCGCTGGGCTTCCTGCTGGGCGGCTATGACATCACCACCAATGCCACCGACATCATCACCAAGAACTCGATCACCAACCTGCCCGATGCCGCCCTGGCACCACACGCGATGGGCCACCTGCCGCTGACCGCCTACCTCGGCGCGCTGCTGTTCACCCTGGGCGCCACGGCCATGAGCTTCCTGCTGCCAGCCCTGGGCGGCTACATCGCCTTCGCCATGGCCGACCGCCCCGGCATCGTGCCCGGCTTCGTCGCCGGGGCCGTGGCCGGTGCGACGGGTGCCGGCTTCCTCGGCGCCCTGGTCGGCGGACTGATCGCCGGTGCCGTCGCCGCCTGGATCGGTGGCTGGCGCGTTCCTCGCTGGCTGCGCGGCCTGATGCCCGTGGTGATCATCCCGCTGCTCGCCACACTGGTGGCCGGTGGGTCGCTCTACCTCGTACTGGCCCGTCCGATCGCCGTGCTGATGCGCATGATGACCAATGGCCTCAACGGGATGACCGGCGCCTCGATCATCGGCCTGGGCGTGATCCTGGGGCTCATGATGTGCTTCGACCTCGGCGGGCCCGTCAACAAGGCCGCGTACCTGTTCGCAACCGCCGGGCTGAGCGCCGGCACCACGTCCTCGTTCAAGGTGATGGCCGCCGTGATGGCCGCCGGAATGGTGCCGCCGCTCGCGCTGGCCCTGGCCACGGCCCTGCGTCCCAAGCTGTTCACCAAGGTGGAGCAGGAGAACGGCCGCGCCTCGTGGCTGCTGGGCGCCTCCTTCATCAGCGAGGGTGCGATCCCCTTCGCCGCTGCCGACCCGCTGCGCATCATCCCGGCCACCATGGTCGGTGGCGCAGTCACCGGTGCCCTGAGCATGGCCCTGGGGGCGCAGTCACGCGCACCCCACGGCGGTGCCTTCGTCCTGTTCGCCATGGACGGCACCTGGTGGAAGTTCCTCATCGCGATCGCCGTCGGCACCGTCATCTCGGCGGCCCTCGTGATCATCCTCAAATCTCTCGGAAAGAGGAACTCCGAGGCCCCGGCTGCCGTTGCGGCCTGACATCAGTCACAATTGAATCCATCACCATCACGTAGTGATCCACAGCAAGGAGAACACCATGGCTAGCAAGACTGTTACCGTCGGCTCCAGCGTCGGCCTGCACGCCCGTCCCGCCGCGATCATCGCCGAGGCCGCTGGCGAGTTCGACGACGAGGTCACCCTGGCCGTCGACGGTGAAGAGGCCGTCGACGCCAGCTCGCCGCTGCTCATCATGACCCTCGGTGCCGAGAAGGGCGCCCAGGTCACCGTCGAGAGCGACAACGCCGAGGCCGTCGAGAAGATCGCCGCCCTGGTCGAGCGCGACCTGGACGCCGAGTGACACCAGCCTGACCCGCAGTACCCCGAAGGGGCCGGACGCATCGTCGTCCGGCCCCTTCGTCGTGCCCGGGCAGGTGATCCGGGGCGCGTGATCCGGGGGCGCCGTCCACAAACCACATCGACAGCGGGCGTCATTGCACCCACGGCAGCGAGGGGTCTTCTCAGTGTGGTTTCTGGACGAGGGTGCTGGTGGACCACAAGGTGCACCCCGGGGTCTGGCCATCGGGACGAATGTGGGAGATTATTTATACGGCTAATTCCGTGAAAAAAGGAGATCCCTTGTCCAGAACGAAAGCAGTATCCCAGGCAGGTCTTGGAGATGCCGCGCCCCAGCCCCCGAAGACCTCCATGAACCCCCGCGACCGCCGCTGGTGGACCGCACTGGCCGTCGTCGTGCTGGGCTCCTTCGCCGTCCTGCTCTACATGGGCGTGCGCATCGACCACTCCAAGCCACCCATCCCCACCCAGGTGGTGGCCGCCGACGGCAGCGTCGTCGTCGAGGCCGGCCAGGTGATGGACGGCCAGCGGGTCTGGCAGTCCATCGGCGGACAACAGGTCGGCTCGGTCTGGGGCCACGGCGCCTACGTCGCCCCCGACTGGACCGCCGACTGGCTGCACCGCGAGACCACCTTCCTGCTCGACCACTACGCCGCCCAGGAGGGGGCCAAGAGCTTCCAGGAGCTCGACCCGGAACGCCAGGCGGCGCTGCAGGCACGCGCCAAGCAGGCAATGCGCACCAACACCCACGACCCCGCCACCGGGACCATCACGCTCGCACCGGGCCGGGCCGAGGCCTACCGCGCCAATGCCGAGCACTACGCCCAGGTCTTCCGCGACGGCAACGAGCCCTATGCCATCGCCAAGGGCTCCGTGGCCGACGCGCAGGCCATGGCCGACATGAACGCCTTCTTCTGGTGGTCCAGCTGGGCCGCCTCCACCGACCGCCCAGACGGCAGCGAGTCCTACACCGCCAACTGGCCGCACGAGCCGCTGGTGGGCAACACCCCCACCACCACCAACGTGCTGTGGAGCATCGTCAGCTTCATCCTGCTGCTCGGCGGCATCGCCGGCATGGTCTGGTACCACAACCTGCACGACGACAACGAGGTCACCGACACCCCGCCCGACGACGACCCCCTGCTCGGCTACCAGCCCACCCCCTCTCAACGGGCCACGCTCAAGTACTTCTTCGCCGTCGGCGGCCTGTTCGTGCTGCAGATCGCCGTCGGAATCCTCTCGGCGCACTACGGCGTGGAGGGCGGTGCGCTCTACGGCATCCCGATCGACCGCGTCCTGCCCTATCCCGTGGTGCGCACCTGGCACACCCAGCTGGGCATCCTGTGGATCGCCACCGCCTGGCTGGCCACCGGGCTGTACGTCGCCCCCGCCGTCGGTGGACGCGAACCACGGCTGCAGAAGCTCGGCGTCAACGTGCTCTTCTGGGCCCTCATCGTCGTCGTGCTCGGCTCGATGGCCGGCCAGTGGCTCTCCATCCGCGGCCAGATGGGCTACGGCACCGAGCTGAGCTGGTGGCTCGGCACCACCGGCATGGAATACCTCGACCTGGCCCGCGCCTGGCAGATCGGGCTGTTCATCGGCCTCTTCCTCTGGTTCTTCCTGATGGCACGCGGCATGTGGCCGGCCGTGCGAGGGGCCAGCCACGGCGAGCACATCACCCCCACCAGCGAGGCGCCGCTGGCCTCGGGATCGCAGCGCAGCCTCGTGGTGATGCTGCTGATGAGCTGCCTGGCGATCGCCTCCTTCTTCGGCGCCGCCTTCGGCATGGGCCACGACACCCACCTGTCGATCACCGAGTACTGGCGCTGGTGGGTGGTCCACCTGTGGGTGGAGGGTTTCTTCGAGGTCTTCGCGACGGTCGTGATCGCCTTCCTGTTCAGCCGCCTGGGCCTGGTGCGCTCCGGCATGGCCGCCACCGCCACGATTGCGTCGACCACCGTCTTCCTCTTCGGCGGCATCATCGGCACCGGCCACCACCTCTACTTCGCCGGCTCCGACGATGTCGTGATGGCCCTCAGCGCCGCCTTCAGCGCCCTCGAGGTGGTGCCGCTGGCCCTGATCGGCTTCGAGGCCATCCGCAACCTGCGCATCCTCAAGGTGGGCGAATGGGTGGCCGGTTACAAGTGGGCCATCTACTTCTTCGTCTCGGTCTCCTTCTGGAACATGCTCGGCGCCGGCGTCTTCGGCTTCCTGATCAACCCACCCATCTCGCTGTTCTACGTCCAGGGCCTCAACCTGACGCCGCTACACGCCCACACCGCCCTGTTCGGCGTCTACGGCATGCTCGGCATCGGCCTGATGCTCTTCTGCGTGCGCAGCCTGATGCCCGGGCGCGAATGGAACGAGCGGTGGCTGCGATGGGGCTTCTGGGGGCTCAACGGCGGCCTGCTGATGATGAGCCTGCTCAGCCTGCTGCCGCTCGGCCTGGCCCAGGCCTGGGCCAGCATCGAACGGGGAACCTGGTGGGCGCGCAGCTCCGACTTCCTTGCCAGCCCCACCCTCACCGCGCTGCGCTGGCTGCGCACCCCCGGCGACATCGTGTTCGCCCTGGGAGCGCTGGCCATCGGCATGTTCATGGTTGGCCTGCTCACCGGCCACTCCTACCGCTCCCACGAGCCCATCCACCGGGCCGGACGGGTGGCCCCGCAGCCGGGCGCATCGCTCGACCAGGAGGTGTCCAACAGGCACTGACAAGCCGATTCCATCGCCACCACAGGGGTGCCGGACGCATCATCGTCCGGCACCCCTCGTCATGCCCGCGAGCACCTGAAAGAAGCTCAGCGAAGACTTCGCCTACCCACACCGACCAAGCGACTTTTCGGGCCTGGTGGGGTGTCTGATGGACCTCGAAGGCGCAGCACCCACAGTTCGAGAGGCAGATCCATGACCAGCACCACCCAGCCCCGCACCAGCCGCCACCTGGCCCTGCTGCTGAGCACCGTGCTGGCCGTCGTCGGCATCCTCACCGTGGGCTCGCTGACTCCGGAGGCCGACGCCGCCGCGACACCCCGCGCCTACCTGGTCAATGCCCGCACCGCCGGCCAGACCGCCGCCGCGCAGAGGGCCGCCGTCAAGGCCGGCGGCCAGGTGGTGCAGGCCTGGCCGCAGATCGGCGTCATCGTCGTGCGCTCCACCCGCGCCGGCTATGCCAAGAAGCTGATGGCGCTGCGTGACCGCTCCGTGCTCAGCGTGGGGGATGCCCGCAACGAGGCCGCGCGCGACCGCGTCACCGTGAACCGCTCGGTGGCCGTCTCCTCACCCGGACGACGGATCACCGCGACCGCGACGAAGGTGGGCAAGGCCGACCCGCTGGCCCCGCGCCAGAAGCACCTCGCCCAGGACCGGGCGGTGCAGGCGCAGAAGCTCACCCCAGGATCGTCGTCGGTGGTGGTTGGCGTGCTCGACACGGGCGTCGACGACCGCCACCGTGACCTGGCCCCCAACTTCAGCGCCGCTGACTCGGTGGACTGCACCGCCGGCGGCCGGCCCAACACCGCCAAGGGCGCCTGGCGCGGCAGCGACCCGCACGGGACCCACGTCGCCGGCACCATCGCCGCCGCCCGCAATGGCTACGGCGTCACCGGCGTCGCACCCGGTGCCCACGTCGCCTCGGTGAAGGTGGTCAACGGCAATGGCGAGTCCTTCCCCGAGTACATCGTCTGCGGCCTGGTCTGGTCGGGCACCCGCCAGCTGGCCGTCACCAACACCTCGCTCAACCTGTTCGACCTGTGGTGCGGTGAGCTGAACATCGGTGGCCCGGCCCTCACCGCGGTGAACCGCGCCATCGCCTATGCCAACAAGCGCGGCGTGGTGCAGGTGCAGTCGGCCGGCAATGCCTCGATGGACGTGAGCTGGCAGCGCGGCGAGAGCTGCCACGACCCGCTGGCCGAGAGCCCTCTGGTGGTCAACGTCGCCTCCGTGGACACCAAGGGCCGCCTGTCCGCCTTCTCCAGCTTCGGCAAGGGAATGGTGGACATCGCCGCCCCCGGTGAGGCTGTCTACGCCACCACCACCGGCAACCGGTTCACCACCCGCACCGGCACCTCGCAGGCCGCGCCGCAGGTGGCCGGCACCATCGCCCTGATGCGCTCGCGCAACCCGAAGCTGGGCGTCGGCGAGGTCACCCAGCGCCTGCTCACCACCACCAAGGCCCCGGCCGTGAAGGGCCTGGGCAGCGAGTGCACCGGCACCCCCCGCAAGAACTCCTGCACCGGGGCGGGGCAGCTCGACAGCTACGCGGCCGTCCGCGCCGCCTGATCCCGACCGCCCGACGCGCGCAACCTGACCCCGAGCCGCCTGGTTCCGGGCAGTCGCGCAGTAATTGCAGCCCATACGGCCACGGAGGACATTTGAACGTGTCGTGCGCCGCCAGGAGGCCGTTTTCAGCAGCGGCGCAGTTCCATCAGCGCCGAAAGGGCCAGCAGCACCGCGGATTTTGGGTCAACCGAAGCCCGGCGGTAGTGTGGGTGGTCTTGCGGGTGTAGTTCAGTAGCAGAACACCCACCTTCCTGGTGGGAGAGCTTGGTGCAATTCCCGGCGCCCGCTCCGCATCGAAGGGCCGCTGCCTCTGGCAGCGGCCCTTCGCCATGCCCGAACCCATTGCCCCCAGCCCCCGCGCCCCCAGCCCCCGCGCCCCCAGCGCCACACCCTCAGCCGCGTCCCAGCGCCACCCACCTAGGCTCGGGCGCATGAGCCAGACCGCCGACCCCAGCCCGTCCCGCCTGCGACGGGTGCTGCGCTGGGTCGGACGGCTGCTGCTGGTCGGCATCCTGCTGCTCTGCCTGGTCGTGACGATGAGCTGGTACGAAGTGACCCACACCAAGCTGGCCACCCTGGAACTGTCCAGTCCCAGGGTCAGCGGCCGGCCACTACGGGTGATGCAGATGACCGACCTGCACGACGTCTCCATGCCGCAGCGCCAGGAGGTCATCGAGATGGTCCGGGAACAGGACCCCGACCTGATCGCCGTCACCGGCGACCTGATCAACATGTACACCGAGGACCTGAACCGTGTCGACGCCTGGTTCGCCGACCTGGCGGCGCTCGGCATCCCCGTCCACGTCGTCCCCGGCAACCACGACCACTGGGAGGGCCGGGTGGGCCCCGTCGTCGAGATGGCCCAGGCCAACGGCGCCACCGTCCTGCAGAACACCAACGTCACCTTCGACGGCCCCTGGGGCAAGCTCGACGTGGTCGGCACCGACGACTACTACACCGGCGTCGGCGACCTGGACAAAGCCATGCAGGGCACCCGCGAGGACGCCTTCCAGCTGGTGCTGACCCACTCCCCGCAGGTCTTCGACGACCTCGCCGCCAGCGATGCCGAACTGGCCATCTGCGGCCACACCCACGGCGGGCAGGTGCGCATTCCCGGCATTGGCGCCATCCACACCCCTGGCGGCGGCGGGCTCTTCCCGCGCCTCGACAAGGGCCTGTTCGACTGGCGGCGGCGGGCTCTTCCCGCGCCTCGACAAGGGCCTGTTCGACGCGGGCAGCGCCCAGCTCTACATCGACTCGGGCGTGGGGCAGTCGATCCCGTTGCGGCTGTTCGACCAGTCACAGATCACCCTCATCACGATCCACCCTTCCTGAGACTGCTAGGTTCCCTGCATGGCTCGGATCGGTTTCATCTCCCTGCACACCTCGCCCCTTGACGCACCGGGCTCGAAGGATGCCGGCGGCATGAACGTCGTGGAGCTGCACCAGGCCAAGGCGCTGGCCGATCGGGGGCACCAGGTGGAGCTGGTGACCCGGCGCGACAACACCGACCAGCCCGACCTGGTGGAGGTCCACCCAGGAGTGGTGGTGCGCCAGCTCGTCGCCGGCCCCACCGAGCCGCTGGCCAAGAGCGCCCAGGAGGAGTGGATCGAGGACTTCTCCACCGCGCTGCGCGAGCTGGAGCCCTATGAGGTGATCCACTCCCAGCACTGGATGAGCGGCGTAGCGGCACTGCCCGTCGCCAAGGCCTGGGGCGTGCCGCACGTCCAGAGCTTCCACTCGGTGGCAGCCCTTCCCGGCGACCCGCTGAGCGAGGGCGAACCGCCCGAGTCCCCCGGCCGCAATGCCGGCGAGCGCCTGATCGCCCGCGAATCGGACCTGGTGGTGGCCGTCAGCCGCTACGAGGCCCGCACCATCATCGAGCGCTGCGGCGCCGACCCGGCCCGCGTCGTCGTCGTGCACCCCGGCGTCGACTCGAGCCTCTTCCACCCGACGGACGGCCATTGCCGCCGCTGGGCCCCCGAGCTCACCGGACCCGACGAGCCGCCCCAGTACGGCCGGGTGTGCGTCGCGCCCAATCCCAATGGTTTCCTGCTCTTCGCCGCCCGGCTGCAGCCGCTGAAGGCGCCCGACCTGGCGCTCGTCGCACTGGCCGGGATCCCGGAGGAGATCCGTCCCACGCTGGTGATCGCCGGTGAGGCCAGCCAGGACTTCGCCGACTACCGGCAGGAACTGATCGACCTCTCGCACAGCCTGGGCATCACCAACCAGGTCTGCTGGCTGGGTTCGCAGTCCCGAGAGGACCTGGCCCGCCTGATCCGAGGCGCCCGGGCCGTGCTGGTGCCCTCCTATTCCGAGACTTTCGGCCTGGTCGCGCTGGAGGCCTCGGCCTGCGGCGTGCCCGTGGTCAGCGCCGACTCGGGAGGCCTGCGCGAGGTGGTCGTCGACGGCCTCACCGGGGTGCTGGTGCAGGAGCGCACCGCCGAGGCCTGGACCGACACCCTGACCGAGCTGCTGCGCGACCCGCACCGCATGGTGCGGATGGGCACCGCCGGACGCGAGCGGGCCCTCGGCTTCGGCTGGGAGGAGGTGGCGGTGCAGTTGGAGAGCCACTACCGCACGCTGCTGGACCCCGGTCGGGCCGAGCAGCGCCGTGGCGCCCTCGACGGCGTGCGCCGGGCCCTGTTCGTCCACGCCCATCCCGACGACGAGACGCTGTCCACCGGTGCCCTGGTGACCCACATGCGCTCGCTCGGGATCGCCTGTGACCTGGTGACGGCGACTCGCGGCGAGAGGGGCGAGGTCGTCCCCGGGCCGCTCTCCCGCCTGGCCGGTGCCGGCCTGGAGGCGCACCGGCAGGAGGAGCTCGCCAGCGCCCTGCGCGCACTGGGCATCGAGCGGCATGTCTTCCTGGGCACCGAACCCGCCCGGGCGGCCGGTCTCGAGCCGCGCCGCTACCGCGACTCGGGGATGGTCTGGGTGCGCGAGGGGCTGGCCGGTCCTGCCGATGCCGGCGACGAGCACAGCCTCACCTCCGGAGACATCGAGGACGAGGTGGCCGACCTGATGGCGCTGGTTCAGGCCTGGCAGCCCGACCTGGTGATCGGCTACGACCTGGGCGGTGGCTACGGACATCCCGACCACGTGCGTCTGCACCACGTCGCCCGCATCGCGGCGGCCCGCAGCGGGGTGCGCTTCGCCGAGGTGCGCGATGAGCCCGGCTTCGACGTCGAGTGGTTCGACCTGCCCGAGACGCTGCCGACGGTCGTCGAGGCCCTGCGCCAGCACCAGACGCAGCTGACGGTGCAGCCCTCGGGCACCGAGATCGTCCATTCGGGCGGCCAGCGCGAGGGGATCGTCACCAGTGTCGGGCTGGCCGTGAAGGGGCCGCAGGCCTGAGATGGTGCCACACGCACCACGGGGCGCGACTCGGGTGCTGGCCATCGGCGGCTGAACAGAACTCCCCGTGTCGGCTGCCTCACCCGTCGTAACCGCCCACCACGGGCATCTTCTGCAGTACGGTCACGGCATGGCCGGAGCCGACGAAGGCCTCGGTGCAGTCCTGGCCTGCCTCTACGCCGTGATGTCGGCCGCGGGCCCACTTCGGGAAGCCGCCCATGTCGTAGACGATGCCGTCGACGGCGATCCAGCAGGCCTGCCCGTCCTCGCAGGTGGCGTCGCCGAGCTGCTGGGCCGTGACCCTGCGGCTCTCGATCCGGTGCTGTTCGGCGGCGCTGAAGGTGCGCCCAAGCTTTGACCGGTCGCCGACATTGGCCGGTGGCTTCATCACCATCCAGACCACCACCAGGGCCATCCCGACGACAACTGCAATGGTCCACCACATGGCTCCACTCCTCCGAGAGTTTGATACATCATGTCTCATACGGATGAAGATACACTGTGTCTCATGACCGCGAGAACCTGCCTCTCCGAACAGGAGACCCGCCAGAGACTGCTCGACCTTGCCGTCCAGCGACTAGTCGACGAAGGGCTCGGCGTGGGGCTCGATGCCATCCGCGTCGAGAAGCTGATCACCGAGGCGGGCGTCTCGCGCGCCAGCGCCTACCGGTACTGGCCCCGTCGCGACGACTTCCTTGCCGATGCCCTGGTCGAAACCGTGCGGCGAACCACGCTCATCCCGGAGGGCAGCCAGGACTTGGCACGCCTGCAGGAGATCCTGACCGCCCACGACGACCAGCTCGACACGGAGACCGGTCGCCGGCAGCTGGTGGTGGAGGCACTGCGCGTCAGCATCGATGCCGACGTGCGCCGCCTGCTCGCATCACCTCACTGGCGCGTCTTCATGGCCTTGGCCACCACCCACCAGGCGCTGCCCGACGACCAACTGCGGGAGACGGTCGGGCAGGCACTGGTAGAGATGGAGCGCGCCTTCGTGGAACGCCGCGCGGAGGTCTACCAGGGACTCACCCACCTGATCGGCTACCGGCAGCGTCAGCCCTGGCAGGGACGAGAAGGCTTCGTCGCGCTCTCCGAACTGGCCGGCCTGACCATGCGCGGGATCCTCTCGCGCGCCCTCACCCAACCGGACTGGCTCGACGAGCGCAGCGAGATGACCCCCTTCGGGGGCGTACCCGCCGCGTGGTCACAGGCCGAGGTGGCGCTGGCGCAGGTGCTGCTCACCCACCTGGAGCCGGACCCCACCGTCGACTGGACACCGGAGCGGATCAATCAGGCCCGACAGGACTTCGCGGCAACTGCTCGTTCCCTGGGCGCTTGACCCACACACGACGAAGGGCCCCGACCGTCCGGTCGGGGCCCTTGGCGCAGGAAGACCCGCGCAGGAACAGGGTCAGATGCGGCTGGCGGTCGTGCGCTTGTTGAGCAGGCTGTACAGGCTCACCGCGGCACCGATGAAGGCCAGGCCGAGCACGACGTGGATCCACTTGATGGCCTCGCTGCCGCCGCCGGCCTCGACCATGCCGATCTGGACCAGCGCGAGCACCGGCAGGCTCAGGGTGTGGAAGAGCAGGCCCTTCGCGGTGGGATCGGCCTTGCTGGCCTGGAAGGCGAAGACGGCGGCCACCAGGCTCGCGAGGAAGGTCAGGTAGCCGAAGCCGCCGTGGGCGTCGGCCAGCGACCAGGAACCGGTGAGCATCGCGATGCCGAGGCCGAGCTGGATCAGCACGGAGGCGATGATCACCAGGGCGGTGGTCTTCAGGCGGGACAGGGGGGCGAGAAGGGTGTTGGCCATGCACCGAGCCTAGGCGATCAGCGCCATGCAGCCGTCATCGTCAGTGGCCCGCGGTGCCCGCGTGTCACGAGTACTGGTTTCAATCCCCGGCCCTGCGGACGGCGCACTGGGGGATAGGATTCAGCCGACAGCTCCGATGGAAGGCACCACGTGAAGGACATCGTCGTTTTCTCCGGAACGGCCCACCGGCAACTGGCGCAGGAGATCTGCGGCAACCTGGGGGTCGAGCTCAGCGGGGTGGACATCAAGCGCTTCAGCAATGACTGCATCCAGGCGCAGCTGCTGGCCAACTGCCGGCGACGCGATGTCTACATCGTGCAGCCGCTGGTTCCCCCGACGCAGGAGAACCTGATGGAGCTGCTGCTGATGATCGACGCAGCCCGCGGCGCCTCCGCGGAGTACATCACCGCGGTCATGCCCCACTACGCCTATGCGCGCAGCGACAAGAAGGACGCCAGCCGCATCTCGATGGGTGGCCGTCTGGTGGCCGACATGCTGAAGACCGCCGGCGCCACCCGGGTGCTCACGATGAGCCTGCACTCCCCGCAGGTGCAGGGATTCTTCTCGATGCCGGTGGACCAGCTCACCGCCATCGGCGTGCTGGCCGACCACTACAAGGGCAAGGACCTGTCCGACTGGGTGGTCGTCTCCCCCGACTTCGGCAATGCGAAGGAGGCCGCCACCTTCGCCCGCCTGCTGGGCATTCCGATGGCCGCCGGCAGCAAGAAGCGGGTCAGTGACGACAAGGTGGTCATCGACTCCATCGTCGGCGACGTCGTGGGCAAGAAGGCCATCGTCATCGACGACGAGATCGCCACCGGCGGTTCCATCCTGGAACTGCTGGACAAGCTCGAGGAGTTCGGCTGCCAGCAGGCCTCGATCTGCACCACGCACGGCCTGTTCAGCGGCAAGGCCGTCGAGCGGCTCCAGGGCCACCACATGATCACCGAGGTGGTCACCACCAACACCGTCCCGCAGGACCATCCCGGCTGGACGCAGCTCGAGGTGCGCAGCGTCGGCCAGCTCTTCAGCGAGGCCATCCGCCGCACGCACGCGGGCAAGAGCGTGAGCAAGCTCTTCCGCGGCGTCGACCCGCAGTACGCCCCGCCGCCGCCCCGCGACGGGCTCTTCTGAGCGGCACCCGAGAAGGCCGGTCGCCCCGCGCTAGCGGAGCAGGCCTGCCTTTTTCGCCCGCTTGGCCAGGCCCGCCTCGAAACGTGCCTGGTCGAGTACGGCGCGGGAATGACGCCCCTCGCCGATCGGCCCCAGGTCGTCGAAGGCCTCCACCCGCCACCAGACGGTGATCCCATCGACCTGGGTGACGGTGCATTCGTAACGCACCGTCATGCCGGACAGGGTGGCGCCGGTGTGGGAGAGCTCGACGTGCGTGCCCACGCTGCACTGCCCCTCGTCCAGGTGCGGCCGCAACGCCTCCATGCAGGCCCATTCCATGACCGCGACGAAGTAGGCCGTGGCGAAGACCCGCGGGACGCTCTGGAACTCGGGCGACTCGGGCAGCACGTCGGGCACGCACCTGTCCTCGGGCACCACATAGGTCATGGTGTGGGTCTGGCCCACCGTGATCTGGCTCATGCCCCGACAGTTTGCCAATGTGCACGGGGATTGGGAAGGGTGCTCAGTCGAGGGGCGTGAAGGGCCAGCCGGGCTGCATTCCGTTGGGGCGTCCGTGTTCGCGGTAGTGCTCGTGGCCGAAGCCGGCCAGGAAGACCTCGTCCGGCATGCCGGTGAGCATGCCGATGTCGGTGGTCTGGCTGGCATGGCACAACAGCGCCTGCCGCTTGAGCCCCACCACCTCGGTGACGTCGACGGCCCAGTGGATCTCGGCCTCGGGGGTGCCCATCGGGTTGCCGTCGTCGGCCGGACCGTGGGGGTCGAAGTCCATCTCCAGTCCGGCCTCGCGGGCGGCCTGGAAGCCTGCCGCCATCCGGTCGCGGTTGGCGGTGCTCTCCAGCACCCGGGGACGGCGACGGGCCAGCTGTGCGGCGCGGTAGGCCACCGGGTGCACCCTGACGTGGTCCGGGTGGCCGTAGTTGCCGTGCCAGTCGTAGCCCACCAGCACGTCGGCGTCCTCCTCGTCGAGGATGCGCGCCAGACGTCCCGCGGCCTCGTCCAGGTCGGCATTGCAGAAGGCTCCCGGCTCGGCATTCATGTCCCAGCCGGTCATGCCCGAGTCCTTGTAGCCCAGCCACTCGACGCGGGCGGTGCCGAGCACCTCGGCGGAGGCCCGGGCCTCGCTGCGGCGACGGTCGACGAGGGTCTCGCCCTCGTGCAGGTCCTCGGGCACCTCGCCGTGGTCGCCATTGGTCGCATAGACCACCACCACCCGGTCCCCGCGACGTGCGGCGCGGGCCATGGAGCCGGCCGTGCTGGAGGCCTCGTCGTCGGGATGGGCGTGCAGGAAGACGATGGTGGTCATGGACCAATGATTCCACGCATGTCGTTGAGCACTGGACCATTTGGGGCGGTGTCCGGCCACCGCTCCCCTAGTCTGGAACCATGACCCCTGCCGTGCTCGCCGTGATCTGCGCCCTGCTCATCCTCGTGGGCCTCAGCGGCATCGTCGTCCCCGTCCTGCCCGGCAGCATCACCGTCGGTGTGGCCGCCCTGGTCTGGGCGGTGTGGGGCAATTCCAGCTGGGGATGGATCGCCTTCGGCGTGTCAGCCGTCCTGCTGGCCATCGGCGCCGGTTCGTCGCTGCTGCTCACCAGACGCGACCTGCAGCGGGTCGAGGTGCCGCGCTGGCCGATCGTGGTGGGTGTGGTCTGTGCCGTGGCCGGCTCCTTCCTGGTGCCAGTGGTGGGCCTGGTGCTCGGCTTCGTCTTCGGCCTGTTCTGTGCCGAACTGGTGCGGGTGAAGGACATCGCCACCGCCGGCCGCACCTCGATGGTGGCGCTGAAGGCAATCGGCATCGGCATGTGCATCGAGCTGGGCTGCGCCCTGGCCGCCACGGCGGTGCTCACCACCAGCATGCTGACTGGCGTCTTCTGAGACTGACCTTCCCCGGGGTCAGGGCCGCACCGGAGGCCCCGGTGCGAGGGCACTGCGCCCCGCCAGCCAGGCCTCGTGGTCGAGCAGCCAGCGCTTGCGCCACGGGCCGCCCGCATAGCCGGTGAGCGCGCCCGATGCCCCCACCACCCGGTGGCAGGGCAGCACGAGGCAGATCGGATTGCGCCCCACCGCCCCCCCGACGGCCTGGGCCATCCGCGGATTGCCGAGCTCCCGGGCCACCTGGCCGTAGGTGACCGTCTCGCCCAGCCCGATGCGGCCGAGCTCGTCCCAGACGCGACGGTCGAGGGCGCTGCCACCACTCGGGGCCAGGGGCAGCTCGAAGCTCGTGCGCCCGCCCGCCAAGTAGGCACGCACCTGGGCCGTCGCCTCGCCCAGCACCGGATCGGCCCCGGCATCGACCATCTCCCCCTGGAGCGCACGCTCCTTCTTCACCCGGTGGTCGTCGAAGTAGAGCCCCACCAGCGAAGGACCGTCGACCACCAGGGTGAGCGGCCCCAGCAGGCTCTCGATGACGCAGCGGCGCATCTCGTCCATGACAGCAGCCTATGCGGCCCCCGCCCCGAACCCCCGAACCTCTGGTCGGCCACAATGAAGCCTTGACCGCGAGGAGGACCAGATGAGCCAGCAGGGATGCCCCGTCAGCGAACGGGACCGTCGCAAGACCCACCGCCCCGGAGACCGGCCCGAACCCGCCCTCGAGATGGTCGACGGCATCTGGCAGGTGCGCGACCTGGCCGTCGCCCGGCTGGTGCTGCGCAATCGCGAGGCCCTGCAGGGAGGCTTCAATGCCGAACAGCTGGCCATGAGCGGCATGCGTCCCCCGATCCTCTATGCCGACGGCACCACCCACCGCAAACAGCGCGCGGCGATCGCCCGCTACTTCGCACCCAGGACGGTGGAGGCGAACTACCACGAGCTGATGGACCGCTATGCGACCCAGCTGGTCGACGACTTCCGCCGTGAGGGCCGCACCGACCTCGCCCAGCTCTCCCTGCTCTACTCCGTGATGGTGGCCGCGCAGGTGGTGGGGCTGACCGACTCCCCCACCGACCAGATGGCGCGCCGACTGGAGCGCTTCTTCCAGATCCCCGCCCTCAAGGAGACCGCCGAGTCCGGTGAGCGCCGTGGTCTGGTGGAGAGGGCGAGGCTGCAGGCCCTGGCCCTGCGCGGACAGCTGCCGCTGCTCTCCTTCCACCTGCGCGACGTGCGCCCCGCCATCAAGGCCCGCAAGGTCAAGCGCCAGGACGATGTCATCAGTCACCTGCTCGACGAGGGCTACTCCCAGCTGGAGATCCTCATCGAGTGCGTCACCTATGCCGCGGCCGGCATGGTCACCACCCGGGAGTACATCGGAATGGCCGTCTGGCACCTGCTGGAGGACGACGAGCTGCGCGAGCGCTACCTGTCGGCCGACAAGCCCGGCAGGTACGAGGTGCTGCACGAGATCCTGCGCCTGGAACCGATCGTCGGACACCTGCTGCGCCGCACCACCACGCCGATCGAGGTGGAGTTCGACGGCCAGACCCACACCATCCCCTCCGGTGCCCTGGTCGACATCCACATCCGCAGCATCAACGCGCAGCGTGCCGTGGTCGGGGAGTCGCCGCTGGACCTGTGCCCCGGCCGCGAGCTTCCCCCGAAAGTGGGTGACGAGGTGATGAGCTTCGGCGACGGCCCCCACAAGTGCCCCGGCAACTCGCTGGCGATCCAGGAGGCCGACGTGCTGCTGCAGAAGCTGCTGGCGCTGCCGGTGCGCCTGGCCAGCCGCCCCCGGATCGGCTGGGACGAGATGATCAAGGGCTACGAGGTGCGCTCGATCGAGCTGGAACTCGCCGACACGCGCTGAAAATGCATCCCTGGCGGCGCACGACACGTTCAAATGTCCTTCGTGGCCGTATGTGCTGCAATGCCTGCGCCGCCACGAGGCTTCAGCCCGCCACGTACTCCTTGAGGTACTGCCCGGTGAGGGTGCTGCCGTCGTCGACGAGCTGGGCGGGGGTGCCCTGGAAGACGACCCGGCCGCCGTCGTGGCCGGCTCCCGGCCCCATGTCGACGATCCAGTCGGCGTGGGCCATCACGGCCTGGTGGTGCTCGATCACCACCACCGTCTTCCCGGAGTCCACCAGTTGGTCCAGCAGGCCGAGCAGCTGCTCCACGTCAGCCAGGTGCAGGCCGGTGGTGGGTTCGTCGAGGACGTGGACCCCGCCCTTTTCGGCCATCTGGTCGGCAAGCTTGAGCCGCTGGCGCTCGCCGCCCGAGAGCGTGGTGAGTGGCTGGCCGAGGGTGACGTAGCCGAGCCCGACATCGGCCAGGTTGGTCAGGATCTTCTGCGCCGCCGGGATCCTGGCCTCCCCCTCGCTGAAGTGCGCCAGGGCCTCGTCGACGCCCATCTGCAGCACCTCGGCGATGTCCTTGCCGCCCAGCCGGTACTGCAGCACCGAGGCGTCGAAGCGGCGCCCCTCGCAGTCCTCGCAGGTGCTGGCGACGGTGTCCATGAAGCCCAGCTCGGTGTAGATCACACCGGCACCCCTGCAGGTGGGGCAGGCGCCTTCGGAGTTGGGGCTGAACAGGGCGGGCTTGACCCCGTTGGCCTTGGCGAAGGCCTTGCGGATCGGTTCCAGCAGGCCCGTCCAGGTGGCCGGGTTGCTGCGCCGCGAGCCCTTGATGACGCCCTGGTCGACGGTCACCACCCCGTCGCGGCTCGAGAGGTGGTTGCGGACCAGGGTGCTCTTGCCCGAGCCGGCGACGCCGGTGACCACGGTCAGCACCCCGGTGGGGATGTCGACGTCGACGCCGGTCAGGTTGTTCTCGTCGGCGCCGCGGATCTTGATGGCGCCGGTGGGGGTGCGCAGCGAGTCCTTGAGCCGGGCACGGTCGTCGAGGTGGCGTCCGGTGAGGGTGTCGCTGGCGCGCAGGCCCTCGACGGTGCCCTCGAAGCAGATCGTGCCGCCCTGGCGTCCGGCCCCGGGGCCGAGGTCGACGACGTGGTCGGCGATGGCGATCATTTCGGGCTTGTGCTCCACCACCAGCACGGTGTTGCCCTTGTTGCGCAGGCGTTGCAGCAGCTCGTTCATCCGGGCAATGTCGTGCGGGTGCAGGCCGACGCTGGGCTCGTCGAAGACATAGGTGACGTCGGTGAGCGCACTGCCCAGGTGGCGGATCATCTTGAGCCGCTGCGACTCGCCGCCCGAGAGGGTTCCGGTGGGGCAGTCGAGCGAGAGGTAGCCCAGGCCGATGTCGACGAAGGAGTCCACCTGGTGGCGCAGCTGGGCCACCAGCGGGGCCACCGACGGGTCGTCGAGGCCGGCCAGCCAGTCGGCCAGGTCGCTCACCTGCATCTGGCAGAGGTCGGCGATGGAACGACCCTGCACCAGCGAGGTGCGGGCGCCCTCGCTCAGGCGGGTGCCCTCGCACTCGGGGCAGGTGCGGAAGACCACGGCACGCTCGACGAAGGCCCGGATGTGTGGCTGCATCTGTTCGACGTCCTTGCTGAGCATGGACTTCTGGATGCGCGGGATGAGGCCCTCGTAGGTGAGGTTGATGCCGTCGACCTTGATCTTGGTGGGCTCGCGGTACAGCAGGTCGTCGAGCTCCCGCGTGGTGTAGGACGTGATCGGCTTGGCCATGTCGAAGTAGCCGGAGCCCTCGAAGAGACGGCCGTACCAGCCCTCCATGGAGTAGCCGGGGACCTTGAGGGCACCGTCGGCCAGGCCGAGTTCGGCGTCGTAGAGCTGGTCCAGGTCGAAGTCGCCCACCCTGCCGGTGCCCTCGCAGCGCGGGCACATGCCGCCGGTGACGGTGAAGGTCTTGTGCTCCTTGACCTGGCGCCCGCCCTTGGTCGTGGTGATCGCGCCGCCGCCGCTGACCGAGGGGATGTTGAAGGCATAGGCCTTGGGTCCGCCGATGTGCGGTTCGGCGATGCGGCTGAACAGCACGCGCAGGGTGGCGTTGACATCGGTGGCGGTGCCGACGGTGGAGCGGGGGTTGGCGCCCATCGGTTCCTGGTCGACGACGATGGCGGTGGTCAGTCCCTCGAGCAGGTCGACGTCGGGGCGGCCGAGGCTGGGCATCATGCCCTGCAGGAAGGCCGAGTAGGTCTCGTTGATCATTCGCTGGCTCTCGGCAGCGATCGTCGCGAAGACCAGCGAGCTCTTGCCCGAGCCGGAGACGCCGGTGAAGACGCTCAGGCGGCGCTTGGGCAGTTCCAGGCTGACCTCGCGCAGGTTGTTCTCACGGGCCCCCTGGACGCGGATGGTGTCGTGCTGGTCTGCCGCTGTGCTCATGCCATCCAGTGAAACAGGTGGGACTGCCCCACACCCCGAGGCTGGATGGGGATAGCGTCGCACCATGAGCAATTCCTTGATTCCCGACATTGCGTCCCTGCCGCAGGGCATCACCGCCGAGACCGTCAACGGGCTGGACGCGTGGCGCATCAGCACCCCGCTGGCCACCGGGCTGGTCTACGCCCAGGGTGGCCATGTGGCCGAGTGGACGCCCGCCGGGGCCGAGCCGGTGCTGTGGATGAGCCAGCACTCGTTCTTCCAGCCCGGCAAGGCCATCCGTGGCGGGGTTCCGGTCTGCTTCCCCTGGTTCGGGCCTGGACGCAACGGCGACATGACTCCCGCGCACGGCTTCGCCCGCCTGTCGCAGTGGACCCTGGACGCGGCCGAGGTGGACGACAGCGGGGAGGCGAGGCTGGCCCTGGTGCTGACCGCTGCCCAGGTGGACGACCTGGGCGGCTTCCCCGAGGACTTCACGGCGCGCCTGGTGGTCTCGATGGGCTCGGCGCTGCAACTCACCCTCACCGTGACGGCAGGGGAGCAGGAGCTGGACTTCGAGGAGGCACTGCACACCTACTTCAGCCTCTCCGATGCCCGCCGGGTGCAGGTCGACGGGCTGGACCAGGTGCGCTATCTGGACAAGGTCAGTGGTGGCGAGCGAGTCCAGCAAGGCGCAATTGAATTCACCAGTGAAACCGACCGGGTCTATTTCGACGATGGCACCTGTCGAATCCTCGACGAGGGGGCCGGACGGGTCGTCACGGTGGAGAAGGCGCAGTCGGCAAACACGGTCGTCTGGAACCCGTGGACCGAGAAGTCGGCGCGGATGGGCGACTTCGGCGACGAGGAGTGGACCGGGATGTGCTGCGTCGAAACGGCAAACGTCCTTGCCAATGCCGTACATCTGGCGCCGGGCGAGAGTCATTCGATGACCCTGGCGATCATCCTGCCCTGAGCTCTGGGCCGATCCGCAGCAGCCTCGGGAGGGCTGCTGCGGACAGCTCTCGGCGTGTCGATGTTTGCGAACTCAAATGTTGAAGAAGAATTACGGGTCGTCAGTTGTGTCTTTCATCAATGCCGTGGATACTCTGGCCTTCGTGCCATCCTCCGACAAGAAGCCCGAAGTGCAGCAGTTGGGACGGCTGCTGCAGAACCTCGTCCAGTCCCACGACAACCTGAGCCACGCCTGCGCGGAGAACCAGGGCCTGTACCTGACCGACTTCCGCGCCCTGCAGCTGATCCGGGCCGCCCAGCTCGAGGATCGCCACCTCACCGCCGGCGAGCTCGCCAACCACCTGCACCTGAGCAGTGGCGCCGTCACCTACCTGGTGGAGCGCCTGTCCCAGTCCGGCCACGTCACCCGCGAGGCCGACCCGCGTGACCGCCGCAAGGTGCTGCTCAAGCTCTCCGAGACCGGACTCCAGAGCGCCGAGAACTTCTCCGGCCCGCTCAAGGCGACCCTGGGCAGTGTGCTGGCCGACCTGGATCCCCAGGCGCTCGCCGACGTGCTGGATGTCCTGGAGCGTGTCAACCAGGGCATTCAGGCCCACACCATCGGCGTGCGCGCCGGCGGCAGCAGCCGCTGACCGGACGCGACGGCCACCGGGCCCGCCCCCATGGCACAGTGACTGGATGATCCCCCACCCGGTACGCCGCTCCTGGCTCGTCGGGGGCCTGCTGGTCCTCGCCGTGCAGCTGTGGGGGCTATACACCCCCAGTCCGCCCGATGCCGGCGGCCTGCCGGTCAGCGACAAGCTCGTCCACTTCCTGCTCTTCCTCGGCGTCACGCTGTCCTTCGCCCTGGCACTGGGCCGGCGGATGGTGGTGGCGCTGGCGAACCTGGCCCACGGCGTGGTCAGCGAGGTGGTGCAGTGGCGATTCGTGCCCGGCCGCAGCGGTGACTGGCAAGACTTCGTCGCCGACGCCCTGGGGGTCGGCGTGGCAGTCGTGCTGACAACCCTCCTGCTGGCGCGCCGCGGCACAGGCAATGCCCGCAAGGTCACTGAGCAGCGACACGAAGCGGCAGAACTGTAGCTACGGCACTTGCCCCTCTGCCCCCCCGATGACCTGTAAGGGCTTGTGGGGACGGCTCACAAGTACGTGGAATCGTTAGCTGTCCCAGCTCTGACCACGTGGACTGCAGACCCGTGCGCTGGCGATAATCCTTCACGGACTGTCAGAGAATTGGGCAGCCCGGACCCCCTGCACTCCAGAACAGTGGGTACATCGTCCTCATGGTGGAGGACCTTGTCCGTTGGAGGCAGGAATGCTCTCGATCCTTGGCCTCGCGATGATCCTGGTCTTCATCGTTGCGCTGTCCCGCAAGAAGCTCCAGGTCTTCGTGGCCCTCACCCTGGTGCCCCTCGTCTTCGGGATCCTCGCATGCTTGACCACCGGTCAGGGCGTGCTGGAAGTCTTCACCTGGATCCAGCAAGGGGTCTTCTTCAAGGTCAACCCCGAGACCGGCAAGGTCGCCTGGGGCGTGATCGCGCCCGCGACGACGATCCTGTTCTCCATCTTCTATTTCGACCTGATGCTCAATGTGGGCCTGTTCGATCCTGTCGCCGAGTTCTTCATCAAGAAGGCCAAGGGCGACCCGCTCAAGGTCATCATGTCCACCGCCGCCGTCGCCAGCGTCGTCTCCCTCAATGGGGACACCACGACGACGATCATCATCTGCCTCGCGGCCTTCCGTGCGCTGTACAAGCAGCTGGGCCTGGCCCTGTGGACGCTCGCGATCGTGATCGTCGCCCCCATCGGCATCTGGAACCAGCTTCCGTGGGGAGGCCCGACGATCGCCGCGGCCGCCGCTCTGCACGTGGACCTCATCGACCTCTTCCGCCAACTGCTCCCCGGGTTGCTGGCGGCCCAGGTGGTCGTGCTCTTGATTGCTTACCGGATCGGTCTCAAGGAACGGGCCCGGATCCACTTCGATCCGGCATCCAGCGCCTCGGTGGGACCCGAGCAGATCGAAGCCATGCTGCGCGCCGTACGGGACAAGGATCCGGAGCTGAAGCGTCCCCGACTGTTCTGGGTGAACCTGCTGCTGACCCTGGGTGGCCTGACCCTGCTCATCATGGACCTGGCCCACGGCGCGGTCGTCTTCCTGCTGCTGTCGGCCATCGCTCTGGTCATCAACTTTCCTGATGTCGACCAGGCGACCGAGCGGATCGAGGAGATTGCCTCCGATGTCCTGCCAACCACCATTGCCACCCTTGGCGCCGGCGTCTTCTCAGGAGTCCTCACCGGCTCGGGGATGGCCGCGGCCCTCGCCCACACCATCGCCGGAGCCATTCCCACCAGCTTGGGCTCCCACATGGCTCCGGTCTATGCCGTCATCGCCACTCCCGCCATTGTCTTCCTGCCCCAGGATGCCTTCTACTTCGGCATCGCCTCCGTGCTCAGTGGCGTGATGCAACAGTTCGGCATCACTCCGATGCAGGCCGCGGTCGCCTCCATGGTGGGACAATCCTTCCGTCTGGTCAGCCCCGTGATTCCCGCCCTGTATCTGCTCTGCGGTGAGACGGAACAGAACTTCGTCGACTTCCAGAAGAAGTACCTGCGATGGTTCTGGCCAGTCTTGGCGACCTACCTGCTGGTCTACGGGCTGACCGGCGCCCTCCCCTACTGACCGGGGTCAGGCAAGACCCGAGGCCATCTGTCCCAGGCGGGTCTCCAGGGCCTGCAATCCGTCCACCAGACGACGCGCATCCGCCACCAGGCGACGCGCATCATCGGTGGGTACCGCCGGGAGCGCGAGGTCATCCGAGGCATCCTCCAGCGGGGCGGCCCACCGGTGCAGCAACGTGGTGACCTCGCGGTCGTCGCGTCGGGCAAAGATCTGCTTGAAGCGGGCATCGACGGCCAGGCTCTGCTCGGTCAGTTGTGTCCGGTACTGGGTCGGGGACTTGCCGAAGCTCTTGCGGAAGGCGACGTTGAAGGCCTTGACGTCGGCGAAGCCATTGCTGGCCGCCACGTCCACCACCTTCAGGGCAGGATCGCACAGGTCGCGGGCAGCTTGTCGCAGCCGGACCCGCGTGATGTAGTCCAGCGTGGAGACGCCCAGGTGCCGGGTGAACAGCTGCGAGACATAACTCGGGTTGTATCCGCTCTCCGCACCCAGCCGGTCCAGGGTGATCCGTTCCGCATAGTGGTGGTCGATGTAGTTCAACAGCTGGTCGATGGCCCTGTTGCGGGACTCATTGCCCTGGACGGCCACGTGGCCTTCCAGTCGGGGAGGGAAGTGGGTGACCAGCAGGTCCAGCAGCTGGGCGAGGAGTCGTTCGTGGCGCACCAGTCCGGTCGGGCTGGTGTCGGTGCCGTCCAGCATCATGCGTGCCATCAGCGCGCGGATCTCGACGAAGACCGGCAGGCCTCGGGTGTGCTCGTCGGAGGCCAGGTCGAAGCGCACCAGGTTGTGGTCCTCGAAAAGGTCCGCGAACCAGCACAGGTCGAGTTTCAGCAACAGCGCCAGACTGCCCTCTCCTTGGCTGAGGGTGGCATGGCTGACCCCGGAGTTGATGACAACCACGTCTCCCGGCTGCAGGCTGGTGATGCGTCCCCCTGCCGCCACTTCCATCTCGCCGCGCACTGCCACCAGCAGCTCCAGTTCGGAGTGCCAGTTGTAGTGGTAGGAGCCGATCTCGTAGACGTACTGGCTCAGCCGGATGCCCCGTTGCGGGCGTTCGATCCGCAGGTGGTACTCGTCGCGTGCGGCGACGGCCGTCGCCAGCTGGGGCTCCTTGGTCATGACGCCATCCTAGGAAGGGAAAGTGGCCCGTCACCTGCAGGTGACGGGCCACGGCCGACTGGCACTCACTTGATGTAGCGAACCTTCTCGTACAGCTTCTCCAGGGCCTCGTCCTTGCGCTGGTTGTAGACCACCTTGTTCTGCTCGAAGATGTTGTTTCCCTCGGCATCGATCGAGACGATCAGGGGGCCGAACTGCTTGACCCGGAAGGTCCACAGGGTCTCCGGCATGCCCAGGTCTCGCCACTCGGCTCCCTCCACCTCCTCCACCTCGACGGCAGCGATCACGGCATTGCCGGCTGGGAAGACGCAGTGGAGCGCCCCGAACTCCGCACAGCCGGCCTCGGTGCCGGCCCCCATTCCTCCCTTGCCGACGATCAGCCGCACTCCGGTCTGCTTGATGAACTCGTACTCGAACTTCTCCATGCGGCTGGAGGTGGTGGGGCCGACGGACACGACCTCGAACTTGTCGTCCTCCCCCTCGACCTTCCGGATGATGGGCCCGGCGTGCAGGATCGCGCCGTCGCGCACGTCGACGGGCAGTTCGCGGCCGTACTCGATCAGGCGACGGTGCGCGACATCACGGCAGGTGGTGATGTGTCCATCGAGGAAGATCACGTCACCGATCTTGATGCCTTCGAGGTCCTCGCGACTGATGGGTGTGGTCAGGGTGATCCGGCGCCCGGTGCCGACATCGACCTCTGACGGGTCCTGTTGTGGGATGTCGGCCGCGACGGTAGGGACGGCAGGAATGCTCGTCTCCTCCGCGGCACTGGTGGGCTGGTCGATGGTGGTGTCAGTGCTCATCTCTGCTCTCCAAGGTGGTGATGGTGTGTGTCTGGCGGCAACGGCGGAGCCGTTCAGAGCTCGACGCCCTCGTGGGTGAGGAGTTCGTAGTTCAGGTCCTTGTCGAAGTGGATGGTGCCGCGACGGTGGGACCAGCACCCGGTGTTGACGGCCACGGACAGCACCGATGGGTGACGGGCGGAGTTCTCGATGTTGACACCCATGACGGACTTGGTGCCCCCCAGGCCCTGCGGCCCAAGGCCGATGGAGTTGATGGCCTCCTCCAGGTCCAGCTCCAGCTGGGCCGCCACCTCGTTGACACTGTGCGAGTGCACGGGACGCATCAGGGCCAGCTTGCTCATGAAGGCTGCCGCGTCGATGGAGCTCCCGATGCCCACGCCCACCAGCAGTGGCGGGCAGGCATTGAGACCGTAGGAGGTCATGACGTCCATCACGAACTTCACCGCACCCTCGTAGCCCTCGCCGGGCATCAGGGTGCGACCCTGTCCGGGCAGGGAGCAGCCGCCGCCAGCCAGGTAGACGTGCAGCTGCAGGTCATCCCGGCCCTCGGCGACGTCCCAGTAGATCCACGGCGACTTGGAACCGACATTGGTTCCCGTGTTGTACTCGTCGAAGGTCTCCACGGTGTTATGACGCAGCGGGGCGATCCTGGTCGCCTCGCCGATCGCTTCCTTGAGGGCTTCGGACAACCCGTCGATGTAGGGGAAGTGCGACCCGACCTGGACGAAGATCTGCACCAGGCCCGTGTCCTGGCAGCTGGGACGTTCCAGTTCGCCGGCGAGCTCCTGGTTCTTCTTCATCGTGTCGTAGATCATCAGGGCCATCGGCTGGCGTTCCTCGGTGGCCAGCGTGGTGAGCCGGTTGGTGACATCGTCGGGCAGTCGACGGCTGACGATGGCGGTGAACTTGGCCACGGTGTCGGTGATCTTCTCGAGACCCACCAGTTCCTGTGTCATCGCGGCACCTCCTTGTTCTGGGGTCGTATGTCTGTCGTGCTCTGGCACCAACACTTCCGGATCGCACGAGACCGGTCTGTGCGGATCTTGGCCACTTCATCGAACGCCCTCCAGCCTCCAGAGCGGACCCGGACGTCGTGGGGATGCACCGACCGCTGGAGATGAGCCATCTCGGCAAGAAGCATCTGAGCTAGTCACCTCCTCAATCACTCCGCATTGAGGGGCATGGCCACCCGAGCGCCACTGCAAAAGCACCCCCTTCGACGTGCCCCACACACATAGGTCGTCTCGTCGTCACTCCAGTTCGGGGACGACACCCAGCGAGCCCTGCCGCGTAAGCATGTCCCGTCCCGTTCGCCTGTCAGATCTCGAACGGCCGAATGGGGAGATTGGCAAGTCAAGGACATCATGAAGTTCCTGCCAGCGGATCATCGCTGCTCGTCATCCTGCATTCCGGGGAGGGTGATTCTTGAGAGGGACAAACCCCCTGGGCTGCCCCCTTCGGATTCCCCAGATATCCCTCCCCTCTTCCAGCTGATGCAGATCGGCACAGACCAGTCACCATCCAGCCCGAGAGGCTGGTCAGCAGGTGGGGCCGCCCTGTTGCCGGCCCAGCAGGACAGAGGGGACCCAGCCATGACGGACCACACGATCGACCGGCCGAACACCGTGAAAGCGCCCACGAAGCCTTCGCCACCGAACTCTCCCGACCATGAGGTGCGCCCTCTGTGGATGGCGGTGTCCGTACTGATCGGCGTCGTGTTGTGGTTCAAGCCCGCCCCGTCCGGTCTGGACGCACCGGCTTGGCATCTGTTCGCAATCTTCCTGGGCACCATCGTCGCGATCATCACCAAGGCCGCGCCGATGGGCAGCCTGTCCGTGATCGCCATGGCCTTGTGCGCAGCGACCCGCGTCGTCGCCCCCGGCGACCCGAAGGAGGCCATCTCCAATGCCCTGTCCGGCTTCAGCAATGGCACCATCTGGCTGATCGTCTCCGCCTTCTTCGCCGCCCGCGCCGTGATCTCCTCGGGGCTGGGCGAGCGCCTCGCGTACCTCTTCGTCAGGGGCTTCGGGCGCAGCACCCTGGGCCTGGCCTATGGCCTGGGCCTGGCGGACCTGCTCACCTCGCCGGCCATCCCGTCCAACACGGCCCGCTCGGGATACATCTACCCCGTCTTCAAGTCGATCGCCGAGACCTCTGGATCCCACACGGAGGACCCGAGCACCCATCGTCGGATCGGCGCCTACCTGGCGCTGGCCTGCTACAACCTCAACCTGGCCGTCTCGGTCATCTTCTTCACCGGGGCGGCGCCCAATGCGATGGCCGCCAAGCTCGCCGCAGACCTTGGGGTCCACGCGGACTGGGGCGGCTGGCTGAAGGCCACGGCACTGCCCGGACTGGTGGGCGCGATCCTGGTGCCGATCGTGCTCTACGTGATCTATCCGCCATCGCTGAAGAAGACCCCGGAGGCCCCGGCCATGGCAGCCGCCGAGCTGAAGCGCCTGGGCAAGGTCAGCCGCAACGAATGGGTGACCCTGGGCGTCTTCGCGCTCATGATCACCCTGTGGGTCATGGGCGATGACGTGATGAATGCCACCACCGTCGCCCTGCTGGGATTGGGGGTCCTGCTGGTGACCGGCGCCCTGACCTGGGAACAGATGAAGGGCGAGAAGGCCGCCTGGGACACCCTCACCTGGTTCGCGGCACTGGTGATGATGGGCACCTATCTGAACAAGCTCGGTTTCATCGGCTGGTTCGGCAAACAGGTGGGGGGACACATGGGCGGCATGAACCAGGCCGTCGCCTTCGCCGCACTGACGACGGTCTATGCCCTGTCCCACTACCTGTTCGCCAGCGGCACCGCCCACACCGCGTCGATGTTCGCCGTCTTCCTGGGCGTCGGGCTCTCGCTGGGGCTGCCCGGCATCCCCCTGCTGGCCTTCCTCGGAGCGATCCCCACCCTGATGGGTTGCCTGACCCACTACGGAAACGGCCCCGCGCCGCTCTACTTCGGCGCTGGTTACGTGGAGATGGGTGCCTGGTGGCGCAACGGCCTGGTGCTGGGCATCATGCACCTGCTGGTGTGGTTGCTCATCGGGCCCCTGTGGTGGAACGTCATCGGGGTCTGGTGACACCGGCCCGAGCGGTCGCACTGGCGACCCTCCTGCTGGCGCGCGGCGGCGCAGGGCCCCAAGCCCCGGACGGACCCCAGCACACGGTCAGACCCGAGAATGACCACGGGCCCGGCCGTCACTGACGACCGGGCCCGCACAATCCTCCTGGTCAGAAGGTGGAGGTGTCGATCACGTAGCGGTAGCGCACCTTGGAGCCGACGACCTTGTCGTAGGCCTCGGTGATGTCCTCACCGGCGATCATCTCGACCTGCGGGGCGATGCCGTGCTCGGCGCAGAAGTCGAGCATCTCCTGGGTCTCGGCGATGCCACCGATGTTGGAGCCGGCGAAGATCTTGTTGCCGATGATCAGGCTGAACACGTGCAGGTCGACGGGCTTCTCGGGCGCGCCGACGTTCACCAGAGCGCCGTCCACCTTGAGGGTGCCGAGCAGGGCGTCGACGTCGTAGTCCGCGCTGATGGTGGACAGCACCAGGTCGAAGGTGCCGCGCAGCTTGTCCAGCGTGCCCTCCTCGCTGGTGGCGTAGTAGTGCTCGGCGCCGAACTTCTTGCCGTCGGCCTCCTTGCTCATGGTCTGCGAGATGACGCTGACCTCGGCACCCATGGCGGCGGCGATCTGCACGCCCATGTGGCCCAGGCCACCCATGCCGACGACGGCGACCTTCTTGCCCTCGCCGGCGCCCCAGCGCTTCAGCGGGGAGTACGTGGTGATTCCGGCGCACAGCAGCGGCGCGGACTTCTCGAAGGGGATCGACTCGGGGATGTGCAGGACGTAGTCCTGCTCGACGGTGATGCCCTGGCTGTAGCCACCGTCGGTGGACTTGCCGTCGCGGCCGATGGCGTTGTAGGTGCCGATGTTGCCCTCGACGCAGAACTGCTCCTGACCCTGCTCGCAGTACTCGCACTGGCCACAGGAGTCGACGAAGCAGCCGACACCGACCTTGTCACCGACGGCGAACTTGGTCACCTCGGAGCCCACCTGGGTGACGATGCCGGCCAGCTCGTGGCCGGGCACCAGCGGCCAGCCGACCACCGGGCCCCATTCTTCACGGGCGGTGTGGATGTCGGAGTGGCAGATGCCGGCGTACTTCACCTCGAAGAAGACCTCGGTGGGGCCGGGCTCGCGACGGGTGATGGTGGTCTTGTGGAACTGGCAGGTGCTGTCGTCGGTCGCGTAGGCGAGGACCTCGGGCATGGGTGGCTCCTTGGGTGGGATTGTCTGACCAGCACCCATTGTGGCGCGGCACTTTCCAGCTGGAAGTCTATTCCCCTCGACGCGAAGGGCCGCCTCACCGGTCGAGCTGTTCCTTGGGGACGCGGGTGACCACCGGCTTGGGGGCGGCGAGGGTGCAGTCGGGGGTGCGGCCCACCGCGGGGCCGAACTCGCGGCCGTCGAAGACCTCGTCGCGCACCAGCTCGTAGTAGGCGTCGAACTGGCCGTGGTTGGCCACGGCGGAGTCATAGGGGTTCTTCGCGGCGCACCGGGCGACGTAGTAGCCGATGACTTCGGAGAAGTTCTCGTTGGCGCTGCCCCTGCCGTAGTCGCTGAAGTTGCCGGTGCGGGCGTAGAGCGACTCGAAGCGGGTGTAGGCCTTCTGGGCCTCGGGGGTGCGGGCCCAGGCGTGGCCGAGCTCGTGGACCAGCAGGCGCACCAGGCGC
Organism: Luteococcus sediminum; assembly: GCF_054783495.1. NCBI lineage: Bacteria > Bacillati > Actinomycetota > Actinomycetes > Propionibacteriales > Propionibacteriaceae > Luteococcus > Luteococcus sediminum. The sequence goes on along the minus strand of NZ_BAAGQL010000006.1, from coordinate 107,332 downwards.
CCACGGTCGCCGGCGGCGTAGGGCTCGTGCCACTTGGCCAGGTCGATGGTGACGGCCCCGGGACGGGTCAGGCCCCAGTCGCCGAAGGCCCAGCCGCTGATCGGGGCGGCATTGAGCTCGAAGCCGGGATGGTTCTTCGTGATGGTGGCGAGGTAGTCGGTGCACGCCAGGGCGCCGAGGGTCTCCCAGACGATGCGCACCAAGGGCCTGTTCTTCGGGTCCTCCCACTGCGGGCCGACCAGCTCGATGCCCGTGAGCTCGGCCAGCTGCTTGCGCGTCTGGCCTGGCGTGGCCTGGGCCGGCCAGGACTGCGTCGTGAGGCACGGCTGCGGGATCCCGGCGACGGGATCGCCGACGCCAGCGGCATCCTTCGGGGCGGCGGCGGCGGGGACCAGGGCCGATCCGAGGGCCATCACGAGGGCGAGGACGGCACCCGCCAGCGGCATCACCGCGGCGCGCATTCGACTCGTCACTGCTCTCCACCTCCCCCGGGACTCTGGGCCAAGGCTTTCCCAGGCCGCACCCCGGACGCAAATCGGTGCCGCCACGGCGGGACGTGCGGGGTTGCACCGGAGGGTGTCACCGCGGGTGGCTAGTCTCGGGCCATGAGCACTCATGAGCACGGCAAGGACGCCGCCCCCAAGCCCATGCCGACCGCCGCCGAATGGGACGAGCGCTACTCGGGTGAGCGCGTGTGGAGCGGCGCACCGAACCAGTCGCTGGTGGCCAGGGCGAGCGACCTGACCCCGGGCCGTGCACTCGACATCGGTTGTGGTGAGGGCGCCGACTCGGTCTGGCTGGCCACCCGGGGCTGGCGCGTGACCGGCCTGGACATCTCCGGCAAGGCCCTGGAGCGCACCCTCGCGGCGGCCAGCTCCGTGGGGGTTCGGGTGGATCCGGTGGTGGCGCCCTTCCACGAGGCCGAGCTCCCGACGGCGGGCTTCGACCTGGTCAGCGCCATGTACCCGGTGCTGTTCAAGGGCCAGGGCACTGAGCAGCGTCTGCTCAGCCTGGTGGCCCCCGGGGGTCACCTGCTCTACGTGCACCACGACTTCACCCCGCGCGAGGGCGAGCACGAGGGCCAGGAGCACGGGGTCAATGAGCACGGGGTCAATGAGCACGGGGGAATGGACCATTCCGATGTCATCCAGCCCGACGACCTGGCACCGCTGCTGCAGCAGACCGAGGGCTGGCAGCTGCTGGTGCACGAGCGCCGCGCCCGCCAGGTCAGCTCCGGGCGCGGCACCGACCACGACACCGACGTGGTACTGCTGGCCCGGCGGGTCTGAGCAGTCAGGAGCGCATCCCCCTGCGCCGGGGCGGGTTGGGCAGCTGGGCACTGGGCAGGTCCAGGGCCAGGGTTGCCATCCTGCCCGGCTCGATCGCGGCCAGCGCCCGATGGGAAATCGGCTGGCCCTCCAGCCAGTCGCCCAGGAAGCGTCGCACCGGCTCGGCGGGAATGCTGGTCCCCGGAACGTGGCCGTCGTGCCGCAGCACCACCAGCAGCAGCCCCTCGACGGCCCGTCCGCCCTCGCGCAGCGGCGGCTGGGCATAGGGGACGGGCAGGGCGCGCACACCGCGCCGGTGGTAGAAGCGCACCCGCGCGGCGGGGTCACCGAAGTCGATGCTGTGCGGGGTGGTGGAAGGGTGCTCCACCTCGCCCAGCACCAGGACAGGGTGCAGCAGCTCCTCCCATGCGGCCAGGGCAGCGTCGAAGACGCGCCCGCCGAAGCCACCGCCGCGCACCCCCGGCCGCACCGCCAGCCAGCTGAACAACAGCACCTGCGAGGCGGGATGGTGCTCCGCGACGGCCAGGGCGACGGTCTGCCCGTCGTCGGCCAGTTCGTGCAGCAGGTAGTCCTGCCGGTGGCAGCCGGCCACGAAGTCGTCCTCGGTGACCAGCTCGTCGTCGGGGAAGGCGGGGCGCAGGATCTCGCGGTACAGGGCCCTGAGGTGGTCGTCGTGGAGCTGGTTCATGGCTCCACGCTATCCAGACCGTCCTGGGATCAGGGTCCCGTCCTAGGATCAGGGTCATGGACATCCATGGCATGCGACGTGACTACCAGGGCGAGGCCCTGGACGAGGCCGCCAGCGCGGCCGATCCGCTGGAGCAGTTCCGGGCCTGGTTCGAGGCAGCCAGTGCCAGCGACATCCTCGACCCCAATGCGATGACGCTGGCCACCGTCGGGGCCGACGGCCGCCCGTCGAGCCGGATCGTGCTGCTCAAGGAGGTCGACGACCAGGGCCTGGTCTTCTTCACCAGCTACACCTCGCGCAAGGGCCGCGAGCTGGCCGCCAACCCGCAGGCCGCGCTGCTCTTCCACTGGCCGCAGCTGGAGCGCCAGGTGCGCGTCGAGGGCCGGGTGGAGCAGGTGCCCGCCCAGGTCTCCGACGACTACTTCGCGGTGCGGCCGGTGGCCTCGCAGCTGGAGGCCTGGGCCTCCCCGCAGAGCGAGCCGATCGACTCGCGCGAGGTGCTGGAGGCCAACCAGCGCGCCGCCGCCGAGCGCTTCGGCGACCAGGTGCCGCGCCCGCCGCAGTGGGGCGGCTACCGGCTGGTCCCCGAGCTCGTCGAATTCTGGCAGGGCCGCCCGAGCCGCCTGCACGACCGGCTGCGCTACCAGCTCCTCGACGACGCCTGGCAGCGCGACCGGCTGGCTCCCTGAGGCAGCCGCCCAGCCACCCATCCGCCCAGCCACCCGAGCCCGGGCGGCGCCTCAGATCTCGTACTCGAAGATGTTGAGGAACTGGCGCGCCCGCTCGGTCTTCGGGGCGGTGAAGAAACCCAGGGGGCTGTCCTGCTCCACCACCTTGCCGTGGTCCATGAAGACGATCCGGTCGGCGATGCTGCGGGCGAATCCCATCTCGTGGGTGACGATCACCATGGTCATGCCGTCGCGGGCCAGCTCGGCCACCACGTCGAGCACCTCGCGCACCATCTCCGGGTCGAGGCTGGCGGTCACCTCGTCGAGCAGCAAGACCTCCGGCTGCATCATCAGCGCCCGGATGATCGCCACGCGCTGCTTCTGGCCGCCGGACAGCTGCCGCGGGAAGGCGTCGGCCCGGTCCAGCAGGCCCACCCGCTTGAGCAGCTGGGCTGCCCGGCGCGCCGCCTCGGGGCGGTTGGCCTTCTGCACCGTGAGCGGCCCCAGCAGCAGGTTGTCCATGACGCTGAGGTGACCGAAGAGCTCATAGCTCTGGAAGACCATGCCGATGCGCTGCCGGGCCGCGGTCCACGGCAGCTGGCGGGATCCGAGCTGGGTCCCGTCGAGGGTGATGGTGCCGCCCTGGATCTCCTCCAGCCCGTTGAGGGTGCGCAGCAGGGTCGACTTTCCGCAGCCCGAGGGTCCCACCACGACGACCACCTCGCCACGTCCCACGGCAAGATCGACGCCGTCGAGGGCGGTGACGCCATTGGGATAGGTCTTGCGCACGTCGCTGGCCTGCAGCAGCGGCGCCGGCGCGTCGGCCGCCCGCTCGTCGGGGATGTCCTGGAGGGGGCTCATTGGTCCTTCCACTTCTTCTCGAGATGACGCGACAGCATCGACAGCGGCCAGCAGGCCAGGAAGTAGAGCCCGAAGATGGCCCCGTAGACCCACAGGGCCGCGTCGGGATGGCTGAAGCGGTTGGCGTCGATGATCTGCTGGCCGGTCTTGAGCACCTCGACAACGCCGATCAGCACCACCAGCGAGGTGGTCATCACCATGCGTGCGGTCAGGTTCATCGCCAGCGGCAGCAACCTGCGCAGGGTCTGCGGCAGCACCACGGTGCGCATGGCCTGGGAGCGCGTCATGCCCAGCGCCAGGGCGCTCTCGCGCTGGTGGCGGGGGATGGACTCGATGGCGCCGCGCACCAGGTCGCCCATCTCGGCGGTGCCCCACACGACGAAGACGATCACCGCGGCGGTCCGGCCACCCAGGTTGATGCCGGCGCTGGTGGACAGGCTGAAGTAGACCACGAAGAGCAGCACCAGCTGCGGCATGATCCGCACGAACTCCAGGTAGAGCCGGGTGACCAGCTGCACGCCGCGGCTGCGGTTGGTCATCACCACGCCGAGCAGGGTGCCCAGCACCACGGAGACGGCCATCGCGGACAGGGCGATGGAGACCGTCACCCACAGGCCCTGCAGCAGACGCAGGAAGTTGTGCCCCTCGAAGAGCACCTCAATTCCCGAACTCGGCATGGCGGACCCTCCCTTCGAGCCAGCGGCCCAGCAGCGAGATCGGCAGCAGGATGAGCAGGTAGAAGGCCACCAGCAGCACCAGGGCCTCGGGAGTGTTGTACTCGCGACCGATCAGTTCCTTGGCGCGGAAGACCAGGTCCGGCAGGGCGACGACGCTGACCACGCTGGTCTCCTTCACCAGGAAGATGGTGTTGGCCACCAGGGCGGGCATGCACCGGCTCACGGCCTGGGGCACGACGACGTGGCGCAGCACCTGGCCGCGCCCCATGCCCAGGCTGGTGGCCGACTCCCACTGGATGCGCCCCACCGACTCCAGCCCGCTGCGGAAGGCCTCGGTCATGTAGGCACCGCCCAGGAAGGCCAGGCCCACCACGGCACTGGTGGTGGCCGAGAGCAGCACGCCCGCCTTGGGCAGGCCGAAGTAGATGAAGAAGAGCTGCACGATCAACGGGGTGTTGCGGGCCACCTCCACATAGGCGGCCACCAGCTGGGAGAGCACCGGCACGCGCGCCTCGCGCAGCAGCGCCCCCACCAGCCCCACGGCCAGGGCGAGCACGATGCCGAGCAGGGAGATCTGCAGGGTCACCAGTGCTGCCTGGCCGTAGAGCGGCAGGTAGCGCTCGATCACGTCAAGCTGCACCGTCAGGCCTCGCCGCCCTCGACGACCAGGTCGTCGGCCTTGGCGGCCTCGCCGTAGGCAGGCTTGAGGGTCTTGTCGAAGTTGGCGTGGAAGAAGTTCTCCTTGCCCAGTTCGACGATCTGTTCGTCGAGCCAGGTGCGCAGGCTGGTGTTGCCCTTCTGCACGGCGGCGGCGATGGTGTCGGTGGGGCCGAGCGTGGAGATCCCGGTGACGAACTTGTCCTGGTTCTGCAGGCTGAAGGCCAGGGCCTCGGTGTTGTCGGTGACCCAGGCGTCACCGCGGCCGTCGAGCAGGGCATTGGTGGCCTCGGTGTACTGCTCGAAGCTCAGCAGCTGCAGCTCCGGGTGCTCCTTGGTGAGGTAGGTCTCGGCGGTGGTGCCCTTGACGACGATGACCTTCTTGTCCTTCAGCTGGGCAGCCTCGGTGACCTGGGCTTGGGTGGGGCTGACCACGCCCAGGGAGACCTTCATGTAGGGCTTGGCGAAGTCGACCTTCTGCTGGCGCTCGGGGGTGACGGTGAAGTTGGCCAGGATGGCATCGACCTTGCCGCTGGTGAGGAACTCGACGCGGCTGGCGGCCTCGACCGGCACCAGTTCGGCCTTCACTCCGAGGTCCTTGGCGATCCGCTCGGCGTAGACGATGTCGTAGCCGACGTAGTTGCCGTTGGCGTCGACGGAACCGAAGGGGGCCTTGTCGCTGAAGACGCCCAGCCGCACGGTGCCGTCGGCCTTGATCTGCTCGACGGTGCGGGCGCTGCCGGCGACGGCCTGCTCCGAGCTGGGGTTCGCGGCCGGTGCGGCGGGCTGCTCGGGGGACTTGCGGCTGGTCAGCCCCCACAGCAGGGCGCCGAGCAGGGCGAGGGCGGCCAGGACGGCCACCGGAACCACCCAGCCGGGGCGGCGGCGGGAGTGGGCATTGACGACGTCGTCGACCTCGCGGTCGGAGTGGGGCGGGACGGGCGTGGACATGGGTCCTCCAGTGGCGTGGGATGCGGGTGTTCATGGGTGCCGTTGCGGCAGTCGTGATGTGGTCCCCGGCGTGCGACGGCCACTGGTGCAGGACTGTTCGGTGACACCTGTCCAGTGACACTTGTCCAGCGGCATCTGCGGGTGGCCATGTCGTGGGCCGGGACGGACCCGGAGACGGGTCGTGCGGGGTGGGGAGCGGCGCTCCTCGGTGGCCTGGGGCCCGGGGGCGTCGGTCAGCGACAACCGGCCCGAACGCCCATGGCGTACGGGGTGTGCTGCATCATGTGACGCTTCAACGACATGCCTCAACGCTACCACCCTGCACACGTGGGCCGCCCACTGGATGAAGCACCCCGACCACTACTTGGAACAGATGACCCGATTTCCTGCATGGCAAGGAATCGTCCCGTGCGGCGTTGCCGAGGAGCCCGACTCGTGGATGATGATGGGGACCATGTTCTCCCCCCGCCCCCCGCCACCACCCCCGTTTCCCGTCCCGTCGACAGCGACTCCATCCGATGAAGGTGGCAATCATCGGGCAGGGCCCGCGCGGCATCTATCCCCTCTGCGACCTCGTCACCCAGTGGAGGGGGGACGAACCCCTCGAGGTGCACTGCTACGACCCGTACCCGTCCGGCGGCGGGGCCGGCTTCCAGGTGGACCAGCCCGACCACATGCGGCTCAACCTCGCCCCCAGCCAGGTCCACCTGCCCCCGCTGCCCCCACTGGCCCAGTGGCTGCGTGACCAGGGAATCCACCCGGCCATCGACGTCGCCCGCAGCCACCCCGGCCGAGAACGGCTGGCTGGTCAGCGCCTCCATGCCGCAGGTGGTCGACGAAGTGCTGCTGGCCACCGGCCACGCCCCCGACCACGACCAGCGGCTCCCGCACCAGTGGAATCCCGACCAGTCCACCCGACTGGTGGAGAAGGTCTACCCGGTCACCGAGTGGCTGGACGAGGAGCACGTGCCCCCGGGCTGCACGGTGGCCACCCGCGGCGCCGGGTTCACCTTCGTCGACGTCGTCGCAGACCTCACCGAGGGGCGCGACCCCTCGCGCTGGCCCGCCCGTATCCTGCCGGTGGGACGTTCCGGACGCCTGGCCCACGCCACCCCCGTCCACGGCTTCGACCCGCTTCCCGACGAGAAGGAGCTGCTGGAGGTTCTGGGCCGCTCCATGCCGGAGGACCCCATCGCCGTCATCGAGACCGTCCGCCAGGCCGCCGTCGAGATGCTGGTGCTCACCGGCGTCGAGCGAAGCCAGGCCGAACAGGACACCACCTCGACGCTGGACACCGGCTGGGAGCCCGGCCTGCCGGAACGCTCGCGTGCCCTGGCCTCACTGCACCGCTCCATCGCGGTCGCGGAGCGGGCCCGCCGCCCAGGCCCCGGCTGGATGCTGGGCTGGGCCTGGTCACGGCTGCGCAACACGGCCATCAAGCAACTCTCCTTCCATGTGCCCGATCCCGAGGTGTGGCAGGAATACCTGCTCGCGGTCAACGTGCTGGAGCGCTTCTCCTTCGGGCCGCCGCTACCGGCCGCCATCCGCCTGGCCGGGCTGTGCGAGCGCGGCATCATCGACCTGTCCTGGCTCGAGGCCGGCGTCCAGATCGACTCGCACGTCACCGGGATCCCCGAGGGCGACAGCCAACCAGACGTCGTCATCGACGCACTGCTCAGCCCCCCGGGCATGCGCAGCGCCCGCACGCCGCTGGTGGACTCGCTGGCCCGGCAGGGACTGGTGCGCGTCGCCCACGGGCGCCGCGGCCTCGACAGCACCCCGCAGGCCCAGTGCATCGACGCCGGCGGCACACCCGTCCCCGGGCTGTCGATGATCGGGCTGTCGATGATCGGGCTGCCGATCGAGGACGTGGTGATCGGCAACGACACCCTGGACCATCCGGCCAGCGACCTCGGCATGGTCTGGGCACGACGACTGGTTGACCAGGCGGTTACCGTGGGGCGGTGAGCATGATCGCGGTGGTGGCCAATCCCACCAAGCTGTCCGACATCCCCTCGATGCGCGACGAGCTGGAGGAGATCGCCCGCAGCCACGGCCACGAGCTGCTGTGGCTCGAGACCACCGCCGACGACCCGGGTGCAGGCCAGACCCGCCAGGCCCTCGAGTCCGGCGCGGAACTGGTCTGCGCCCTGGGCGGCGACGGGACGGCGCGCACCGTCGCCAGCGAACTGGCCGGCACCGGCACCGCCCTGGGCCTGCTGCCCGGAGGCACCGGTAACCTGCTGGCCCGCAACCTGGGCACCCCCATCAGCGGTGTGTCCGAGGCCTTCGAGGCAGCGCTGCAGGCCGGCGATCGCCCCATCGACGTGGGCATGGTGCGCCTGGACCACCTCCCCGAACAGGCCTTCCTGGTGATGGTCGGGATGGGGCTGGACGCCGAGACGATGGCCGACACCTCCGAGGCGGTCAAGGCCCGGCTCGGCTGGCTCGGCTATGGGCTCACCGGCGCCTCCAAGCTGTTCACCCGCGGCATGCACGCCTGGGTCACCGCCAGCGACGGCCAGCGCCACGACCAGCACGTGCGCAGCGTCCTGGTGGGCAACTGCGGATCGGTGCAGGGCGGCGTCGCCCTGCTGCAGGCCGCCCGGGTGGACGACGGACTGCTCGACCTGCTGCTGTTCGCCCCCAAGGGACTGCTGGGCTGGACGGCGGCGCTGTGGCACCTGCTCACCCGAAGCCACCGGGGACACCCGTCGATCCACCAGAGCGAGGCCGAGTCCTATGTGGTACGGGTGCGACGCCCTCGCCGGGTGCAGGTGGACGGCGACCCGATGGGCCGGCACCGCATGATGCGGGTACGCGTCGAGCCGGGAGCGCTGCTGGTGCGCGCCCCCCTGCCCGAACCGGCCCCCGAGACCCAGGTGCCCCCGAGCCGGGCGGCGACCGACTGAAACTCCTCGTCCGCCGCACCTCCACCCGGGGGGGGCGGGGCCACGTTCGCACGCGACGAGGTGGTGCGGACAGTGTTCTGGGCGCTGTCACACTTTCGACCATGGAACATCTCGTACTGGGGGTGACCGCCTTCCTCGTGGTCGTCCTCGCGGTCACCGCCGCCTGCCGGCGCACCGGCCTCAACGCCCCCCTGGCCCTGCTGGTGGTCGGCCTGCTGGGCAGCTACCTCCCCGGCATCCACGCCCCCGAGCTCTCTCCCGAAATGGTGATCATCGGGGCCCTGCCGCCGCTGCTCTACGCCTCGGCGATCAACACCTCGCTGGTGGACTTCCGGCGCAACATCCCCGCCATCGGCTGGCTCAGCATCGGCCTGGTGCTGTTCACCACCGCCGGGGTGGGCGTGTTGGTGCACTCGATGATCGACGTGCCGTGGCCGGCCGCCTTCGCCATCGGCGCCGTCGTCGCACCCCCGGACGCGGTGGCGGCCAGTGCCGTCGCCCGCTCCGTCGGCCTGCCACGGCGGGTCGTCTCGGTGCTGGAGGGCGAGAGCCTGGTCAATGACGCCACCGCCCTGGTGACCTTGCGCACCGCCATCGCCGCGATGGGTGCCAGCGTGACCGTCGGCGGGGTGCTGCTCGACTTCGTCCGGGCCGTGGTGGTGGCCGTCGTCGTCGGGCTGGTGGTGGCCAAGGTGATGGGGCTGTGCATGCGCCTGACCGAGGATGCCGTCACTGGAACCACGCTGAGCATCCTGGCGCCCTTCATCGCCTTCGTGCCCGCCGAGGAGCTGCACGGCTCAGGCGTGCTGGCGGTGGTGGTCACCGGCCTGGTGCTGGGCCACACCTCACCGCGCATCCAGTCGGGCCAGACCCGGCTGGCGCAGCGGGTCAACTGGCACACCATCCAGTTCCTGCTCGAGAATGCCGTCTTCCTGCTCATCGGCCTGCAGGTGCGCACCATCGTCAACAATGCCCGCGGCAGCGACCTGAGCACCCTCGACGTGCTGGCCGTCTGTGCTGCCAGCCTGCTGGCCGTGGTGGTGCTGCGCGTGGTGTGGGTGCTGGGCACCCGCCTGCTGGTGCACATCGGCCCGACCCGCCAGACCACCCCGGCGCGCGAGTCCGTGGTGATCAGCTGGGCCGGCATGCGCGGCGTGGTCACGCTGGCCGCCGCCCTCACCCTGCCGCTGGACACGCCCTACCGCTCGGTGCTGATCCTGGTCGCGCTGGCGGTGACGATCGGCTCGCTGCTGCTGCAGGGACTGACCCTGCCGATGGTGGCCCGCCGCATCGGCGTCCACGGTCCCGACCCGCGCGAGGACACCCTGCAGGAGGCCACCATCTACCAGCACGCCGTGGCGGCTGGCCTGGAGCGGGCCCGCGAGAAGGCCCATCCCGGTGACGAGTCCACCGTCCAGCGGCTCGAGGAGCTGGGCCAGCAGCGGATCAACTCGGTCTGGGAGCGCCTGGGCCGCACCGAGGACGAGCTGGAGACCCCCTCGCAGACCTGGCGCCGGCTGCGCAGCGAGGCGATCGTCGCCGAGCGCGACACGGTGCTGAAGATCCGGGATGCCGGCCAGGCCGAGCACGAGGTGCTGGCGCAGGTGCTGAACTCGCTCGACGTCGAGGAGGCCAGCATCTTCCACTACACCGAGGCGGCCCGCAAGGTCCACCGCGCGCCGCTGCGCCCCCACCTGCCGCAGGCGCCGTGTGACCACCTGGGCGGGGCCCCGATGTGGGTGGAGCCGCTGACCCCGGGCGTGTGCGCCGAGTGTGAACAGGAGGGCACCGACCCGGTGCACCTGCGCCTGTGCCTGGACTGCGGCCACGTGGGCTGCTGCGACTCCTCGGTGGGGATGCATGCCACCCGACACTTCGAACGGACCGGCCACGCGACGATGCGCTCGATCGAGCCCGGGGAGTCCTGGCGCTGGTGCTACGTGGACGAGCTGCTGGCCGCCGGCGACGACTGAGCGGCTTCCACACGCGTCCACAAACCACGCGCGTCCACAAACCACATCCGCAGCGGCCGTCGATGCTCCCTGTGCATCGACGGCCGCTCTCGATGTGGTTTGTGGACGAGCCCCTCACTCCTCGGGTGTCACCTGGTCCGACAGCAGGGTGCCGGCCTCGTCGAAGGTGAGCACGTGGCGGTAGGTGTGGCCGGACTGTGCGCCCTCGGGGGCCTTGTCGCCGGTGACCGTCCAGTCCAGGCGGGTGGAGGCCTCGACGACGGTGCGGCCATTGTCCTGGCTCGCCTGCTCGATGCTGCTGTCACTGGTGGCGCGGATGATCTCGAGGCCCTGCTTTGCGACGGACTCGCGCACCCCGGCAAAGGTCTGCTCGATCACGGGCCACTGGCTGCTGCCGGTGGTCCAGAAGCGCTGGGCCTGCTCGTCATAGCTGGTCATCAGCTCATCGGCGCGCTGCTGGGCCTTCTGTTCGGCGCTGGGCTGCATGCTCAGCGCGCCGAGCCCCATGCTGGCGGCCATCGCCAGGCCGAGCACGACCACCATGATCTTTCGCCACATGGAAGAGCTTCCCCTCGTCGTCAGGCGGCCCGGGCGGGCCATGGCCTCCCAGTATCCCTTGGTCTCCACAGCATCCCCGGCCTGACCCCAGGTGAATTCCCGGGCAACAACCGGCCCGCGCTGGTTGTTGCCCGGGCACGCTCGGCCAGAATGGAAGGGTGATCACTGACGAGCAGACCCCCGCCCCTGTCCAGCCCCACGAGCCGGTCCGGCTCGGAATCCTCACCTCCGGCGGTGACGCCCAGGGCATGAATGCCGCCGTGCGCGCGACGGTGCGCACCGCGATCCGGCTGGGTGCCGAGCCCTACGCCATCTTCGAGGGCTACCAGGGAATGATCGACGGCGGCGAGGGCATCAAGAAGTTCGGCTGGGACGACGTTGGCTCCATCCTGCACCGCGGCGGCACCGTGATCGGCACCTTCCGCAGCAAGGAGTTCCGGGAGCGCGCCGGCCGGCTGAAGGCCGCCGCCAACCTCGTCGGGCACGGCATCGACCGCCTGGTCGTGATCGGTGGCGACGGCTCGCTCTCGGGCCTGGACATGTTCCGCCAGGAGTGGCCCGGGCTGCTCGACGAGCTCGCCACCGAGGGCCGCATCACCCGCGAGCAGGCCGAGGCGCACCCGACGCTGATGATCGCCGGCATGGTCGGCTCCATCGACAACGACCTGGTGGGCACCGACATGACCATCGGCGCCGACACCGCACTGCACCGCATCGTCGACGCCATCGACGACCTGGCCAGCACCGCCGCCAGCCACCAGCGCAGCTTCGTGGTGGAGGTGATGGGACGCCACTGCGGCTACCTGGCGCTGATGGCCTCGGTCGCGGGCGGCTGCGACTACTGCCTGATCCCCGAGAACCCCCCGGCCGAGGGCTGGGAGGAGAAGATGTGCGCCGAGCTCAAGCGGGGCAGGGATGCCGGGCGACGCGACTCGATCGTCATCATCGCCGAGGGTGCGCAGGACCGTGAAGGCAATCCGATCACCAGCGAGTACGTGCGCTCCACCTTGGAGGAGAGGCTGGGCGAGGACGCACGGGTGACGATCCTGGGCCACGTGCAGCGCGGCGGCAAGCCCAGCGCCTATGACCGGTGGGCGTCGACCTGGCTGGGGCACGAGGCTGCCAAGGAGGTGCTCGCCGCCACCCCCGACAGCCCGGGCATGGTGATGGGTCTGCGCGGCAACAGGGTGGCGGCAGTGGAGCTGATGAAGGCTGTCGAGCAGACCCGTGAGGTGCCGCGCCTGATCGAGGCCGGTGACCACGCCGGGGCGATGCGGCTGCGGGGCGGCTCCTTCACCGAGATGCGCCAGATCTTCCATGAGCTGGCCGAGCCCACCAGGGTGGATCCCGACCGCAGCTCGAAGCGGATCGCGATCGTGCACGCCGGTGGCCTGGCGCCGGGCATGAACACGGCGGCGCGGGCGGCGGTGCGGCTGGGCATCAGCCGTGGCCACACCATGCTGGGCGTGCACAATGGATTCGTCGGCATGCGCGACGGCGAGATCGAGGAGCTTGGCTGGAGCGACGTGGAGGGCTGGACCGGCGAGGGTGGTGCCGAGCTGGGGATCCGTCGCACCGTGCCGTCGGTGGAGCACCTGTACCCGATCAGCCGGGCGCTGGAGGACCACAGGGTGGACGCACTGCTGGTGATCGGTGGCTGGAATGCCTACCGCGCCGCGCACCTGCTGCACAGCGAGCGTGACCGCTACCCGGCCTTCCAGATCCCGACCGTGTGCGTCCCGGCCACCATCGACAACAACATCCCCGGTTCGGAGCTGGCGATCGGCGCCGACACCGCGCTGAACGTGATCGTCGACGCGATTGACCGGATCAAGATGTCGGGCACCGCCACCAAGCGTGCCTTCGTGGTGGAGACGATGGGCCGCTACTGCGGCTACCTGGCGCTGGTCAGTGGCCTGGCCGCCGGTGCCGAGCGGGTCTACCTGCACGAGACGGGCATCAGTCTGGGCGACCTGTACCGCGACATGGAATGGCTGCGCGGCTCCTTCGAGGGCGGGCGCCGGCTCTTCCTGGCCATCCGCAACGAGGAGGCCAGCGAGCACTACGACACCGACTTCCTGGCCAAGCTGCTGGAGGAGGAGGGCAAGGAGGAGTTCGACGTGCGCTCCTCGATCCTGGGCCACGTGCAGCAGGGTGGTGCGCCGACCCCCTTCGACCGTCTGCTGGCCACCCGCCTGGTCTCGCGCGCCATCACGGCGCTGGACGAGGGCTGGGCCCAGGTTGATCCGGGTTCCTACTACATCGGGTTGACCGGCGGTTCGATCGAGAAGGCGCCCCTGGGGCATCTGATGGAGCACATCGACCCGCGCTTTCGCCGTCCTCGCCAGCAGTGGTGGATGGGGCTGCAGGAGGTCTTCGCCGATGTCGCCTACGAGCCGGACACCCCGGAACACACCTCGCTGTGAAGTGGGTGCTGGCCCCGAGCTGGGACTGTTCGGGGCCGGCGCTTGCCGCCAGACAAAGAATTGGTACTGTCCAGTCCGAAATCCCTACGCTACCGTAGGTTACGCACACGTAACTTACGGATGCGTATCTTCGGAGGACCAGATGACCGAACGCCCCCTTCCCACCGTCATCCAGGGCGGCATGGGTGTCGCCGTCTCCAGCTGGCAGCTGGCCCGCGAGGTGAGCCTCGCCGGTGAGCTGGGCGTCGTCTCCGGCACCGCTCTCGACGCAGTCCTGGCCCGCAAGCTCCAGGACGGCGACCCCGGCGGCCGCTGCCGTCGCGCACTGGACGCCTTCCCCTACCCCGAGATGGCCGAGCGCGTCTGGGACAAGTACTTCCAGGAAGGTGGTCGCCAGGGCTCGCCCTACCGCCCCATCCCCACCATCACCATCAACCCCGGCCAGGCCGTCGCCGACCTGACCGTCGTGGGCAATTTCGTCGAGACCTGGCTGGCCAAGGAGGGCCACGACGGCATCGTCGGCATCAACTTCCTGGAGAAGATCCAGATGGCCACCCCGCTGTGTGCACTCGGTGCCGTGCTCGCAGGCGTCGACTACGTCCTGATGGGTGCCGGCATCCCGCGCGAGATCCCGCAGCTGCTGCGCGACCTGTCGGCCGGGCGCCCCGGCGGCGTGCACGTCGGCGTCGAAGGCGGCGAGGAGGCCTGGCAGGAGGCCGACCCGACCGCCATCCTCGGCCAGCCCATGAGCCCGCTGCCCACGCCCCGCTTCCTGGCGATCATCTCGGTGCACTCGCTGGCCAACTTCCTCAACCGAGACGAGAAGATCAAGCCCTTCGGCTTCGTCGTCGAGGGCCCGGTGGCCGGCGGCCACTCCGCCCCACCGCGCGGCAAGATGACCCTCGACGAGGCAGGCGACCCGATCTACTCCGACCGGGACCTGGCCGACCTCGCCAAGATGAAGCAGGTCGGCTCGCCCTTCTGGGTGGCCGGCGGCGTCTCCACCCCCGAGCAGGTGCAGGCCGTGCGCGAGGCCGGCGCCGAGGGCGTCCAGTGCGGCACCGTCTTCGCCCTGGCCGCCGAGTCGGGCTTCACCGAGCCCATCCGCAAGAAGATGCTCGACGAGATCTGCGAGGGGGTCCTCGAGGTGCGCAACGACCCCCGAGCCTCCCCCACCGGCTTCCCCTTCAAGATCGCCCAGGTGGCCGGCACCCTGTCCGACCCCGAGGTCTACGAGGCCCGTCCGCGCCTGTGCGACCTGAGCTACCTGCGTGAGCCCTACCAGCGCGAGAACGGCACCATCGGTTACCGCTGCGCCTCCGAACCCGTCGACGCCTACCTCAAGAAGGGCGGCAAGCTGGAGGACACGGTGGGCCGCAAGTGCCTGTGCAACTGCCTGACCGCCAACATCGGTCTGGGCCAGGAGCGCAAGGACGGCTACAAGGAGGCCATGGGCATCACCCTGGGCCAGGACCTCGAGGGGGCACGTCAGCTGCTGCAGATCCATCCCCAGGGATGGACGGCGCGCGAGGCCGTGGGCTTCCTGCTCGGCCGCTGATCTGCTGGCCCGATCTGCTGGCGCGGTCGCGCTGCCGAAATTGCGCCCCTGGCGGCGCACGACACGTTCACATGTCCTTCGCCGCCGCATGTGTGTCGATTCCTGCGCCACATGCCCTCAGAGCGGCCCCGGAGAGGGGCTCAGCGCGCGTAGTGCAGCGCGATCAGGTTCCCGTCGATCTCACGCACCCGGATCGGCAGGCCGAAGACCTCACTGAGCAGCTCGTCCTGCATGATCTCGGCCGGACTGCCGGTGGCCACCACGCGGCCATCGGCCATCACCACGATGTGGTCGGCGTAGACGCTGGCGGCATTGAGGTCGTGCAGCACGATGACGATGCTCTTGCCCAGCTCGTCGGCGGCGCGGCGCATCTGGCGCATCATCCGCACCCCGTGGGCCATGTCGAGGTTGTTGAGCGGCTCGTCGAGCAGGATGTGGTCGGTGTCCTGGGCCAGCACCATGGCGACGAAGGCGCGCTGGCGCTGGCCGCCGGAGAGCTCATCGAGGAAGCGGCCGGCCAGCGGGGCGAGGTCGAGGTAGTCCAGGGCGGCGTCGATGTGGGCCTGGTCGTCGACGGTCAGACGCCCCTTGGAATGGGGGTAGCGGCCGAAGGCCACCAGGTCGCGCACGGTCAGCCGCACGGCCAGGTGGTTGTCCTGGCGCAGGATCGCGAGCTTGCGGGCCAGCTCGTCGCTGGGGGTGGTGGTGACGTCGAGGCCGTTGACCAGGACGCGTCCCTCGGCGGGGGCGAGCAGCCGCGAGATCATGGCCAGCAGCGTCGACTTGCCGGCGCCATTGGGGCCGACCAATGCGGTGACCCCCTTCTCGGGGATCTCCAGCGTCACGTCGTCGACCACGACGGTGGTGCCGTAGCGGGCCTGGAGCTTCTCGGTGGTGATCATGCGGGCCTCCCGGCACTCGATCGCAGGAGCAGGACGATGAAGGTGATGCCGCCGACGAACTCGACCACCATCGACAGGCTGCCCTCGAAGCCCATCAGGCGTTCGAAGAGGAACTGGCCCCCGATCAGGGTGACGGCGCCGAGCAGGACGACGGCGGGCAGGGTGTGGGCGTGCAGGTGGCTGCCGACCAGCCGGTAGGCCAGGTGGGCGACGAGCAGGCCGAAGAACATGGTGGGGCCGACCAGGGCGGTGGAGGTGCCCACCAGTAGGGCGACGACGGCCAGGTGGCGCAGGCTGGCGCGGCGGTGGTCGACGCCCAGGCCGATGGCGACGTCGCGGCCCAGGGCGACGACGTCGAGTTCACGTCGCTGCCGCCAGACCCAGATGACCGCCAGCGCGACGATGGCGGCGCTGATCGCGAGCAGCTCGAGCGGGGCGCCGGTGAAGTCGGCGAAGAAGCGGTCGCTGAGCACGAGGAAGGCGTCGGGGTCGAGCAGGCGCTGCATGAAGCTGGACAGGCCGCGGAAGAGACCGCCGAGCAGGACGCCGACGAGCACCATCATCGTCACGGAGCGGTTGAGGCGTACCAGCAGCACGTGGAAGAGCAGCAGCGAGAAGGCGACCATCGCCACGAGGGTGACGACGAACTGGACTCCCTTGCCGGGGCCGATGGTTCCGAGGAAGAAGACCGAGGCGGTCTGCAGCGCCAGGTAGAGCGCGTCCAGCCCCATGATCGAGGGGGTGAGGATGCGGTTGGCGGTGACGGTGTGGAAGAGCACCGTGGCCACGCCGATCGCCACGGCCACCAGCAGCAGGGTGGTGACGGTGGTGACGCGGCGCTGCACCAGGTAGCCGGAGCTGGGCATCTGGTGGCCGATGTAGAGCCCGGCGGCCAGGACTGTGGCGAGGGCGATCAGCAGCAGGCGACGGGCCGGGGTGAGGCCTGCGCCGCTCAACGCCTTCCCCGCAGCAGGATCACGAGGAAGGCGGCGGCGCCGACGATGCCCATGACGGTGCCGATCGGCATCTCGAAGGGGTGGATCACCAGCCGCGCCAGCAGGTCACAGGCGAGCACGAAGCCAGCGCCGAGCAGCGCCACCCACGGCACGCTGCGTCGGCAGTTGTCGCCGATGACGCTGCGCACGATGTTGGGGACCACCAGGCCGAGGAAGGGCAGGGCCCCGACGGTGACCACGACGGTGGCGCTGACGACGGCGGCGACGGCCATGCCGACCATGACGGTGCGGCGGTGGTCGAGGCCGAGGTTGGTGGTGAAGGCCTCGCCCATGCCGGCGACGGTGAAGCGGTCGGCGAGGAAGCTGGCGAGCAGGGTGAGCGCGCCGGCGACCCAGAGCAGCTCGTAGCGGCCCGAGAGGACGGCGGAGAAGTCGCCGGTGGTCCATGAGCTGAGCGACTGCATCAGGTCGGTGCGGTAGGCGACGAAGGTGACCCCGGCACTGACGACGCCGCCGAGCATCATGCCGACCAGCGGGGTGACGAGCATGTCGCGCAGCGGGATACGGGCCAGGATGCGCAGGAACAGGGCGGTGCCCAGCAGGGCCGCGACGGCGCCGAAGCCCATCTTGGCGATCATCGGGGCGCCGGGCCAGACCAGGGCGCTGACGAGCAGGCCGGCGGTGGCGAATTCCATCGTGCCGGCGGTGGAGGGCTCGACGAAGACATTGCGGGTGAGCAGCTGCATGATCTGGCCGCTGACGGCCAGGGCGCTGCCGGCGAGCACCAGGGCGAGGGTGCGGGGCACGCGGGAGTGCAGCAGTACGTGGCCGTCGAGGTCGGCGACACCCACCACCAGGGAGGCGGCGGCGAGACCGAGGATGACGAGCAGGGCGGCGGCCAGGGCGAGCAGGCCGCGAACGCCCATCGGGAGGCTGGCGGAGCGGCTCCGGGTGACTTCCGCGGTGGCGACGGGGGTGGCTCCAGACGCGGCGGAGCCCGCCGTGCTGGTGGGCACGGCGGGCTGCGCGGTCAGGTCACGGTGCGGGGACGGGCGCGTGGCCGTCTGCTCGCGGTCGAGGACCAGGCTCACGAGAGTCCTCCCTGGAGCTCCTTGGCCATTTCCACGGTGTTGTCGAGGCCGGAGCCCAACAGGTACCAGCGGGAGCCGTCGAGGTAGGTGATCTTCTTGTTCTTGGCGGCCGAGGTCTTGTTGACCAGGGCGTTGTCGAGGATCTTCGCGGCGCTCTGGCCCTGGGCGCCGATGGTGGCGTCGCGGTCGATGACGAACATCGAGTCGGGGTTGGTGGTGGCGATGAACTCGTTGCTGATGGCCTGGCCGTGGCTTTCGGTCTTCAGGTTGGTGGCGGCGGGCTTCACACCGAAGACGTCGTAGACGTAGCCGAAGCGGCTGCCGGGGCCGTAGGCGGAGAGCTTGCCGCCGCTGGTGAGGACGAACAGGTTCTTGCCACCCTTGCTGGCGGAGGCCTTGGTCTCGTCGATGGCCTTCTCGACCTCGGCGAACTTGCTGGCAGCCTGCTCCTCGACGCCGAAGATGGTGCCCAGGTTGGTGACGCTCTGCTTGCTGGAGGCGATGTACTTGGTGCCGTCGACGGCCAGGTTCACCGTCGGGGCGACCTTGGAGAGCTCCTCGTACTTGGCGGCGGTGCGGCCGGCGATGATGATCGCGTCGGGCTCCAGGGCGGCGATCTTCTCGATGTCGGGCTCCTGCAGGGTGCCGACATTCTCCTCGTCCTTGAACTCGTCCAGGAACTTCGGCAGCGTCTTGGTGGGGACGCCGACGACCTTCTCGGACAGACCGAGGGCCTTCATCGAGTCGAGGCTGGAGTAGTCGAGGACGACGACCTTCTCGGGGTTCTTCGGCAGCTCGGTGCTTCCCTGGACGTGCTTGATGGTGACCTTCTCGTCGGTGGAGGCAGCGGGCTCGGTGCTGGACTGGCCACAGGCGGCGAGGGCGAGGGCCATCGTGGCGGCGACGACGGCGGGGAAGCGGCGGAGCATCGTTGGTTCCTGTCTTGTGGGATCACTGGGTCTTGTGGGATCACTGGGCGGAAGTATCGCGCTTAGGCTCACCTAAGTAAGGCCAGCCTAAGCAAACATGCCACTGATTGTCACGCCAGGCGGCAATTTTGGAAAGGTTCCAGTTTCCTTAATCACGTGAGCGTCCGTCAGGGGGCATCGATGCCAGCCCGAGCCCATCCAGACAGGACACCTTTCCGATGACCGAATCTTCCATGCTCTGGAGGGATCACTAGATGGTGGAAGAATTCCGGGGCACTGATCACGAATCTGCTGGAGTCTCACCGAATCTAACGAATTTGGAATACTACGGCAGAATGGACGATCATCTCCGCAGATCAGCCGGCGGGGCGCCGAGATCCCCTCAAGCCAGGGCACACCTGCTCCGGGTGCAATACATCTGTTCGGGGCCTGTCGCCGTCGGGCCCGAGTAGAGGCCCCAGTGGCTGAAGGGCGTCGGTCGGCGGACCAGCGATCGCACAACCTGGACAACTCTCGGATATTTCGTAGAGACCCGCATAAAGTCTGATCCATGGATCCCGTCCGCAATCCCTACGCCCCCGGGGCAGGCCAGCGCCCGCCCGAGCTCGCCGGCCGCGACGAGCAACTACGCGCCTTCGACGTCGTACTGGAACGCATCGCCCGGGGACGCCCGGAACGCTCCATCGTGCTCACCGGACTGCGCGGCGTCGGCAAGACCGTCCTGCTCAATGCCCTGCGTGGTCAGGCGGTGCGGGCCAAGTGGGGCACCGGCAAGTTCGAGGCGCGCCCCGACCAGCCGATCAGGCGCCCGCTGGCCGCCGCCCTGCACATGGCGGTGCGGGAACTCGCACATCCCGACGCCGATGCCGTGCTGGGCACCATCCGCGCCTTCGTCGAGCGCGAGGCCAAGCCCGGCGCCAAGATCAGCGAGCGCTGGAATCCCGGGATCACCGTGCCCGCCGCCAAGGGCCGCGCCGACTCCGGTGACATCGAGATCGACCTGGTGGAGTTGTTCACCGACATCGGCGGGCTCGCCGCAGACCAGGGGGTGGGCGTGGCCGTCTCCATCGACGAGATGCAGGACCTGCGCCCCGACGACCTCTCGGCGCTGTGCGCCGCCGTCCACGAGATCAGCCAGCAGCGCCTGCCGCTGGTGATCGTCGGCGCCGGCCTGCCCCACCTGCCCGCGGTGCTGAGCGCCTCCAAGAGCTATTCCGAACGACTCTTCCGCTACAACCGCATCGACCGGCTCGACCGCCAGGCCGCCGACCTGGCGCTCACCCTGCCCGCCGAGGACGAGGAGGCAGCCTTCGAGGCAGAGGCCCTCGACGCCATGTACGAGCTCACCGGCGGCTACCCCTATTTCATCCAGGCCTACGGCAAGGTCGTCTGGGACCTCGCCCCGGCCAGCCCGATCACCGCCGACGACGTCCGGGTCGCCACCCCCGAGGCCGAGGCCGAGCTCGCCGTCGGCTTCTTCGGCTCCCGCTTCGAACGCGCCACCCCCGCCGAACGCGACTACCTGCGCGCCATGGCCGAGGCCGCCTCCGGCGACGACGAGCATCCCGGTGACGATGCCAGCCAGGTGCCCACCGCCGCCGTCGCGGACCTCCTGGGCCGCAAGCCGCAGAGCCTGTCCCCCGCCCGCGACGCCCTGATGAAGAAGGGGCTCATCTACGCCACCGAGCGCGGCAAGGTGGCCTTCACCGTCCCCCACTTCGGGCGCTACCTGCGCGCGCAGCAGGTCTGAGTCCAACCCCGGGTGGGTCCGGACACGGCACTGCCGTCGCCCAGGTGATGCTGGACGACGGCAGTGCCACTGGCAGCTCAGCGGCGGCTGGCGTGGTGCTCCATGAGTCGCTTCTCCTCGGGGCCGACGAGGGCGATCAGCACCATTGCGGCGATGACACAGCCGGTGAGTACGGCGAAGGTGGTGCTCCACCCGTAGTGGTGGACCACCCAGCCGACACCGGTGGAGGCCATCGTCGCGCCGATCACGTAGCCGAACAGGCCGGTGAAGCCGGCCGCGGTTCCGGCGACGCTCTTGGCCGACATGTCGAGGGCCTGCAGGCCGATCAGCATGACCGGGCCGTAGATGAAGGCGCCGATGAAGAACAGGTAGACCATCAGCAGCCAGTAGGGCGTGCCGACCGGGCTCAGCCAGTAGGCCACCAGGAAGATTCCCACGCCCAGCAGGAAGGTGATGCCGGTCTTGGTCCGGTTGCCCTTGAAGACGCGGTCGGAGATCAGGCCACAGGCCAGGGTGCCGAAGATGCCGGCCAGCTCGAACAGGCTGAAGCCTGCGATGCCCTTGGTCACCGAGACCTGGTGGACCTCCTTGAGGTAGGTGGGGGTCCAGCTCAGCACGCCATAGCGCAGGGCGTAGACGAAGACATTGGCCAGGGCCAGGTAGATCATCGTCGGGCGCAGCAGGACGTGCTTGACGATGGTCTGCCAGTAGCCGAGCTGCTCGGTGGAGACTTCGGAGGCCTCCACCTTGGCCGGGTCGTCACGGAACTCCTCGATCGGCGCCAGGCCGATCGACTCGGGGGTGTCGCGGATCAGCACGAAGGCGATGGCGGCCACCACCAGGGCGAAGATGGCCGGCAGCCAGAAGGCGGCCTGCCAGGCCCCACCCGACAGGGCAAGGCCCCAGGCCGCCAGCGCACCCACGGCCATGCCGCCCACGTTGTGGGCGCAGTTCCAGATGGCCGTCTTCCAGCCGCGCTCATTGGTGCTGAACCAGTGCACGAGCACTCGGCCGCAGGGCGGCCAGCCCATTCCCTGGAACCAGCCGTTGACGAACATCACCAAGCTGAAGACCGCCACGGAGGCGGAGATCGCGGGGACGAAGGCGACGGCCAGGTTCACCAGGGCCGACAACGCCAGGCCGAGCGGCAGGAAGTAGCGCGCATTGGACCGGTCGGAGAGCGTCGCCATGAAGAACTTGCTCAACCCGTAGGCGATCAGGGCGGCATTGGCGATCAGGCCGATGTCGACCTTGTCGAGCTTGCCCTGGTCCATCAGCACCGTGGCGACCAGGGGAATGTTGTTGCGGATCAGGTAGAAGCCCGCGTAGCCGAGGAAGATGCCCAGGAAGACGCGCAGGCGCCAGCTGGGGTACTTGGCGGCCTGCTCGTCGGCGGGAAGTCGCGGCGCGGGCGGCGGTGAGGAGAGCCAGCTGCGCTGCCCCTGGGTGGCGGTGTGTGACATGACGTGCTCCCAATGGAGAGGGGGTGCACGAGGGTGCACCATTGCCCACCCATCGTCGAATGCCCCAGACCCCAGATGCTGCCTCTTTCGGTGACAATTGGTGACAGTCCTGTCACCAACCCCCTGCGCGCCTGTCACCAAACCCCTGCGCGGAGCCTCCACCTGGACTGCTCCGGCCCCGCCCTCAGCTGCCCGCTCCCGGCAGCAGCCAACAGTGCTCGGGCAGCAGGCGGACCCGGACCGTCGTTCCGGGCAGCAGTGAGAGACCCAAGGGCGAGCGCACCTGCAGGTTGCCGCGCTCTGTCTCGACCACATGTAGCAGGTGGTCACCGCAGAACAGTTCCAGTTGCACCAGACCCACCTCGTCGTAGACATCGACGGTGCGCCATCCCCCAGTGCCCGGCCCGGCGAGTGCCTCCACCTGGACGGCGTGCGGCCGCACCATCAGACAGGCCCGCTGCCGGCCAGGACCCGACAGCCCGATCGGGTGCTCCGCGAGGTCGGGATGGGCGGCCACCTCGAGCTCCTGGCCAAGCACCCTGACCCTGGCCCGGGCACCCCCCGTGTGGTCCTGCCCGGCCGCCACCTCCAGCACCTGCACGTCGAGGAAGGTGGTCTGCCCCAGGAAGGCGGCCACCTGTGTGGTGCTGGGCCGAGCGTGCACCTCCTGCGCGCTGCCCTGCTGCACCACGCGGCCGTGCTGCATCACCGCCAGCCGGTCGCCCGACGAGAGGGCCTCCTGCTGGTCGTGCGTGACATGCACGACGGTGGTGCCGAAGCGTCGCTGCTGCTGGCGCAGCAGGATCGCGAACTGCAGGCGCATCGCGTCGTCCAGACCCACCAGCGGCTCGTCGAGCAGCAGGACCTTCGGCTGCACCACCAAGGCCCGCGCCAGCCCGACCCGTCGCCGTTGGCCTCCCGAAAGCTGGTGTGGCCAGCGATGTTCAAGGCCCACCAGTCCGAGGCGCAGCACCATCACCTCCACACGCTCCTCCCACTGGGAGCGCGGCAGTCCGGTGGCGGCCAGGCCGAAGGCGATGTTCTGGCGCACGTTGAGGTCGTCGAACAGGTCGGCCTCCTGGCTGAGCATGGCCATGCCCCGCTCGTGCGGCTCCAGCCCCGTCACCTCACGCCCGGCCACCCAGACCCGCCCCGCATGGCTGGTCTCGAGTCCCGCAAGGACACGCAGCAAGGTCGTCTTGCCACTGCCCGAGGCTCCGACGACTGCCAGGGAACGGCCCTCGTCGACGCTCAGCGTCACGTCTTCGAGCACGGCCTGGCCGCCGATGTGCAGACCGAGGCCCTGCGCACGCAGCATGCTGCCTCCCCTCCTAGTCACTCGCCGGTCGGTCGCACCGGGCGGCACGCCGCGACCACCAACAGCCCCAGGGCCGAGAGCCAGACCGCGGTCGCGCACGAGCCTGCCACGTGACCGACGTCGATCTGCGACAGTGCCCGCACGCTGCTGAGGGCGACGTGTGAATTGGTGAGGAAGACCACCGAGCTGACTGCCGTCAGGGTGCGCAGGAAGCTGGTGACCAGAACCTGCCCCATCACCGGGGCCAGCAGCGGCCACCGGTGTGCGACGAAGCGCCGCCCGCGCCGCGGCTCGAGCAGCCGGGCCGTCTCTTCGACACCACGGGGTTGCTGGTCCAACACCGCCAGCAGCTGTTCCACCGCACTGGGTAGCGTCCGCAGCAGGTGTACCAGGCCGATCGCGACGGCCGTCATCCACCCGAAGGCCTGGGAAGCGGCCCGACCGCTCCCGACCTGGTTCACCACCAGTAGGAGGGAAACCCCCACCAGCACGCCGGGGAGTGCTCCGAGCAGCCACAGGCTGGCGCGCACCACTTGGCCACAGGCTCCGGAGCGTCGCGCCACCAGGGCCAGGCCCACCGCCGTGACCGCCAGTGGGGGCAGCACCAGCAGGGCCAGGGCGAGGCTGTGGCCCAAGGCCTCACGTCCCCGACCTTGGACGGCCGCCCCCAGGTACTGGATGCCGGGACTGTCGCCCGAGCCCAGGCCAAGGGATCCGAGCACCACGGTGGCCAGCAGGGCCGTGTTCACCCCGGCGACGACCCAGGCGACGGCGACCGCGAGCCAGACAGTCCCTTCCGGCCTGGTTCGCTGGGCCGGCGCCGGCGAGCGCAGCACGTGCAGGTGACTGGCCCGCACCGAGGAACGCAGGGCCGGAACCGAGAGCAGCAGAGTCGGCAGGGCCAGCCCGACGGCCAGTGCGGCAGCGCCTGCCAAGTCGTACTCGGTCGCCACGGCCAGATGGACACGTGAGGCGAGCACCTCGAAGCCGCCGCCCAGCACGAGCGGGTTGGCCAGGTCGGTGATGGCCTCCACAAAGACCATCACGCCCACCGCAACCGTCGCCTCTGCCAGCCGTGGCCACGCGAACCGCCGCCTGGCCACCGGCCCCGGCACTCCGAGCACGCGGGCCTGGTCAATGGCTCGCTGGTCAACGCCGCGACGCCCTACGAGCATCCCGAGGTATCCAAGCGGCAGCATCTGCAGGCTCCCGGCCAGCAACAGCCCATCTGCCCCGTAGATGCTGCGACCGGTAGGATCAGGCAGCAGACCAGCCCGTCCAAAGAGCACCACCAGCGCCAGGGCCATCGCCCAGGGCGGCAGCAGCAGGGGTGCCACCAGCAGCAGGTGCTGCAACCGGCGGCCTCGGAAGTCGTGGGAGTGGGCCAGCGCCAGGACGCCTGCCAGCACCGCGACCGCCGCTGCTTGGCCCAGGCCCAACAGCACCGTGTTGCCCAGCACCGGGGCCTGGGCCGAGAGCGTCGACAGCGCCGCACCACGTCCGGCGCCGGCCCGCTGCAGGGGCGGCAGCAGGGCCAGGGCCACCAGGCCGATGGACAGCGCGGCCCAGGCCACCGGTGCGCGGGAGGCCACGCGCCTGGCCGTCACGGGTGCACCTCGCGGTCGAAGGCCTGCACCAGCTCTTGGCGGCGGGAGGCCGTCCGGTCCGGCGGTACCAGCTCGACGGTCCCGGCAGGAAGCTGCAGGCGGGGATCGGTGGGGACGTCGGAGCGGGTCGGCAGCTGCTGCACCGCCAGGTCACCCGCGGGGGCCTGGGAGGCGGGGCTGATGGAGAAGTCGACATAGCTGCGGGCCAGCGCGTCATTGCTGCCCGAGCGCAGGATCGCGACGGCTCCGGTCTCGGCGCCGGTGGCTCCCTGCGGGTGGCCCACCAGCAGCTGCTGCGCCCCGCGGTCCTGGGCCCGCACGCAGTGCTGGGTGAAGGTGACGCCCACGGCCGCCTCGCCGCGCGCAACGATGCCACTCGGGGCCACGCCCGAGCTGGTGTACTGCAGGACATTGGGTTGCAGCCGATCCAGCCACTGCATTGTCGCCTCGTCACTGCCTGTGTGCTGCCGCACTGTCCACAGCATCGTCCATCCAGTCCCCGAGGTGCGGGGGTCTGGCATTGAGACGGCACCGGCCAGCCGCTTGTCGAGCAGGTCCTCCCAGCGACGGGGCGGGGGCACTCCCAGCTGGTCCAGGACCCGACGGTTCGAGCAGAAACCCAGCATGCCTCGGTAGACCCCGGTCCAACTGCCGTCGCGGGCCTTGAAGCGGGCGGGGACGAAGGCGGCCTGCGGGCTGCGGTGGGCAACCAGCTGGCCGTGGGCACGGGCCACTTCGTAGAGATCGGAAGGGCCGCCATGCCAGACGTCGAACTCGCCGTCGGCGCGGAGCACCTGTGTCAGCGCCTCCCCGGAGCTCATCCGCACCATCACCACCTCGACACCGGTGTGTTCGGTGAAGGTGCGCGTCCACTGCTCGCACGCCTCCTCGACGGAACTGCAGAGCACGCTCAGTGAACGCTCCCGCCGGGCGCTCTGGACAAGGACCGATGCCACGACCAGCAGGACGGTCCAAGTTGTGACGAGCCGCAGCAGCCACCCGCGCCGGGCACGGCCTGGCGTCATGACGGGTCCGGGCGGGTGTCCTCCACGACCGGCATCAGGTAGCCACTGCCGCGGACCGAGGTGATCCACTCCCCGTCCCCCAGGTGCTGGCGCAGGCGGTACACGGTGGTCTTGATCATGTCGCGCCCGCCGGCGTGCTCCCCTGTGCCCCACACCTCGTTGAGCAGCTCCGACCAGGTGACCACGTGGCCGACGTGTCGTGCCAGGGCCAACAACAGCCGCCCCTCCACGTCGCTGAGCTGCAGGATTCGACCGTCGAGCCGGGCACGGCGACGGACCGGGTCGATCTCCAACGGACCATTGGTCACCAGTTGGTCGGCGGGCGTGACTGCACGCGTCCGGCGCACGATCGCCTGTGCGCGCAGGGCCAGCTCCCGAGGAGAGAACGGCTTGGTGACGTAGTCATCGGCGCCTGCGAGCAGTCCGGCGATGCGATCTGACTCCGCAGCCCGTGCCGTCAGCAGGATCACGGGAACCTGGGAATCGACCCGCAGACGCTCGCACAGCTGCACCCCGCTGGCTCCAGGAAGGGTCACGTCCAGGACCACCAGGTCGAAGTGCTCCTGGCAGAACCGCCGCCAGGCCTCCTCGACGCTGCGGGCCTGCACTGCCTCGAAACCCTGCGTCTCGAGGGCGAAGGCGACGATGCCGAGCATCTGCGTCTCGTCGTCGACCACCAGCACGCGCCCAGCCTCACCACTCATTGCCGTCCTCCTCGTCCCCATCGAGCACTGGAAGCACCAGCAGCATTGATGTGCCATGCCCCGGTTGGGTGTCCACCAGGATGCGTCCCCCGTGGCGCTCGATGATCCGTCGCGTCACCATCATCCCCAGTCCGGTTCCGGGGCGGCGCGAGGCACCTACGGCATAGGGCTCGAAGAGCCGCTCCCGCTCCTGCCAGTCCATCCCGCGGCCCTGGTCGGTCACCTGCAGCACCGCCTCGTTTCCACTGGTCTGCACCTCGACGGTCACCGTCTCCTGGTCGCCGGCATGTCGCACGGCATTGTTCACCAGATTCCACAGGGCCTGGCGCAGCAGGTCCGGGTCTGCACGCACCACGATGGGCGCCCCGGCATCGACCAGGACGAGGGTGGCACTGGTCACCCGTCGTACCTCGCGCACCGTGGCGCGCACCAGCCCTCGCAGTTCGAGCTCCTGCAGGCGTGGCTCGAAGATGTCCTCCTGCAGCTGCGCCTCGACGAGCAGGTCCTCTGCCATGGCGATCACCTGCCGCGAATTGGTGGCGATCGTCTCGACGAACTCGCGTTGCCGCTCGTTGAGGGGGCCGGGGCTCTGCTCGGCCAACAGCTCTGCCGCGCCGTGCACCAGGGCCAGGGGCGTGCGGACCTCGTGGCCGAACAGGTTCGGGCGTTCGACGCGCGCCTCCACCAGCTCGGCCAGCCGTTCGCGGGTGGCTTCGGATGCCGCCAGCTCGCGACGGGCCCGAAGCCACAGGATGGCCAGCACGACACAGGCCACCCCGAGCACCAGGCACGTGAAGAGGGTCAGGAACACTCGGCCATGGTGGCACGCCCGCTGCTGGCGTGCCTGCCCGGGCCATCAGTGCCTCCCGCTAGATTGACCCCGACCCCTCCCAGCGACAGCACCGACGAAGGCGACACCGTGAGCACTTCCCCCACCACCCCTGCCACTGCTGGGAGCGCCCGGCGACGCCCCTGGGCCTGGCCCCTGCTGACGCTGGCGCTGCTGCTGGCCGCGGTCGGGGCGATGGTGGGTCTCGGCGAGGCCGCCCATGAGCGGTCCAGCCTCGACCAGCTGCCCGCCGGGCGGGAGTCGGCCCTCGTCGCCGAGGCGCAGCAGAAGCTGCCGGACAAGAACTCCAGCACCGCGATCGTGCTGTTCACCACCGAAGGCCGGCTCGACCGTGCCGCCATGGCAGCCCTGGCGCAGAAGGCCGCCCAGATCACGGGGCAGGAGCGTCCGCCGGTGATCCCCAGCCAGGACGGCACCGCCGTCATGGTGCCGGTCACCGTCAAGGGTGTCGGTGCCAGCGAGTACGACGACCAGGTCACCGCCCTGCGGGCCGAGGCAGCCAAGGGCCTGCCTGCTGGAGTCAGTTCGCAGGTGACGGGCCCGGCCGCCATCCAGACCGACCTCGGAGCCGTCTTCGACGGGGCCAATGTGAAGCTGCTCGGCTCCACCGCGCTGGTGGTGGCGATCCTGCTGGTCTTCACCTACCGCTCGCCGGTGCTGTGGATCGTCCCACTGATGGTGGTGGGCATCGCCGACCGGTTCGCGGCCGTGCTGGCCACCCACGTGCTGTCGCTGGCGGGTCTGGCCTGGGACGAGTCGACCACCGGCATCCTGTCGGTGCTGGTCTTCGGCGCCGGCACCGATTACGCCCTGCTGCTGATCTCGCGCTACCGCGACGAGCTGCGCCGCCACGAGGACCGGCACGAGGCCATGCGGGTGGCGGCCCGACGCACCGTCGAGCCCGTCGTGGCCAGTTCGTCGACGGTCTTCGTCGGCCTGATGACCCTGGTGCTGTCGGTCTTCCCCAGCACTCGCGGCCTGGGCGTCGCCTGCGCCGTGGGCGTGCTGGTGGCCGCCTTCTTCGTGCTGGTGGCGCTGCCCGGCGCGCTGGTGGCCTTCCCGCGGGGCATCTTCTGGCCCCGCACCCCGACGGTGGGCGAGGCCTCGCTGGCCGAGAGCCAGACCTCCGTGTGGTCCCGCGTGGGCCGCTTCGTCGAGCGACGGCCAGGCGCGGTGGCCGTCTGCTCCACCCTGCTGCTGGCGCTGGGCGCCATCGGCCTGACACAGATCTCGACCGGGCTCAGCGACGCCGACCAGTTCCTCAAGAAACCCGAGGCGATCGCCGCCGCCGAACGCCTGGCCGAGTCCTACCCGGCCGGCGCCGCCAACCCGGTGGTCATCACCACCCAGCCCGAGCAGGTGCAGAAGGTCGTCGCCGCCGTGAAGGGCGTCGAGGGCGTCAGCCAGGTCAATCCCACCGCGCAGGGCGCCGGCGTGCTGGAGCTGCAGGCGATCGTCGACGCGACCCCCGGCAGCCAGCAGTCGAGCGATGCCGTGCTCGCCATCCGCGAGGCCGTGGGCGACCTGTCCGGGACCCATGTGGGCGGCACCGAGGCGCAGCGCATCGACAAGGCGGACGGCAATGCCCGCGACCGCCTGGTGATCTTCCCGGTCGTGCTGGGCCTGGTCTTCGCGGCCCTGGTGCTGCTGCTGCGCTCGCTGGTGGCGCCCGTGGTGCTGGTGGGCACCGTGCTGCTCACCTATGTCTCGGCGCTGGGCCTGTCCTGGTGGGTCTTCGGCCTGCTGGGCTTCGAGCGGATGGACGGTTCGGTGCCGCTCTATGCCTTCGTCTTCCTGGTGGCGCTGGGCGTGGACTACAACGTCTTCCTGGTGACCCGCGCCAGCGAGGAGGCCAAGACCTTCGGCAGCCGCAAGGGCATGCTGCGGGCGCTGACCGCCACCGGTGGCGTCATCACCAGCGCCGGAATCCTGCTCGCTGCGGTCTTCGCCGTGCTTGGCGTGCTGCCGCTGGTGGTGCTGGCGCAGCTGGGCGTGGTGATCTTCATCGGCGTGCTGCTCGACACCCTGGTGGTGCGCACGGTGCTGGTGCCCTCGCTGGCGCTGCTGCTGGGCGACCGCTTCTGGTGGCCGCGACGGTTCGGGCCGGGAGAGCCCGCGACGGCCGCGTCCGAGCAGACTGCTGGGGCTGCTGGAGCTGCCGGGACGGCCGGGACCAGCGCGTCGACGGTGGCAGCTGACCCGGCCATGCCCGTCCAGCCCGAGCATGCCGCCCCGCCGGAGCCCGGACCTGTGGCGAGGCCGCGACGCGCCATCGAGGACTGACGCGCGATCGAGGACTGACGCGCCATCGAGGACTGAGGGCGGCAGGCATTGACCGGTCGGGCAGGATTGGACCATGCCAGCACGCTTCATCGAAACCCATCCCTGCGAGGACGGCTGCGGCATCCTCAAGACCGGCGAGAAGGTCGAGGGCGCTCCCGTCTATCGCTGCCCCGGTTGTGATTCCCGCTGGATCGAGCTCGATGAGCGGGTCGACGAGTCCAAGCCCCAGGCCAAGAGCCTGAAGGATCGCATCCGCGGACTCCGCTGACCATGGCTGGGGAACCGATCTTCACCAAGCGTCGCGCCGGGGCGCCCCGGGGCCTGTTCGCCTGGGAGGCGGCTGGGCTCGGCTGGCTCGCTGAGGCGACGGCGGAGGGCGGCGCCGCGGTGGTCGAGGTGCTGGACTTCGACGAGCACCACCTCAGCGAACCGGAACTGGTGCCCGGCTTGGCGACCGTCGAGGCCGCAGAGGACTTCGGGCGGGCACTGGCCCGCACCCACCTGTTCGGCGCGCCCGGGTTCGGCGCGGCCCCCACGGGGTGGCAGGGCGATGGCTTCATCGGCGACGCGCTGCTGCCGATGCCGTCGGCCCCGATGCCGCGCTGGGGCGAGTTCTACGCGAACTTCCGGGTGCTGCCCTTCGCGCGCCGGGCCTTCGACGCCGGCTCGCTCGACGCTGCCTCGCTTGATGCCGTGGAAAGGGCCTGCGCGCGCCTGGTCGACGGTGACTTCGACGACGACCGTCCCGCCGCCCGCATCCACGGCGACCTGTGGGCGGGCAACCTGCAGTTCACCCGGGACGGCGCCGTGCTGATCGACCCGGCAGCCCATGGCGGGCACGCCGAGACCGACCTGGCGATGCTTGACCTCTTCGGCGCCCCGCACCTTCGACGCCTCGGCGACGCGTGGGCCGAGGCCTGGGGCGCCGGTGACGGCTGGCGCGAGCGCACGGCCCTGCACCAGCTGCATCCCCTGCTGGTGCATGCGGTGCTCTTCGGTGGCGGCTACGGCGCCCAGGCCGGGAGCGCCGCGCGGCGCTTGTGCTGAGGATGCTTCACGTGAAACGCGGCACCGGGGTGTGAGGAGCACGCCTCGACGCCGGTCGTGTACTCGTCGAGGGTTGCGCCTCAGCGCAGGGTGGCCATGGCCTTCGCGGCGGGCACCAGGGTGTCGAAGAGGTCGGCGATCTCGGCGACGCGGCGCTCGCTCGGCTCGAAGCCGTCCTCGCCGATCTCGGTGAAGATGTTGATCTCCAGGGCATTGCGGATGTCGTACATGTTGAAGTTGGCGACGATGGTGCGCCAGTTCTCGACGGAGCGCACGCCGCCGGATGCCCCGTAGCCGACGAAGGCGATGGCCTTCTTCATCCACTCCGGCCCGATGACGTCCACCGAGTTCTTCATGGCGGCGGGCACGCCGTGGTTGTACTCGGGGGTGACGAAGACGAAGCCGTCGAACTCGTCGATCTTCTGGCTCCAGGCCTGCACCTCGGGCTCGGTGTACTGCTTGTTGAGGCCGGCCGGAGGGACGGCGCTCGAGAGCATCGGAAGGTTGACGTCGGCCAGGTCGACCAGCTCGAAGGTGGCGTCGGTGCGGGTCTCGGCGCGGGCGGCGACCCAGTCGGCGATGCCACGTCCGACGCGGTTGTCGCGGGTGCTGCCGACGATGATGGCGATCTTCATGACTCTCCTTCGTTGAACTTTCTACTCTCCGTACGGCGCCATTCTCCCGCGGACTGTTCCCGATGCCTAGGATTTCGGGCATGAACCCGTTGCTGTCGATGCTGCGCCCGGTGGCCGTGCGGCAGGGCCGCGAGTCGCTGACCGGCCTGACCTCCTCTCCCGCCGACCGGCACGGGGTGTGCCGGCCCACCGTGCGGGACGCGGGGGCGCCGGCGGGCTCCCTGGAGCGGCTGCACCTGGTGCTGCTGGGCGACCGGACAGCCGCCGGCGCCGGTCTGGGGAGTGCTGCCCAGGCACTGCCCGGCCTGCTCGGGCAGCTGCTGGCTGACCGGGAGCGGTGCGAGGTGCTGTGGCAGGTGGTGGCCGAGGACGACGCCGACATCGCCGACGTGCATGGCCGTCTGGTGCAGCTGGTGGCACCCTCGGCTCAGGTGGTGGTGCTGGCGGTGGGCTTCAACGACCTGCTCTCCCGCCGGGAGGTGCGCCAGTGGGGCGAGGAGCTGACGGCGACGCTGCGCCTGCTGCGCCGCGACGGGCGACGCCTGGTGGTGCTCGGTGTCCCCCCGGTGGCCGACGCGCAGCCGGTGCGCTGGCCTCTGTCCGGGCTGCTGCGCGCCGATGCCGCTGCCCTGGACCGGGCCAGCCGCCGGGCGTGCGACGGGGCGGGTGCCGTCTTCGTGCCGGTGGACGAGTTGGGTGACGGCGCAACTGCTCCCGGGCAGGGAGGGATCTTCGCCGACGACGGCATCCACTTGGGCGCCGATGGCCAGCAATTGCTGGCCCAGACGGTGGCGGCGAACCTCTGAGCCGGCCACGCCGTCAGCCACACCCCTGGTCGCGCTGTTGGCCACCGTGGCCACAGCCTCGGCCGCGCCCGTGTCCGCGCTGCTGCTGGACTGCTGCCGGACTGCGCAGGACACCAGTCACGCACCTCGCGCGCGCTGGCGTCCTTCCATCACCTCCTGCACGAGCATGACCGTCTGGTCGTCGAGGTCAACCCCTTGGGCGCGGGCTGCACGGGTGGCCTGCATCACCAGTCGCTCCACCTCCAGGCGGTTGCCGGCCCGGTGCTCGGTGCGGATCCGGGCGCGCAGCAGCATCTCGTCACTGGGGGCGACGACCAGGGCGCGGCTGGCGGCCCACCGGGCCAGGTCGACGTCGCCGGCCTGCAGGGCCCGCTCCGCCAGCACGACACCGACGTCGCGCACCACCGAGGCCATGTCGCAGCGCAGCTCCTCGGCCCAGTGCCACTGCCCCGGCGCCGCATCGGCCAGCGGGGCGCCGCGGACCATCCGCAGCACCTCGGTGAGGGTGCCGGTGTCGGTGTGGTTCACCCCGCGGCCCACCAGCAGCTGCACCCGTTCCCAGTCGGTGCTGACGCCAGGGTGCAGCTGGATGCGTCCGGAGTAGGCATCGGGCAGGTAGGGCTCGCCGTTGGCGTCGGTACCCAGCCAGGTGCGCAGTCGGCTCATGTTGGAGCGGCGGGTGCCCTCGGCCACCAGTAGCTGGCGGGCCATCATCGTCGCCGTGGCGCAGGGATTGCAGTGGATCCACGCGGCGTACTCGATGCACTGGCGACGAGCCCGGGTCGGTTCCGGTCCTTGCGCGCCATCCAACTCGATCGGGCCGAGCAGCTTGAGGATCGGGTGGTCTTCACCGGTGGGTGCCACAGGGGTCTCCTCGTCGAGCTCGTGGACAGCGCTGCGCTGGTCGATGGGCGTGATGGTGGGGGGTAGGTCGTCGGCCCACCATGGGGCTGGGAGGTCCTCGTCGCCGCTGCTGGCCTGCAGAAGCCCGACCAGGGCTCGTCGCACGCGCGTCTGCAGCTGGTGGGCGGTGAAGGTCTCGCCGGTGGAGCACAGGCGTGCGACCGGCGGGGTGGCGGGCACCTCGTCCTGCGCGTCCTCGCCCGGTGTGCCCTGGTCATGGACGCCCTGGTCGGGGGCGGGCTCTTCTCCGGACGGCTGCGCGGTGACCTCGATGATCTCCCCGCAGCGCGGCACCGTCCGGGCGGCGGCCAGCACACTGATCCCCACGGCGGCGCCGTCGAGACCGGCGGTGATGCGGCGCCACTGTTGCTCGTCCAGCGCCTCGGCGAAGACGTGCACCTGAGGCGCCCAGGCCTCCCACCGGTCGGGGTCCTGGCGCAGGCGCTCCAGGTCGACATTCCCGTCCCGCGCCTCGACCTCGAGCCGGGCCCGCCCCAGCGCGACCCGCCGGGCCGCCAGGCTGCGCTCCAAGTGGGTGAGGCCCTGCTCCGCATCGGGCAGGTGGGTGAGCTGCGGATGGTCCAACAGCGACATCCAGGGCAGTTCACCAACGAGTACCAGCCGGCTCTCGGCCGACCAGGGCTGCAGGGCCAAACCGGTGGTGGTGGCCGCCAGCAGACCGGCGACCCCCTCAGGATCACCCAGGACGGCGGTGCTGCGGACGGCCTCCAGGTCGTGCAGTACGGGTTCGCCATTGTCAGTCTCGCCGAGCAGCACCGAGGTCGGGCAGGCCTCCACCGGAGCCTCCTGCACCGTCGAGGCTGCCCTGGCCATCGCCGACTCCAGCCTCAGGCCCTCACGGTCCGGCAACGTGATCCGGCGGCCAAGGCCCCGCCCGCCGAGCTGTTCGCGTCGTCGCGCCACCAGGGCGGAACTGATGGCTGCGGCCAGCAGCACCCCCATGCCCCCGAGCACGGCCCGGCTCGGGTCCCCCAGCACGTCGAGGGTCTGCGAGGTCGCCTCCAGCTCGGGAGCCTGCGTCGGGGCGAGGCTCGCCCGGGACGGCTGGGCAGGTCGGGTCGGGCCCTGCACGGCCCCAGGGGATTGGGAGGGCTCCGAGGATCGGCTGGGCTCGCCCGACTGACTGGGTCGACTGGACCCGTCGGGCTGACTGGGTCGACTGGACCCATCGGACTGGCTGGGCCGGCTCTGCTGGCTGGTCGGTTGCGAGCTCGTCGGCTGTGAGGCCGCGGCCCCCGCGCGATCCCCGGCCTGCTCGGTGGGGTCCGGGGGCTGCCGGTCGCGGGAGGGCGCGTCGGGCAGGGTCAGCCGCCATCCGGGCTGCACCACGTCCGGATCGGTGACTGCGGACTCGTTCAGCTGCTGGATCTCGGGCCAGCGCTCCCGGTCGCCCAGCTCGTCGGCGGCGATCTGGCTGAGGCTCTCGCCGGGGGCGACGACGTGCTCCCGTGGGCCTGCCGGTTCCGTCTTGTCGGTTCCCGGCTTCGCCACGGCAAGACCCGGCAGGCGCAGCTCGGCCCCGACCTCCAGACGGGTGACGTCGCTGATCTGGTTCTCGGCAGCGATCTGGCGCCAGCGGGTGCCGTCGCCGTAGTGCTCTTCCGCGATGCTCCACAGGTCGTCACCGGCCACCACGCGGTGGGTGCGCAGCTGCGGCCCGGGTGGAGTCTCAGGAGCAGGGGTCTGCGCCGTGCGGTCCGGGACGGAGCCATCCGGAGCCGCGCTCGGCACGGGAGCCTCGGGACGCGCGAACGGACTGGCAGGCGCGTGCGGGTGCGCGCTGGCGGTGATGGGCGCCGGACGCTCCGCCTGCTGCGCCGCTGCCGAGGCAGGTGGCACCACCATGGCCGCCACGGCCGCCACCAACACGGCGACCACGGACTGAGCCAAGCCGGCGCCAGGAATCCGGATGCGCACCCGTCCCCGGCTCACCAGTCGTGCCAGCTCGGCCAGCACCGAGGCGAGGACCACCGCCCAGGCCACCCATCCGACCAAGGTGATGACGGCCAGCAGGAAGGCGCCGGTGTCGGGCACCCGCACCAGCGCGTCCCAGTCGAGGCCGGTGATGCCTCCCAGCCGTCCGGTCCGCAACAGCAGGAGCGGGGCACCGGCCACCAGCAGCACGAGGGTCACCAGCGAGCCCAGGCCCCTCAGCACGCGCGTCATGGTCGTCTCTCCCTGAAGGTGTCGAGTCGGTGGGACTGGTCGGCCTGCACCTGCCAGGAGCCGGGCAGTCCGGGAACCAGCAGGTCGGCGAGCGGAATCCGGCAGGAGACCATCACGGCCACGTCGGCCTCGGCGCCGGGGGCTGTGGAGAAGCCGGACAGGTTGATGTCGATCCGCTGGTCCCCGCACTGCAGCCCGGGTACCTGGAGGCTGGCCTGGGCCACCTGCACAGCCCGTGCCCGGGCGGCGCCGGCTTCTCGTTCCAAGGTCGCGGCGCGGGCGGCGGCCGAGGCGGCCTGCTGCACCTGGGTGCGGGCCGTCCACAGCCGCCAGCCGGCCGTGAGCACGCACAGCACCAGCACGAGCACGGGTACCACCAGCACCAGTTCGAGGGCCACCGAGCCGCGCTCGTCGCAGCGAGGCTCCGCCGGAGCCCTGTTGATACGGCTCATGGCGCCTCCCTGGGCATCTCGGCGTGGGCCTGAACGGTGCGCGGGCCGATCGGGAAGAAGCCGTCCACGCGACCCTCCACGTCGACGGTCACCTCACCGGCCCCGCCGACCCGCACCTGCACGTCGAGCAGGCCTGACTGGCCCGCGACCTCGCGGGCCACCCGCTCTGCGACGCCACTGCCCTGCCCGGCCAGCGACTGGGCCTCCGCCCCGGCCAGGGCGGCATGGTGGGCGGCGGTGCGGGCGTGCAGGACGATGCCGGCCTGGATGATGCCGAGCACGCTGAGCAGCAGGACCGGCAGCAGCACGGCCCACTGGATCGACTCGGACATGCCGCGCTCGGTGCGGGGCACTGGCGGGGCGGGCAGGCGGGGCTTCATCGGGTCCTACTTGGGCATGTTCTTGGTGACATAGGCCTTCACGGCGGTGACGACGATGATCGCGATGGCGACCGCGCCGGCCAGCAGGACCGCGTTCTCGGTGGACTGGGACAAGCCGCGCTCGTCACGTCGCCCACCGGCGCCGGGCGGCTCGATGGGGTGGAGCAGGCAGACGACGAGGCCGACCAGGAGGTCGAGGTTCACGTTCTTGCGATTCATGTCAGGTTTCCTTTCAACAGGAGTGTGGCGACGGGCTGTCAGTTGTCCACAGGTCTGTGGACAATTGACGGGAAATCTGTGGACAGCTGTGGAGAACTCATCCGAGCCCCAGCAGCGTGAGGATCGGCGGGGTCAGGAAGGCCAGGCCGAAGATCATCGACGGGATGACCATCCAGACCGTCATCCGTTCCGAGACCTGCTGGGCGGCGAGCTTCTCCCTGCCCAGGTGGGCATCGCGCAGCTCGGCGACGCGCGCCCGCAGGGCCGGGGTGAGCGCGGCACCCTGCTCGTCGAGGCGCATCACGTCGGCGATGTCGGCAATCTGCGGCAGCGAGAGCTCCTGGGAGAGCCGGTGCAGCTCCTGCCACGGCGGGCGCTGTTCCAGCCGGGAACGCTCCAGGGCGGTGCGCAGGCGCGTGAACAGCACCGAGTCGGACAGGCTCGCGGCCTGCAGCATCGCCTGGCTGGCCGAGGCATTGGCCAGCCGCTCCAGCGTCACCAGGTCGAAGTAGGTGTAGAGCGCTTCGCCGGCATCGGCACGCACTCCCTCGTCGGAGCGGCGCAGGGCGATGTCGGGCCAGACCCAGCCCACCACCGCGCACGCGATCGAGGCGACCAGCGGCACGGGACGCACCAGCTGCCCCATGCCCTGCAGGGCGGCGGTGGCCAGCAGCGGCGTGGCCAGCCCGAGCAGCACCAGCAACAGCTTCTCGGCGACGAAGTCCCCGATGGAGCGTCCCCGCAAGGCCAGCAGTTGCCGGCTGCGAGCCGACAAGGGAAGCCGCAGCCGCGTGAAGGCCCAGGCACCGAGCCGCGGCAGCAGCTCCTCATCGGTGACCTCGACCCGCTCCACGGTCTCGGCGGACTGCTGCCCGGCAAGAGATGCCAGGGCGTCGTCGAGCCGGGGCGGGCGTCCGCGCAGCCCCAGCCCCACCAGGAAGAGGCCACCGGCCAGCAGGCAGCCGCACAGGGCGACCACGGCAATCGTCAGGTCAGGCATGGCCCACCTCCGCGAGGCCCGGGCGGCGCAGGATGCGTTCGCGCTGGCGCGGACGGGTCACCCGACGCATCGCCATCAGCGAGCCGACATAGCCGGCCAGCAGCAGGCAGACCATCAGCTGCCCGATCGGGCTGCCGTAGGGGGCGAAGAAGCCGGGGCTGGCCACCACCGCCACGGACAGCGCGACGATGCTGATCACGGTCACCTGGCGCACCACGATGCGCGGCTTGGAGCGTTCCGATTCGATCTCGCGCAGGGCGCGAAGCCTTGCCTGGATGGAATCGGCCAGGCCCGACAGGGTGGCGGTGGCGCCCTGCCCGCCGCGCTGGGCGGCCAGCACCAGGGCGGCGATGACGGCATCGGCGTCGGGGCTGTCGAGGTCGTCGGCCAGGGCCAGCAGGGCCTCGCGGGTGGTCCAGCGCGCCTCCAGCCGGGCGACCACCAGCTGCACCGGGGTGCGGATGGTGGCCGGCGCCTGGGGTGCGGTGGCGCGGATGGCGTCGGTGATGGACTTGCCGGTGGGCAGCGACGAGACCAGCGAGCGCACCCAGCGGTCGAGGGCCTCCAGCACCTCGATGTCGCGATTGGGCGGGTCGGCGAGCAGGGCGGGCAGCCCCATCACCAGCGCGGGGGTGGCGAGCAACATCACGGGCCAGCCGGTGACGAGGAAGAGCACGAGGGCGCCGGCGGCGGCCAGTCCGGCACGGATCCGCCAGGCTCGGGAGCGCTTCGTCCACCGTTGACCCAGACTTCTCCACAGATCTGTGGACGAACCTGTGGAAAACTCTCGTGGCCGGGGTCGAATCCCGTCCACAAGCAGCAACAGGCCCGCGACGACGGCCGCGGCACACAGTCCGGCCACCACTTGGTTCATCGTGAGGCCTCGAAACTGCCGTCGAACTCGACCAGCTCGTCCACAAGCTGTGGATCGAGGTGCCAGACCGGTTGCCGGGTGGCCGTCCCGGCCCGGTAGACGAGGTGGGTGACGGGCCGTCCGCCCTCGATGGCGCCGGTGAGCAGCCGGATCTCGCTGATGTGGCGGCTGCGGGTCCCGCCGCGCCAGGTGTCGTCGACCAGCCGCACGTGCACCAGCAGGTGGATGTTGTGCGCGATCTGCCGGTAGGCCTCGTCGATGCCCAGCACGCCGCCCTGGGCGACGCGCGAGGCGAGGCGGTCCATGGTGGAGGCCGCCGAGTGGGAGTGGGTGGTGCTCAGCGAGCCGGCGCCCGACTGCATGGCTTCGAACATGGCCGCGGCCTCTCCGCCACGCACCTCGCCCACCACCAGGCGCGACAGGTTCTGCCGCAGGGCCTCGGGGATCAGGTCGCCGATGGTGAACTCTCCGGTGCGGCTGCCATCGGCACCCCGCTCCCCCATGCCGATGCGCGCCTGCAGGGCCAGCATGTTCGTGCGGCCCGGTTGCAGGTGGGTGAGCAGCTCGTAGTCGGTCTCCAGGGTGCCGAAGCGTTCGGTGGCAGGGATCGCGTCGATCAGGGCACGCAGCAAGGTGGTCTTTCCTGCGCCCTGGTCCCCGGAGACGACGATCGACTTGCGGGCCAGGATCGCCTCGTGGAGCAGCTTGGCCACCTCCAGCGGCATCATGCCGCCCTCGGCCAGCTGGCGTAGGCTGATCGAGGTGAGGATGTGCTGGCGGATGATGATGCTGGGCCGGTAGCTCAGGCCGAAGGCGATCGCGTGCAGGCGGAAGCGGTTGCCCAGCGCCAGGGTCATCATCGGGTGTGCGTCGTCGAAGGGACGGCTCGGGTTGGCCGACTCGCCGAGGAACCTGATCGCCTCCACCAGTTCCTCGTCGGAGCTGGCGACGGGCGGGTGCGGTTCGCGACGGCCGTCGCCGTACTGCACGACGACACCGTCCCAGCCGTGGATCTCGATGTTCTCCGCATCGGGGATCTCGAACAGCGGTTGCAGCCGGCCGTAGCCGAAGATCGCATTCTCCACGGCAGCGGCATAGGCCTGTTCCAGCTCCAGCGGCCACAGCGCCTGCCCCTGCCGGGCCAGCTCCTCGGCATGGCCGCGCACCACCTGGCGGATGACCGATCGGCCCATCATGCGGCGGTCCTCGGCGCCCATCGCGTGGCCGCGGTCGCTGCTGAAGTGCTCGCTGGCGTCGGTGATCTGCTCTGAGGCGCGGCGGCGCAACAGCACCACCACCTCCCAGTCCACCTGCGGGCCGGGCACGACGTCCTCGGCTGCGGCGGCGGGGCGGGGCACGGACCACTGGGGCCGGTGGTTCACCGGGCGGGGAGCGCCGAGCCCGGCCAGTGCCTTCCCCAGCTCGGGGGTGACGGCATCCTGACGTGCCATCATTTGCCCCAGTCCTGGCTGGAGCGGGTCCCGGCGACCACCTCGGAGCGACGACGGCTCTGCTCGGCGAGGCTGGAGGCCAGCGCGCGGTGGCTGCGCGCCAAGGCTCCTTGGCCGAGTCCGCGGGGCGGTGGGCTCCCGTCGGAGAGCACTGCGGCGTGGCGGGGCTCCCAGGCAAGGCTGTGGCCGGGGCAGCCGA
This sequence comes from Luteococcus sediminum, assembly GCF_054783495.1. NCBI lineage: Bacteria > Bacillati > Actinomycetota > Actinomycetes > Propionibacteriales > Propionibacteriaceae > Luteococcus > Luteococcus sediminum. Next base: position 67,083 of record NZ_BAAGQL010000006.1, on the reverse strand, counting down.
ACTGGGTGCCGATCTCGGCACTGGCATAGGGCCGGTTGGGGCCGACCACCAGCAGTTCGACGTGGGTGGCCGCCCCCTCGGCCTGGGCCTGGAGGGTCGGCAGGTGCAGGCGTACCCCGGCCAGTGAGGGCAGGGAGCTGCGGCAGGTCACCAACGCCAGGTGTGCGGCCGCCACCAGCGGTTCGGGCAGTCCATCGCGGCCGATCCGTCCGGCGTCGACGAGCACGTCGGTGCCCACCTGGTCGAGGGCCAGCAGGGCATCGCAGAGCCCTTGCCAGACCGGGGTGAACAGGCTCACCGCGCCGGGATGGGTGAAGCCGGGAAGGAAACGTCGCTCGGGTCGTCGCCGGGCCTCGTCGCCGGCCTCGAGCATCGTCTCGGGGGTGCGCTGGTCAGGCTGTTGGTCCAGCGGGATGGTCTGCAGCCACAGCTCCTCAGACAGGGAGCGGTGTTCACGGTGGGCACCGGCCAGGGCGGCCAGTCCCCGGCCGGCCAGGTCGGCGCCCCGCAACCAGCCGGACTGGAGGGCCTGGGCGGGATCGCGGTCGGCGTCGACCAGCAGCACATCGCGCGGCCACTGCAAGGCCAGGCCCAGCGCGCTGGTGGTGACGCCGGGGGATCCCGCGGCGCTGGTGAGCACGATGAGGGCCATCTCAGCCTCCGGGGCGTCGCACCACGACCAGCAGGTCGCGGGCGGCGAGGTCGGCCAAGCGCTGCGCCTGGGCCTCGGGGACGGAGACGTCGAGCACGCGGGTGCTGCCGTCGGGCAGGGTGCTGGGGGCCACCACCACCTGAGCATCGACCAGCAGTGAGGTGGATTCGGCCTTGTCGGAGGTCACTTCGACCAGCTGGACGGGAGTTCCCTGCGGCAGGGCCTGGTTGGGCAGGCGGCCGGGGGCGAGCTTGAGGCCGAGCTGGGTGAGTCCGGGCTGCAACGCGAGCTCACCGATCGACGAGGCACCTATCAGGGAGCCCTGGGGCAGGTCCACCAGCGCATGGCGTCCGACCAGGCTGGAGAGCTGCTCGGCGGGCACGGTGTGCACCCCGGGTGCCTGACCGATGGTGACCACGGCCAGGTCCGACGGGCGCAGTTCGCTGCCGCGGGGCACGGTGCGGGTGGTCACCAGCACCTGGTTGGCGTGTGAGGCCTGCTGGTAGGCCATGGCCCCGCCGAGGCCGCCGAGACTGGCGAGCAGCACTCCGGCTGCGACCAGGCGCGGACTGCGGCGTGGCCTCAAGTGGGCGCCCAAGGGGGTTGCTGCTGCCCGGGCCAGAGGCGTCTGTGCAGAGGCCTCTGGTGCTCCGGTGTCGGTGGTGGGGCTGCCGGAAGGCGTGGCCGACAACCGTATCGGCGATGACTTCCTGGCAGTGCTCGTGCGTGCCATGCGGCGAGAGTTGCACGAATGTCCCAAACCCGCCCACCGTCATAATGACGGCTGTCGACGTGCTCCTGGAAGAGCCCGTCATGGACAACAGATGGCCCCGGGAGAGACGATTCCCTTGTCTGCAAGATCATCGCCAGTAGCCGGGGCGGTTGGATGCGGGGTGACGCCACCAACTGGCCCCAGACCGGGGAAAAGGCCGCATTTCCCGTGGTCACGGGAATCAACGGGGCTGCGGTGCGGGGATGCCCCACTTTCCTGAAGATTTCACCGGATGGACGGTGCCAGTCGAGTTCTGCTCACTCGCCGCCGCGCCTGGGCTCGGAGCCGGTGGTGGCCGGGGACACCTGGAGGCTGGTGGTCTGCACTGCGACGGCCTGCTGGCGCACACCGGCGGCCGAGGCGTCGGCGGGCGAGAGGGTGCCGAGGCCGCCGAAGGCGATGGTGCCGGCGGCCAGCAGGCCGGCCATGGTCCGGCGCAGGGCGCCAGTGCGGGTGGTGGGGGCGGGGGTCTGGTTGCTCGTCGTGTTCATGGCTCCACATTCGCGACGAAGCCTGTGCGTCGTCTGTGTGGCAGCGATGCGGCGGGTGTGAGCCCCAGATCATGTCGAACACCGCTCGCGTCGAACACCGCTCGCGCCGAGGATCAGATCGCGTCGAACATCTCCTGGAAGCTCTTGCTGAGCGTGATGTCGTCGGCGTCGGCCCGCTTGGCCCCCTTCGCCTTCGAAGGCTCGGCCAGCCGCGAGGCAGGCTGCTCGTCGTCGACCCGCTCGGCCAGCGAGTCACCGGAGCGCAGTCGCACCATCTCGGCCAGCTCCTGGGCGGCCTTCACGATGCGATCGTCCAGACCCGAACTGGAATGGCCCCAGTCCTCGGTGGCGGCGAAGACGCTGGTGGGCACCACGGCGGCCTTCAGGTAGAAGAACAGCGGCAGCATGGTGGAGTCGATGGCCAGCGAATGGCGCGAGCTGCCGCCCGTGGCGGCGAGCAGGACCGGCTTGTCGAGCAGCGCACCCTCGTGCAGGACGTCGAAGAACATCTTGAACAGTCCGGAGTGCTGCGCGTTGAAGACGGGGCTGACCACCACCAAGCCGTCGGAGTCGACGACCGCCTCCACCAGCTCGGCCAGGGCCGGCGACTGCACCCTGGTGAGCAGGGCATTGACCAGTTCGTGCGCAACCAGGCGCAGCTCGACGTGGCGCACCTGGTCGGCACCGGTCGCCGTCGCGAGGCGCTCGGCAAGCATGTGGCTGCTGGACGGATCCCCCAGTCCAGCGCTGATGGCAACGATGTTCATGTACTCACCCTTTCACCACGACAACACCTGCGGCGGCCGCCACATTCCCGGCCGCTGCCTCCGCCGGCCCGTCCTAGAGTGGGGCCGGTGAGCACCCCCGTCGAGCAGCGCGACCGCAGGAACGCCCCGGGGATCGGGCGCGAGATCGCCGCCCTGGCCATCCCCGCCTTCGCCACCCTGGTGAGCGAACCCCTGCTGCTGATGGCCGACTCGGCCATGGTGGGCCACCTCGGCACCACCCAACTGGCCGGCCTGGGCCTGGCCACCAGCGTGCTGGCCATCATCAACGGCCTGTGCGTCTTCCTCGCCTACGGCACCACCAGTTCGGTGGCGCGGCGCATCGGTGCGGGCGACCATGCCCGTGCGCTGGCCGGTGGCATCGACGGCATGGCACTGGGCCTCGGTCTCGGCCTGGTGCTGGCCCTGGCCCTGCAAGGAGCGGCCCCGACGGTGGTCGGGTGGTACGGCGCGAGCCCGGAGGTCACCGCGCAAGCCGTCAGCTACCTGCGCACCGCCGGCTGGGGCCTGCCGTTGCTGCTGCTGATGCTGGCCTCGACCGGGGTGCTGCGCGGGCTGAAGGACACCCGCACCCCATTGCGGGTGGCGGTGACGATGAACTTGGCCAACATCGGGCTCAACTACCTGTTCATGTACCAGCTGGACATGGGCATCCGCGGTTCCGCCCTGGGCACGCTGCTGGCCCAGGCGATCGGTTCGGCGGTACTGGCCACCGTCGTGCTGCGCGGTGCCCGGGCCGTCGGCACCCCGATGGGCATCCGGCTGCACGGCGTCCTGGAGGCTGCCCAGGGCGGCGTCTGGCTGGTGCTGCGCAGCGTCTGGCTGCAGGTCAGCCTGGCCGCCACCGTCGCCGTCGCCGCGCGAACCGGGCAGGTGGGCCTGGCTGCCCACCAGGTGAACAACTCGATCTGGGCCTTCCTGTGCCTGGCGCTGGACGCACTGGCGATCGCCGCGCAGGCCCTGGTGGGCCACTGCCTGGGCGCCGGCGACCCCGACCGGGTGCGCTCCATCACGGCGAGGCTGTGCTGGTGGGGCGCCGGTGGCGGGGTGGTCTTCGCGCTGCTGCTGGTACTGGTGCGCCCGCTGCTGGTGCCGGTCTTCACCGCCGACACCGACGTGCAGCACCTGCTGTCCCGGCTGTTGGTGGTGCTGGCGGTGATCACCCCGGCCGCGGGCGTGGTCTTCGTGCTCGACGGCGTGCTGATCGGCGCCGGCGATGCCCGCTACCTGGCCGGGGCCGGGCTGGTGGCGACGCTGGCCTACCTGCCGCTGGCGCTGCTGGTCAACCACCTGCAGGCGGGCGTGGTCTGGCTGTGGTTCGCCTACGGCGGCTACCTGTTGGCCCGCTTGGCGACGCTGGCGGTGCGTTCCCGCTCGACGGCGTGGATGCGGCTGGGTGCCTGAGGCGGGCGATGGGAATTCAGGCGCTGGTCCCGGCAATGCGGACCAGGTGCGCCGGATCAGGCGGCGCGGCCCCGTCTGAAGTCGACGTGGATCACCTCGGCCAGCTGTTCACTCTCGACGGCCTCGGCACCGGATGCGACCACGGCCGGGGCGGCGACGGCCAAGGCCGGCTCCTGCTTGCGGCGTACGCTCAGTTCCAGCCCGAGCATCGGCGCCAGTGCAATCATCGCCAGGGCGATCCAGATCGCCTTGATGCCGGCGGTGTGGGCCGTCGCGGCAGCCGAGAAGATCCCGGCAACACACAGTGCCCCCATGGTCAGTGAAGTTGCCTTCATGATTCCCTTCTGATGACACCGGTCCCCCGACTCGGGCCTCGCCAACGACGGTACGTGCCCATCGCGCCAGATCCGCAGTCGTCGGGACTTCCCACAAGGTGTCTTCAGTTCCGAGCCCGGAATTGTCCCGTCATCTGGGGACAAGCGTGACCGGGGCGACTGCGGCCTCGGCAACGATCATCACACGGCCAGGGGTCGGCGAACCGTCGCCGACCCCTGGCCCACAAGAGCTTCTGGACATCTGACCCGATCTTCTTCCCGGGGCGCCGCTCAAAGATCGTTCTGGTCGCGGTCGCTGGTCCCGGTCCAGATGTCCTTCTTGTCACCGAAGTGGTGCTGTGCCGCCTCGGCGACGGCACCCCGCTCGGCCACCATCGATGCGTGGGTGGGCGCCTCGGGGATGTTGGACGGACGCCCCTGGGCATAGCCCCTGCGCATCTCGGGCAGGATGTCACCCAGCAGGTCCAGCTGCTCCAGCACGGTCTTGAGCGGCAGGCCGGCGTGGTCGATCAGGAAGAGCTGGCGCTGGTAGTGGCCCACCTTCTCGGTCATTCCCAGGTAGCGTTCCAGCACCTGTTGGGGCGATCCGACCGTCAGCGGGGTCATGGAGCTGAACTCCTCCAGCGACGGGCCGTGTCCGTAGACCGGCGCATTGTCGAAGTAGGGGCGGAACTCCTTGACCGCGTCCTGCGAGTTCTTGCGCATGAAGAACTGTCCCCCCAGCCCGACGATCGCATCCTGCGCCCGGCCGTGGCCGTAGTGCTGGTAGCGCTGGCGGTACAGGTCGACCATCTGCATGGTGTGCTCGATGTTCCAGAAGATGTTGTTGTGGAAGAAGCCGTCACCGTAGTATGCGGCCTGTTCGGCGATCTCCGGGGAACGGATCGAGCCGTGCCAGACGAAGGGCGGCACCTCGTCGAGCGGACGGGGCGTGGCGGTGAAGCCCTGCAGGGGCGTGCGGAACTTGCCCTTCCAGTCCACGACGTCCTCGCGCCACAGCCGGTGCAGCAGGTTGTAGTTCTCCAGGGCCAGGTTGATGCCCTGGCGGATGTCCTTGCCGAACCAGGGGTAGACCGGGCCGGTGTTGCCGCGGCCGAGCATCAGGTCGATGCGGCCGTCGGCCAGGTGCTGCGCATAGGCGTAGTCCTCGGCGATGCGCACCGGGTCGTTGGTGGTGATCAGGGTGGTGGCCGTCGACAGGATGAGCGTCTGGGTCACGGCGGCCAGGTGCGCCATCAGGATCGGCGGGTTGGCCGGGGCGATGAAGGGCGGGTTGTGGTGCTCGCCGGTGGCGAAGACGTCAAGCCCGATCTCCTCGGCCTTCTTCGCGATCGCGACGGTGGCCTTGATCCGCTGGCTCTCGGTGGGGATCGTGCCGCTGGTGGGATCGGCGGTGACGTCGCCGATGGTGAAGATGCCGATCTGCATGACTGCTCCTTCGATCTGCAGAGGATCGCCCCAACAGGTAGTTGAGGTTTCATCTACTTTAACCGCAGCTGGGTGCCAGCTATTCCCGACCCGCCGCCAGAAGCCCCCGAGGCGCCGACGGACGGTTACGATCGGCCCAATCCCCCAGGAGGCGCCATGCGAAACCCAGCATCGATTGCAAAGTCCACCCTGGCCGGTCTCGCGGCCCTGGCCATGCTCACCGGCTGCACCGACAGCTCCTCCACCACCCCGCCCGACGGGGCCCCCGCCGCCGACGCCAGCCTCACCGCCCTGGCCAAGGGGCTGAGCAGCCACGACCTGTCCGCCGTCCCGCTGTCGGTCCCCGCCAGCGCCGCCCAGAAGGAGCTCGACGTGCTCGTCGGCGGCATGGACGGATTGCGCCCCACCGTCACGCCAGGCCAGGTCAGCTATGACCACAAGGCAGGAACCGCGACGGCACAACTGGCCCACCGGCTTCCGCTGGGCAGCCAGACCTGGGACTGGACCAGCACCGCCACCCTCGAACTCGCCGGCCAGCAGTGGCGGGTGCGCTGGGAACCCCAGGTGGTCCAGCCCGACCTCGACGCCAGCACCCGACTGCGCCACACGCGCGACGTGCCCACCCGCGCCGCCATCACCGGCGCGGATGGCCAGGCCCTGGTGGAACAGACCACCGCCTGGCGCGTCGGGGTCGACAAGTCGGTGCCCCAGGCCAGCGTCCAGACCACCGCCCGCACCCTGGCCCAGCTCGTCGACATCGACGCAGACGCCTACGCCAAGCGGGTCTCCAGCGCCGGCCCGAGCGCCTTTGTCCCGGCCATCACCCTGCGCCAGGGCAAGGTTCCCGCGGCCGCCAAGACCATGCCCGGGGTCGCCGTCCTGCCCGTCGAGCTGCCACTGGCCCCCAGCGCCAGCTTCGCCGTCGGCATCCTCGGCGGCGCCGGCGAGGCCTCGGCCGAGCAGGTGGCCAAGGCCAAGGGGGACGTGCTGCCCGGCGACATCGTCGGCACCAGCGGCCTGCAGGCCCGCCACGACGCCCGCCTGCGCGGCGCCGTTGGGCACACCGTCGAGGTGGTCCGACGCTCCAGCCCCACGCCCAGCCCCACAACCAGCCCCACGGACCAAACCGGCGCGAGCCCGTCGCCCAGCGCGTCCCCCGTGGTCAAGCGCCTGTTCACCAGCCCGGCGAAGCCCGGGAGCCCGGTGGCCACCAGTCTGGACCGGACCCTCCAGGAGCGTGCGGAGAAGGCCCTGTCCGGCCAGAAGGGCATCGCCTCACTGGTGGTGGTCAAGGTGGGCACCGGCGACGTGCTGGCCGCCGCCACCTCGACAGCCACCGGCGGCCAGCCGGTGGCCACCCAGGGCCACTTCGCCCCCGGCTCCACCTTCAAGGTGGCCAGCTCCTTGGCCCTGCTGCGCAAGGGGCTCACCCCCACCAGCCCGGTCCCCTGCACCAAGCAGGTCACCGTCAACGGGCGCGTCTTCACCAACTACTCCGACTTTCCCGCCAGCAAGGTCGGCACCATCACGCTGTCCGACGCACTGGCGAACTCCTGCAACACCGCCTTCATCGCCGAGCGCGAGCGCCTGGACGCCGATGACCTGGCGCAGGCCGCGCAGAGCCTGGGCATGGGCGTGGACCACGACGCTGGCTTCGGCTCCTTCTTCGGCGCGGTGCCCACTGCCAAGGACCCGGTGACGAAGGCCGCCGACATGATCGGCCAGGGCACCGTCGAGGCCTCCCCAATGGCGATGGCAGGGGTGGCCGCCTCCGTCGCCTCCGGCCACACGGTGGTGCCCTGGCTGGTGGCCGAGAAGAAGCCCACCCAGAAGGAACCGACGCTCACCCCCGCCGAGGCCAGCCAACTGCAGGCGCTGATGAAGGCCGTGGTCAGCGACGGATCGGGCAAGGTGCTGGCCGGCCAGATGACCGGCGCCAAGACCGGCACCGCCGAGTACGGCACCGCCACGCCACCCAGGACGCACGCCTGGATGATCGCCTGGAACGGCCAGTACGCGGTCTCGGCCATGGTCCACGACGGCCGCTCGGGTTCGCAGGATGCAGCCCCGGTGATCAAGGCCTTCCTGTCCGGCGCGTGAGAGAAAATCACCCTTCGGCCACTTGGACAAATACCCAGAAACGCTTGTCGGGCAGAGAATCCGCCTGGCCACCAAGCGAGTTCCTGGACGAATGGTCAGCATTGATGTCCATTGGGTCACCCGTTGCGTGGCGTGCTTGTCGCCAGTGCTGAGTGAAGAATTGCTGTTCAGCGTCGCAAAACCCACCCAGGAACTGCTCGTGCCCCTCATCGCGCTGACGAGCGCCACAGTTCCCCAGGTCTGCACACACAGGACCGGGCGAGAGCCCGACGCCAGGCCACCACCCCCGCAGACCACCGCCGAGGTCGCCAGGGTCCACACCGAGCCCCAGCCCGAAGCCATCGCGAAGATGTCCAGAGGGAACCGGACCCCGGCGAGTATCACCTCGGGACTCTCGCCAGCCAGCCACTGCCGCAGCCTCGCGCGAAGCCCCGTTCCCCCATGATTCGAGCGGCAGTGGAGCGCTTCGAGCGCGTGACCCCACGCGCCGTGGCCAATCAGCCAGAAGAAGTACCACCTTGAGCTTTGACGCTATACGCATTCCCTGTCCACGAAGGAGAATGCAGACGCCTCCCCTCGTCTCGAGGAGGCTCACCATGTCCGTCACCCACCCCTCGGATCCACCCCAGATCCCTGCGACCCCATCATCTGCAGGGTGTTCAAGGAGTGCCCACCTGCCGACGCTGACAGGCACCGGAACGACCAGTTCGGCCCGCCAGCCCTTCGGGGACGGCGGGCCGAACCGTCACAATGGGTGCCATGACGCCCCTGATCACCTTCGACTGGCCGAGTGATGCCATCACCATCGGCATCATCATCGTGGTGGCGCTGCTCGCCCGCTGGATCGTCCAGGTCGCCATCCGGCGCATCGTCGCCCTGTCCACCCAGCGCACCCTGCAGCACCTGGAACGGCTTGGCCGGCCCGGTCAGGTCATCGCCCAGGCCGCTGGCCTGGAATCGCGCCGCCAGACCGCCCGCGCGGCGACCATGGGCTCGGTGCTCGGGAGCGCGGCGACGCTGGTGATCTCGGTCACGGCCGTCCTGATGATCCTGGGCGATCTCGGGATCAACTTGGCACCCCTGCTGGCCTCGGCCGGTGTCGGCGGCGTCGCCCTGGCCTTCGGCGCGCAGAGCCTGGTCAAGGACGTGCTCAGCGGGCTCTTCCTGATCGTCGAGGACCAGTTCGGTGTGGGCGACGTCATCACCAGCGGCGAGGTGACCGGCACCGTGGAGCACGTGGGGCTTCGCGTCACCAGCGTCCGCGATGCCAGCGGGATGCTCTGGTACCTGCGCAATGGCGAGATCACCACCTTGGGCAATGTCTCGCAGGGGTGGAGCAGCGCGACGGTGGACATCCCGGTCCACCCCGGTGAGAACGCATCGCGCGCCATCGAGGTGCTCGACAAGGTGGCTGCGCGCTTCAGCGAGGACGAGGACTTCGTGGACGTCCTCGTCGATCCGGCGGAGGTGCTCGGCGTGGAGGCGGTCACGGCCCAGGCGATGACCCTGCGGCTGACCGCGAAATGCCTGGCCAACCACCAGTGGGGCGTCCAGCGCGAACTGCGCGAGCGGGCCAAGCAGGCCCTCGACGAGGCCGGCATCCGCGGCCCCATCGCCGCCTGGGCGGCGCCCCGACCCACCTGAGTCGAGGCCAACCGACTCAGCCCAGTCCCACCTGCCCCGTACTGCCGTGCGTCCTACCCCCTGCCCGACATGCGCTCGAGCCGCCAGAAATGCAGCCCATACGGCACCCGGCACGTTCAAATTTCCTTCGCCGCCGTATGCGCTGCAATTTCAGTGTCCGCGCGCCGAATTTGTATCAACCCCTTGACACATGCAACCCCTTCGACGGATTCTTGTATCAATCACCTGATACAAAATCAGGTCGTTCCGGGAGCCCGCCATGGTCCTCATCGCACTGGTCGCCGTACCGCTCGCCTTCGTCCTGACGGGCATGTTCACCCAACGGCGGCGCACCCGCCTGCTGGCCGACCCCGCCACCCATCCGGGACTCGCCCACCTCGACCGGGCCAGCATCCTTGCCCGACGGATCGGTGTGGCGGCGGGAACCGTGCTGGGCATCGCTGCCGCCATGGTCCTCCCGCTGGGACGTGGAGTGCTGTTGGCGCCGTCGTTGTTCTCCCTGGTCCTGGTGCTGGCCCTCGTCGCCACGGAGGCCCGGCTCTGGCGCAGCGCCCGCACGCCGGGCATCGCCGGGCTGGAGACCCGCAACCCCGTCAGCTACCTGCCCCGCGCCCTCCTCCTCGGGCTGGGGGCCACGAGCGCCAGTCTCCTCGCCCTGCTCACCTGGTGTGCAGCCCACCAGAACACGAGTCCCGACGGCATGGGCATCATCGGGCGCGCCTTCGAGTGGCGGGTGCTGCAGAGTCCCGGGGACCCGGGTGTGGTGGTCAGCACCAAGGGGCCCTTCCCCGGCACCTGGTACTCGATGCCGATCGCCGTCGTGCTGGTCGGCGTGCTGCTCGTACTCGTCCTGGGGCTGGGCCTGGTCCTGCGGCGGCCGCGCAATGGTGCCGACCCGGTCGTGGTGGCGATCGACGACCAGGCCCGTATGCGCAATGCCGAGGCCATGACGGCCGCGGCCCTGCTCGGAGTCGCCGGAAGCCTGCTCGCCTGTTCCCTGCTGGCCGCGATGATGGTGCTGGAACCCTTCCCCTGGCTCGCCCTCGCGCTGGTGGTCTCCGCCTTGTGCGCCTTGCTGGCCTGCACCTGGGCCATCTCGGTGCTCCTGGTGCCAGGACGGGGGATGCCCGTGAGGTCCACTCCCGCGTCGGGAGCCACGGCGATGGGGTCGGTCCTGTGACCCTGCCCATCGCCCTGGATGAGCACGACCCGACCCCACCCTTCGAGCAGCTGCGACGCCAGATCGCCCACGCCATCACCACGGGGAGCCTGGTGCACGGATCGAAGCTGCCGCCGGTGCGCCAGTTGGCCGGAGACCTGGGGGTGGCGCCCGGCACGGTGGCGCGGGCCTACAAGGAGCTGGAGGCCGCCGGGTTCGTCTCGACGGCCCGTCGTGCAGGCACGACAGTGATCGGGCGCCTCCAAGTGGACCCGGGATCGGCACTGACGACGCTGACGAAGACCTTTGTGGCCCGCGCCCGGCAACTCGGGGCCGACGAGCGGGCCATCCGTGAGGCCCTGGACCAAGCCCTCGGACACTGACCTGTGAGGTGCCGACCCATCAGGCGCGCAGAAATTGCCACACATACGGCACCCGACACGTTCAAATTCCCTCGATGGCCGTTTGAGGGGCATTTTCAGCAGGGCTGGGGCTTCCCGGCGCTGCATGAAAGGCTGGCCTGGTGCCTGAACCCGTGACCCGCCCCAGCGGCGCCGCCATCGTGCTGGTGCTGCTGTCGAGCGCGTCGGTGCAGGTGGGGGCGACCGTCGCGAAGCAGACCTTCCCCGTGGTCGGCCCGCTCGGAATGCTGTGGCTGCGTCTGGTCGGGGCGAGCCTGGTGCTGTTGCTGGCCACTGCCGCCACGCGGGCACACCGACGCCGCCATCCAAGCGCCACGCCGGCGCAAGCCCATCAGTGGATGCCACTGCTGGCCTATGCCGTCTGCCTGGTGGGCATGAATGCCGCGGTCTACCAGGCCTTGGCCCGGCTACCCGTCGGCATCGCGGTCACCCTGGAATTCCTGGGCCCACTCACCGTGGGCGTGCTCGGCTCCCGCCATGCCCGCGACCTGCTGTGGCCGGTGCTGGCACTGGCCGGCGTGGCCCTGCTCGGCATCACTCCCACCCCGCTCGACCCGCTGGGGGTGGCCTTCGCCCTGCTGGCGGCCGCCTGTTGGGGTGGCTACATCCTCACGGCCGCAAAGGTCGGTGAGAGCTGGAGCGCCATCGACGCCCTCCTGCTCTCCTGCCTGATCGGGGCGGCGGTGGTGACGGCGCCGGCCCTGCACAGCAGTGGGGCCTCCCTGTGGGCGGTACCGGTGCTGCTGGTGGGCCTGGGAGTGGGCCTGTTGTCAACGGCGATCCCTTACAGCCTTGAGATAGTGGCCCTCAAGAAGTTGCCCACCCGGGTCTTCGGAATCCTCATGAGCCTGGAGCCGGCGGTGGCGGCGCTGGCTGCGCTGATCCTGTTGGGTGAGCGGCTCAGCGGCACCGACCTGGTGGCGATGGCCTGCGTCATCAGTGCCTCGATCGGCGCCACGCGCAGCTCCGCCTGATCCACACGCCAGCACCCCCGATGGCGCACGACATCGCACACACCTGCCAAGATGACCCCCATGCAGGTGCCATGGTGGTCAGTCCTTCCCTTCGCGACGATGCTCTTGTGCATCGCCATCGCCCCGCTGGTGCCCTCGCTGGCGCACCACTGGGAGAAGCCGCGGACGCAGCTGGGCGTGGCCATGCTGCTCGGCCTGCCGGTCGTCGCCTGGGTCTGGCTGTCGGGCCACCCCCACCTGGTGGTGCACGCGGTGGAGGAGTACGTCAGCTTCATCTGCCTGCTCGGGTCGCTCTTCGTGATCTCCGGCGGGATCCACCTGGCCGGTGACATCCGTGCCACGCCGCGCAACAACACGATCTTCCTGGCCATCGGCGCCGTCCTGGCCAGTTTCATCGGCACCACCGGTGCGGCGATGCTGCTGATCCGTCCGCTGCTGAACACCAACAAGGAACGCAAGTACGCGATGCACACGATCGTCTTCGCGATCTTCGTCGTGGCCAACTGTGGCGGTCTGCTGACCCCGCTGGGTGATCCGCCGCTGTTCCTGGGAATGCTGCGCGGCGTGCCCTTCACGTGGACCTTCAACCTGTTCCCGGAGTGGCTGTTCATCAACGTGCTGCTGCTGGCCGCCCACCACGGCATGGACCACATGTTCTATGCCCGCGAGGACAAGGCCCACCTGGAGCGCGACCGCACCGAGGTCGTCCCGCTGAAGCTGTACGGGGCCTGGCAGCTGATCCTGCTGGCCGGCGTGGTTGCCTCGGTCGCCTTCCTGTCGACGCCCTGGCGCGAGATCGCGATGATCGCGCTGTCGGCCATCAGCTGGTTCGCCGGCAGCCGCGAGGTGCGTATGAAGCTCAACGAGTTCAGCTGGGCCCCCATCCTGGAGGTGGCGGCGCTCTTCCTGGGCATCTTCGCGACGATGATCACGGCCCTGCAGTACCTGGGTTCGCTCGCGCCGAAGCTGCCGCTGAACGAGATCACCTTCTACCTGTTCTCGGGCGGCCTGAGCGCGGTGCTCGACAACGCCCCCACCTATGCCACCTTCTTCGAGCTGGCCAGCAAGCTGCCGGGTGACCCGCGCGTGGCCGGCGTGCCCGAGCTCTACCTGGTGGCCATCAGCCTGGGTGCGGTGACCTGCGGTGCGATGACCTACATCGGCAACGGTCCCAACTTCATGGTGCGCTCGGTGGCCGAGGAGGCCGGACGGGAGATGCCCAGCTTCGGCGGCTACATCGTGTGGAGCTTGCGCGAGCTGGCGCCGGTGCTGGCCGCCATGGTGCTGGTCTTCATCGCCGACCCGTTGTGGGCCCACATCCTGGGTTGGGTGCTGGCCGTCGCGATCCTGGGCCTGGCCGCGGTGCGGACGCTCACGGGACGCAAGGCCGTCGCTGCCTGAGCCCCTCGCCACCGACCGTTAGACTCCTGCGGTGCCCCAGAACGAACAGACCAGCCCCGCACTGACCAGCCAGCAGACCGACAAGGTCGCCCAGCTGCTGGCGAGCACCCCCGTCGTGGGCGAGTTGGGTGAGCTCTTCGCGGACGCCGGGCACGAGCTCTACCTGGTGGGCGGGCCGGTGCGTGATGCCCTGCTGGGCGTGCTGCAGCACGACCTGGACTTCACCACCAGCGCCCGTCCCGACGAGATCGAGAAGCTGCTGCGCGGCTGGACGAAGGCCGTCTGGGACATCGGCAAGGACTTCGGCACCATCGGCGCGCAGAAGAAGTCGGCCGGCACCACCTGGCAGATCGAGATCACCACCTTCCGCGCCGACATCTACCGCTCGGACTCCCGCAAGCCGGAGGTGAACTTCGGCGACGACATCGCCGGCGACCTGGTGCGTCGTGACTTCACGGTCAACGCGATGGCCCATGACGTGGTGAACCAGCGTTTCGTGGACCCTTACGGGGGCCTGGCCGACCTGGCGGCCTGCGTGCTGCGCACCCCCTTCACCGCCGAGCGGTCCTTCTCCGACGACCCGCTGCGGATGATGCGGGCTGCCCGCTTCGCCAGCCAGCTGCAGTTCACCGTTGCCCCTGACGTGCAGCGGGCGATGACCGAGATGGCCGATCGGATCGGCATCATCAGCGCCGAGCGGGTACGCGACGAGCTGTCCAAGCTGCTGCTCACCGACCATCCGCGGCCGGGGCTGAACCTGCTGGTGACCACCGGCCTGGCCGACCGGGTGCTGCCGGAGCTGTCGGCGCTGCGCCAGACCCAGGACGAGCACAACCGCCACAAGGACGTCTACGTGCACTCGCTGGTGGTGCTCGACCAGGCCATCGCGCTGGAGAAGTCCCGCGGCCACCAGCCCGACCTGGTGCTGCGGCTGGCTGCGTTGCTGCACGACATCGGCAAGCCCGCGACCCGCGTCTTCGAGGACGACGGCTCGGTGAGCTTCCACCACCACGACCTGGTGGGGGCCAAGCTCGCCCGCAAGCGGATGCGGGCGTTGCGCTTCCCCACCGACCAGACCAAGGCCGTCAGCCAGCTGGTGGAGCAGCACCTGCGCTTCCACGGCTATGGCGACGGGTCCTGGACCGATTCGGCGGTGCGACGGTATGTGCGCGACGCGGGGGACCAGCTTGAGCGGCTGCACATCCTGACTCGCAGCGACTGCACCACCCGCAACCAACGACGGGCGGCCCGGCTGCGTGCCGCCTATGACGACCTGGAACGACGCATCGAGGTGCTGGCCGAGCGGGAGGAGCTCGACTCGATGCGCCCGGACCTCAACGGGGACCAGATCATGCAGATCCTCGGGCTGCGGCCGGGCCGCGAGGTGGGCGAGGCCTACAAGTTCCTGCTCGAGAAGCGCATCGACCAGGGCCAGCTCGGACCCGAGCGTGCGGAGCAGGAGCTGCGCGCGTGGTGGCAGCAGCGACAGACCGGGGCCAACTAGGCTTGAGCGGTGACTTCCCCAACGTCAGGCACCGCCATGGGCAGGCTGCCGTACGTCCTGGGGGCGGTCCTCGCGGTGGTGCTGTTGGCCCTTGGCCCGCTGTTGGTCCCGTCGGGAGGCCTGTCCTTGGTTCCGCCTGCCCATGCGGCGCCCGCCGCCGAGCAGGCCGTGACGGTGCGCATCGAGCATGCCGCACCGGTCAGTGGCTCCGCTGGCCAGAGACTGCGCATGGTGGGCACCGTGAAGAACACCGGCGGGGTCTCGCTGCGCGAGGTCCAGGCGCATGTGTGGAGCGATTCGGCCGCGATCACCACCTCTGAGGGCCTGGAGGCAGCTCGCCGGAGCCCGCCCGAACAGCCCCTCGGTGCCCGGCTGCTCTCGCCCGAGCTCGGCAATGTGTTCACCATCACCGACGTGGGCAGCCAGATCAGCCAGTCCTTTCCAGGGGGGAGGCTGACTCTCGATCCGGGCCAGAGCGCCCCCTTCACGGTTGAAGCGGCAATCACCGGTGAGGACTCATTGGGACTTGATGCGCCTGGCGTCCATCTGGTGGGGGTGCACGTCCGCGGCATCCCACTGGGGCAGGAGAACCAGACCTTGGGCCGAGCGCGCACCTTCTTCGTGCGCACGCCCGACGACGGTGCGGTGCGTCATGCCCCCAGCACCGCAGTGGTCCAGCTGTCCAGCCGTCCTTCGCGGGTGGGAGAGAAGGTCTTCGTCGACGACCACCTGGCCGGGGAGCTGCAGGGGCGCCTGGCCGACCTGATGACTCTGGCCGAGCAGCCCGGCACTGCCCTGCTGGTGGATCCAACCCTGGTTGATTCCCTGCAGGCGATGGCCGCTGGCTACCAGGTGCGCGCTGCCAAGGGGTCGACGCCCCAGGCCTCGACGACCGCCGGAAGCCGTCTTGCCAAGGACTTCCTGGCCCGCGTGGAGGCGCGTGTCGCGAAGGGACAGACGTGGCGACTTCCCGCCGGCACCCCCGACCTGGCGCTTGCTGCGGGCAGTGGGCACGCCCGGGTGGTGGCCGACGCGGCCGCCCCCCTGCCCGATGGCCACCTGCTGGCTGGCCGGCCGCTGGCCCTGGCTCCTGCCGGTGGCCTGCTGGACGAGGCCTCGCTGGTGGCGGCGCGAAACTTGTCCCCATCCCTGGTGCTGGTCTCCGACACCGCCTCGACGGCCGCGGTGCAGAAGCTGACCGCCGACGGCCCCGCCACCGTGGTGCGGGTGCGCACCGACCTGTTCAACGGAGCGCCCGGTCCTGAACCGTCGACGACACCCGACCAGGTGGCGGCCGGCCTGCAGGCGCAGCAGTTCCTGGCCCGGGAACCGGTGGTCTCGCTGGTGACCACCACCGAGCAGGCCAGCGCCGAGACGACCGCGGCCCCCTGGCGCACCCGGACACCGGTCACCAGCCTGCTCTCCTCGGCAGATCAGGCTCCGAAGCTGGCGCTGGCCAAGGCCCCCTCACGGGTCAACGACCAGGCCTGGATGGCGGCGCTCGACGCGGCTGAGGGCGAGCTGGCGGCCCGCGGCGAACTGACGGCCAGGCAGGGCGAGGACCCCCACAGGCTGGGCCACCAGGTCCTGGGTCAGGCATTGAGCAGCGAGTGGGGACGCCACCGTGGCCAGGCGCTGTCCTGGCTGGCGCGGGTCCGCGAGGAGCAGACCCAGGTGCTCTCGGGTGCGCCGGTGCGGTTGCACGTGGTGGAGGACTTCGTCACCAGTGGCCCGGAGCAGCAGGTGCCGGTGACCATCAGCAATGGCCTGGACGAGACGGTGCACGCCAAGGTGGTCTTCACCAGTGAGAACCCGCAGCGCATCCAGGTGCGCGACAGTGCGGTGCACTCGGTGGGGCCCGGCGAGCGGACGACGGTCAAGATGGTCGTCGATGCGCGCGCGAACGGGCCGGTGGGGGTCCAGGCGCAGCTGGTCACACCGCAGGGCACGCCGGTGGGGCCACCGCGCAACCTGACGGTGACCGCCACCCAGGCGGGGCGCGTCGGGTGGCTGATCATCATCTGTTCCGGTGTCGTCTTCCTGGCGGGGACGGCCGTGCGGATCAGACAGGTACAACGGGAACGGCGTGAATCGGCTAACGTCACGGGGGCCAGGTGAGGCTGGGCCGTGGCACAGCACAGGACGGGGACGTGATGAGTGACGGTGAGGACGAGCTGACGCAGACGCTGCAGCCGGTGATGGCCACCAACGAGCCGGCGCAGGTTGGGCAGGTGCCGGCCGCATCACCCGTGGTGCAGGCGGGGCAGGTCCATGCCGGCCGCTACCGTCTGGAGCAGCAGCTCGCGCAGCGTGGCGGCACCCTGACCTGGCGTGCCTTCGACCAGAAGCTCTCCCGTTCAGTGCTGGTGCACGTGCTGGCCCACGACGATCCCCGCACCTCGCGGGTGCTGGAGTCGGCCCGCAAGGCGGCTTTCGCCACCGACTCGCGCTTCCTGCGGGTACTGGACGCGGTGGTGGGTGAGCAGACGGCCGATCCGTCGCTGGTGGTCTGCGAGTTCGCGCCCGGTGAGTCGCTGGAGAGGCTGCTGCGCCAGGGCCCGTTGAGTGCGTTGGAGGCGGCGTGGGTGGCGCGCGAGCTGGCCGACGCGATGCAGTCGATGCACGCCGAGGGCCTGTTCCACCAGCGAATCAACCCGGACACCGTGATCATCACCGCCACGGGCAATGTGAAGATCGTCGGCTTGCTGATCGAGGCCGCGATGTACCCGCAGCCGGGCGACGAGACCCTGGCCTGGTCCGAGCTGGAGCAGGGCGATGTCACCGCCATCGGCCAGGTGCTCTATGCCAGCCTGGTGGCACGCTGGCCCGTGGCCGGGGATGTGGGCGAGGACGGCCATCCGGTGCGCACCTGGGGGCTGCTGCCGGCCCCCACCGATGAGCATGGCTGGTTGACTCCGCGCCAGGTGCGTGCGGGGGTGTCTCCTGCCCTCGACGAGATCTGTGACCAGGTGCTGTCCGCCCAACCGCGTCGTCAGCAGATGCCGCTGCGCACCGCGAACCAGCTGGCCAAGGCGCTGACCCAGGTGCTGGGCAGCGCGGATGCGGCCGCAGACCTGGAGCGGCGGATGCGCTATCCGGTGGCGCCCCAGGCGGAGGAGGACACCGGTCCGCTGGCCGAGACCGCCGTGGGAATGGCGGCTGTTGGCCACGATGACGGTGCGACGGTGCTGTCCCCGGCGGTCGGTGCGGAGGCTGCTGCGCCGGTCGCCGCGTGGAGCTCGGCCGGTCCGCTGTCCCGGGACGAGAACCGCACGCCTTCGAGTCCTTCGACCCCGAGCACGCCGGCCCCGAGCACGCCCGCCCCGAACGACAAGGACACGAACGACAAGGACACGAACGACAAGAGCTCGAACGACCAGGGCTCGGGCGGCAGGAGCGCGAGCGGCAAGGTCTCCGAAGGCAAGGTCCCCGAAGGCAAGGCGGCGGTAGCGGTCACCCAGCGGATGCACTCCCATCGTCCGCAGCAGTGGCGCTGGCGTTGGGTTCTGGTGGCACTGGTGGTGCTGGCGATCCTGGGCGGCCTGCTGCGGCTGGTGCTGGGTGGTTCGGATGGCGACGGCCGGGCTGCTGGCAAGCAGCCGGAGGCGGTCGAGATCGTCGCGGTGGAGGATTTCGACCCGACCGCCGACGGCGGCAATGGCGAGGAGAACCCGGGACAGCTGGCCCGGGCCCACGACGGCGATCCGGCGACCGCCTGGCAGACGTTGGTCTACCTCAACAGCGCCCAGATGGGGCGCCTGAAGCCGGGCGTGGGGCTGGTGCTCGACCTGGGTGAGCGCCGTGACGTGAGCGGCGTGAAGGTGACGCTGCAGGGCCAGCCCACGGGCGTGGAGTTGCGGGTGCCGGCCGACCCGTCGGCCCCGACGGCCCCGATGGCGGGCATCGACCGCTGGTCGCGGGTGGCCTCCAATCCGAAGGCGGGCACCACCGTTGAGCTCCGTCCCGAGCAGGCGGTGCAGAGCCGGTTCGTGATGGTCTACCTCACCAGCCTCCCCAGCGTGGGCAACAATCGTTACCGCGGTGCCGTTGCGGAGGTGGAGGTGCTCTCCTGAGCACCGCCGGCCTGGGCACCACTGGCGACGGATGCGGTCGAGCCCGGCCCCTGGGGCCGGGCTCGACCGCATCCGGGTGTCCGGTTGTCCGCGCAGGTAGGTCAGCGCAGGGTGGCCAGCAGGCGGCCGAGCAGGGCGACACTGCGGTCATAGGCCTGCAGGCTGCGCTCGGCGCGGGCCAGCACGACGGCACCCTCGACGGTGGCCAGCACGATGCTGGCGAAGCTCTTGGCGGTGATGGCGTCCAGGCCGCCCTTCTCGAAGAGCTCGGACAGGCGCTCGAACCAGCTGGTGAAGACGCCCGAGGCGGCCTGCAGGAGCTCGTCGGAGTCGGTGGCCACGGTGACTGCGGTCGCCGGGCAGCCGGTGCTCACCTCGGTCTGGGCGAGCAGCTGGCGCCACACTGCCACCACGGTCTCGAGCACCTGTTCGGCGCTGGTCCCGTGGGCGCGACCGAGCTCGTCGAGCATCAACTGCTGTGAGTGTTCCAGGGCGGCAAGCACCAGCTCGTCCTTGCCCCCTGGGAAGTGGTGGTAGATGGACCCACGAGGCGTGTCCGTCAGCTCGATGACCTCGCTGAAGGATGTTGCCTGCAGTCCCTTGGATGCGAGCAGTTTGGTGGCCCCCGCCACCATGCGCTCGCGCACGTCCTTTGCCATTTCGTTGTCCCCCTGAACAATGGAGTCTGTGCCCTGATGAAGGGCATGCGCAATTCTGCACCACATCAGGTAGGCACTCCGTCATATTTCTGCTCTGGACGTGGCCCTGCATCAGCAGGACGGCAGCAGGCAGGGCACCTTGGAGGGCCGCAATCGCCTTGTGCGGCATGGCCACGGCGCTTCCTGCCAGTCCTGAGCGTGCGCTGTGACGACTGGGCGACCAGGCCACCAAAGCTCCAGCTTCCGTCGGTGTCGCGGCATTGTCCCCGAAGACGGACGGTGCCGCGGGAATCCCGCGGCACCGTCCGTGCAGCCCGGTTCGGGCAGTCCTGCACTCACTCCTTGACGTCGTCGTCCACCCAGTCGAAGGTCTTGGTGACGGCCTTCTTCCAGTTGCGGAAGAGGCGCTCGCGCTCGTCCTGCTCGCAGCCGGGCTCCCAGCGCTTGTCCTCGCTCCAGTTGTCGATGACGTCCTGCTCGCCCTCCCAGAAGCCGGTGGCGATGCCGGCGGCGTAGGCGGCGCCCAGCGCGGTGGTCTCGGCCACCTTCGGCCGCACGACGGACACTCTCACCTGGTCGGCCTGGAACTGCATCAGGGTCTCGTTGGCGGTCATGCCGCCGTCCACCCTGAGCTCGGCCAGCTTCACGCCGGAATCGGTCTCCATGGCCTCCAGGACCTCGCGTGTCTGGTAGGCGGTGGACTCGAGCACGGCGCGGGCGATGTGGCCGCGGTTGACGTAACGGGTCAGGCCCACCAGCGCGCCACGGGCATCGGAGCGCCAGTAGGGGGCGAAGAGTCCGCTGAAGGCGGGCACGAAGTAGGCGCCGCCGTTGTCCTCGACGCTGGCCGCCAGCTTCTCGATCTCGGGGGCCGAGTCGAACATCTTGAGGTTGTCGCGCAGCCACTGCACCAGCGATCCGGCCACGGCGATGGAGCCCTCGAGGGCGTAGACCGGCTTCTGGTCACCGATCTTGTAGGCCACGGTGGTGAGCAGGCCATTCTTGCTGGGCACCGGCTCCTCGCCGGTGTTCATCAGCATGAAGCAGCCGGTGCCGTAGGTGTTCTTGGCCATGCCCTTCTCGAAGCAGGCCTGGCCGAAGGTGGCGGCCTGCTGGTCGCCGAGGATGCCGGCGATGGGGATGTCCATCAGCATCCCTTCCTTGCGTCCGAAGCCGTATACCTCGGCGGAGCTCCTGATCTCGGGCAGCATGCTCATCGGGATCGTCATTTCGGCGGCGATCTCCTCGTCCCAGCTGAGGCTCTTGAGGTCCATCAGCATGGTGCGAGAGGCATTGGTGACGTCGGTGACGTGGACGCCGCCGTCGATGCCGCCGGTCATGTTCCACAGCACCCAACTGTCCATGGTGCCCATCAGCAGCTTGCCGGCCTCGGCATCCTCACGGGCTCCGTCGACGTTGTCGAGGATCCACTTCACCTTGGGGCCGCAGAAGTAGGTGGCCAGCGGCAGGCCGACGCGGTCCTTGTAGCGGTCGTCGTCGCCCTGGGCGAGCTCCTTGCAGATCTTCTGGGTGCGGGTGTCCTGCCAGACGATGGCATTGTGGACCGGCTTGCCGGTCTCCTTGTTCCACACCACGGTGGTCTCGCGCTGGTTGGTGATGCCGACCGCGGCGATGCGGTGGCGGTTCATGCTGGCCTTGCTCAGGGCGCTGGCGACGACCTCGCGCACATTGGTCCAGATCTCCTCGGGGTCGTGCTCGACCCACCCGGCGCGCGGGAAGATCTGCTCGTGCTCCTCCTGGCCGACCGAGACGATGTCGCCGGCATGGTCGAAGATGATCGCGCGGCTGCTGGTGGTGCCCTGGTCGATCGCCAGGATGTAGTCCTTGCTCATGTCCTTGTTCCCTTCCTTGGGTACTGCGGAGTCAACGGGGTGGTGCGGTGGGTGGGGTCAGCTCCAGAAGATCCGGTAGACACCGGCTGCCACCATGGCCCCGACCAGGGGCCCGACGACCGGCACCCAGGCGTAGCCCCAGTCCGATCCGCCCTTGCCCTTGATCGGCAGGACGGCGTGCATGATGCGCGGTCCGAGGTCGCGCACCGGGTTGATGGCATAACCGGTCGGGCCGCCCAGGGAGGCGCCGATGCCGACGATCACGAGCGCGACGGCCAGCGGTCCGACGGTGACGCCCTGGGTGTAGCCGGAGGTGAGCACCCAGAAGATCAGCACGAAGGTGGCGATGGCCTCGGTGAGGCAGTTCCAGAAGGGGTTGCGGATCTCGGGTCCGGTGGCAAAGGTGCCCAGCTTGGCTGCGGGCTCGGCGCCGGGATCGTCGTAGTGCTGCTTGTAGGCAGCCCAGGCCAGGCCCGCACCGACCATGGCGCCCAGCATCTGGGCGACGAGGTAGACGGCGATGTTGGTGGCGTTGGTGGGCACGCCGGGGGCAAGTTCGGCCTTGCCGGCCGCGGCGAGACCGAGGGTGACGGCGGGGTTGAGGTGTCCGCCGGTCTTGTAGGCGGCGTAGACGCCCATGAAGACGCCCAGGCCCCAGCCGAAGTTGATGTGCAGGGCTCCGCCGCCGAAGCCCTTGCTCCTGCCGAGCAGGTTGTTGGCCACGACGCCGACGCCCAGCAGGATGAGGATGGCGGTGCCGATGAACTCGGATCCGAAGATGACCGGCAGCGACACTGTGGACGCTTCCAGGAGAACCATGGTGGTGCCTTTCTTGGGCGGACACCTCGATGTGTCCGTCCGACGATGCGGTTCACGTATTGCGTGGGCGACATCCGTGTCGTCCACGTGTCCGGTGCGGGGGTGTGGCCCGGTGCGATGACATTCCACCACACCGTGCACCGATGATGGAGTTCACTGCACCAATGTTCAGCAATACTCTGGACACATGAACGAGCGCGCGGACGAGGTCTTCCTGGCCGCCTCGCTGTACTACGTGCAGGGCGAGACCATGGACGCCATCGCGCGGCAGTTGAGGATCTCGCGCAGTACCGTCTCGCGGTTGCTCAAACAGGCGCGGGAGACGGGGGTGGTGCAGATCACGCTCACGGACCCCGCCGGGCCGCGCAGTTCCCTGGCCGACCAGTTGGGACGACGCTTCGGCGTGCGGGCGCACGTCGTTCCGGTGCGGGACGGCTCCTCCGACGTCCACCGGCTTGATCGCGTGGCCCGCGCGGCGGGGCAACTGGTGAGCGAGGCAATCACCGACTCGATGGTGGTCGGCACCGCCTGGGGCACCACGCTGGCCAGCGTGGTGCAGTACCTGCAGCCCCGGCTCGTGCAGGACACCACGGTGGTGCAGATGAATGGTGCGGCGAGCGCCACGGGTTCCGGCATGCCCCACGTGGAGGCCATCAACCAGTGCTTCGCCAAGGCCTTCGGCTCACAGGTGGTGCCCTTCCCCGTCCCCGCCTTCTTCGACCATGCCGAGACCAAACAGGCGATGTGGCGCGAGCGCAGCGTGCGTCGGGTGCTGGCCCTCCACCAGCAGATTGGCCTGGCCCTGTTCGGGGTCGGCGGCCTGGCCGCGGAGCTGCCCTCGCACGTCTACGCCAACGGCTACCTGGACTCCGACGACATGCAGCAACTGGACGAGCACAAGGTGGTCGGCGATGTCAACACGGTCTTCCTGCGCGAGGACGGCACCTGGGCCGACATCCCGCTCAATGCCCGCGCCTCCGGGATCCCCCCGAACCAATTGCGACGCATCCCGCGACGCATCTGCATCGTGGCCGGCACTGCCAAGGTGGCACCGCTGCTCGGGGCGCTGCGAGCCGGGGTAGCGACCGACGTCGTACTGGACGAGGCCACGGCCAGGGCGCTGGTGGAGCGGTCCTGAGCCGTTGCCCTGGGCGCAGACGGGCAGGAGCCGCCGGCCTTTCACGTGCAACGGTGCGAACACCCGGTGTCCTCGGCCGGTGACCTGACAGCCGTGGGGGCACTGGCGAATCCCGAGCTGCCACACCGGACGAGGTGGCCAGTCACCTGGTTCTCGCCGCGGCCAGACCCGGGATCGGCCAAACCCGGGATCGACCGGACCCCAGGATTGGCAGACTCGAACGAGTCAGTGCTTGCCGTCGACCTCGGCCAGCAGCTGGGCGACGTGGGCGTCGATCTCGTCGCGCACCAGGTCCATCCGGTCGGAGCCCTGGATGCCGCGCTCGGAGGGCTCGTCGAGCACCCATCGTTCGATGGGGGCGGTCATGTCCGAGACTGGCTCGACCACCGCATTGCTGCCCAGCACCACCACACGGTCGGCCTGGCGCAGCATCTGCTTGGTGAGTTTCCTTGGCTCCTCGCCGTCGAAGCTCGCCCCGATGGCCTCCACCGAGCGCCGCGCCCGCTCGTCGAGTCCGTCGGCGGGTCGGGTGCCCGCACTGGTCACCTCGACGCGCTCACCTGCCCGCCAGCGCAGCAGTGCGGCAGCGATCTGGCTCTTGCCACCATTGGACTGGCACACGAACAACACGTGAGGACGCCGACCGCCGGCCGACGAGGTGTCGGCCCCGAGGTGGTCGTGGCGGGAATCCTTGTTCCCAGAATCCTTGGTCTTGGAATCGTCGTGCTTGGACATGGGGCTCCTTGCGGTGGGAGCTCCCATGCTGCCCCACCCGAGGGCCCGCTGCAGCCAGCGACCCGGATCCTGGCGGCCGTGTTCGCTGCTGGGGAATAGCCTGCCCGGCCCGGAGGTTGCACTGCTCGAGTAGCACCGGCTGCGGCCGCCACCGTTGGCCGGCTCCTGACTAGGATCGTGGGCGGCATGCCGCATCACGCGAGAGGACGACATGAGCATGATCACACTGGGTGACATCACGCTGGATGACACCACCCCCGAGGCGACGCCCACCACCACCCAGGAGGGCGACGGCGAGGTGCGCGACGTGGTCATCGTCGGGTCCGGTCCTGCCGGGTACACCGCCGCCATCTACACCGCGCGCGCCGACCTCAAGCCCCTGGTCATCGAGGGCGCCTTTTCCGCCGGGGGTGCCCTGATGAACACCACCGAGGTGGAGAACTACCCCGGTTACACCGAGGGCGTGATGGGCCCCGAGCTGATGAACAACATGCGGGCCCAGGCCGAGCGTTTCGGCGCCGAGCTGGTCACCGATGACGCCGTCGAGCTGGACCTCACCGGCCCGATCAAGGTCGTCAAGGACTCCGAGGGCCGCACCTACCGCGCCAGGGCCGTCATCCTGGCCACCGGTTCCGGCTACCGCCGCCTGGGACTCGAGGACGAGGACAAGTTCTCCGGCCGCGGCGTCAGCTGGTGCGCCACCTGCGACGGCTTCTTCTTCAAGGACAAGCCGATCGTGGTCGTCGGCGGCGGCGACTCCGCCGTCGAGGAGGCCACCTTCCTGAGCCGCTTCGGATCGAGCGTGACGATGGTGGTGCGCCGCGACGAGCTGCGCGCCAGCAAGATCATGGCCGCCCGCGCGATGAATGACCCGAAGATCACCATCGAGTGGAATTCCGAGGTCGTCTCGATGGGCGGCGACAAGGCGCTGGAGACGGTCACGTTGAAGAACAACGTGACCGGCGAGACCAAGGAACTGCCCGTCAACGGCCTGTTCGTCGCCATCGGCCACGACCCCCGCTCGGAGCTGATGGTCGACCAGGTCGAGCTCGACGCGGCCGGCTACGTCCTGGTGGAGCCCAATGGCACCAGGACCAACCTGTCGGGCGTCTTCGCCTGCGGAGACCTGGTCGACCACACCTACCGCCAGGCCATCACCGCGGCCGGCTCCGGCTGCAAGGCCGCCCTGGACGCCGAGCGTTTCCTGGCCGACCTGGCCGACGAGAACGTCCAGGCCTGACCCCACCGATCCCCGGCTGGCACCAAGGGCCCGTCGTGGGAATGACCACCTGAAGGAGATGCCCATGGGCGCAGTCAAGGAAGTCACCGACCAGAGCTTCGATGCCGAGGTCGTCAAGAACAGCAAGCCGGTCCTGGTGGACTACTGGGCCGACTGGTGCTCGCCGTGCAAGCAGCTGTCGCCGATCGTGGCCGAGCTGGCCAATGAGGTCGGTGACCGGATGGACTTCGTCACGATGGACACCAATGCCAATACCCGTGTGCCCACCGAACAGGGCATCCTCTCGCTGCCGACCCTCCAGGTCTGGCAGGGCGGCCAGGTGGTGAAGGTGCTGCAGGGCGCCAAGACCAAGGGTGCGCTGCTCAAGGCGCTGGGCGAGTTCATCTGAGCATCCCGGACCCCTCGGACCACGGGCGTGGCAGCCTCCAGCTGCCACGCCCGTGGTGTGTCCACTAGGTTTGGGGCCATGAGCACGACACCTGGGGGTCATGGCCCCGCCACGCCCGACGGCAGCCAGGGCTTCTATGCCGTGGACTCCAGCACCGGTCCTGACGAGCTGGAGGCCGGTCCCGTGATCCATGCCCGGCGCTTCCCGCGCTGGCTGCTGGTGCTCGTGGGCCTGCTGGCCCTGCTGCTGGCCGCGGGTGGTGCCGGTTACGCCGCTTGGCGGATCAATGCTGCCAAGCCGCAGGTGGTCGTCACCGCCGGCCCGTCGAAGACGCCGTGGGCGATGGTCCCGCCGCTGCAGATGGGCGAGTACTCGCGCGATGCCAGCGCGGCCGAGAGCCCCTCGGCCAACCCGACGACCAGGAAGCAGACGATCGCGGCCACCTATGCCAAGGGTGGGCAGAACTCGGCGGTGTTGCTGATGAGCCGGCCCGAGAAGGATGCCAAGAAGTTCATGACGGACCTGGGCATGAATGCGGTGGTGGCCACCGCCGACGGCTACTGCGGCACCAGCATCGACACCAACCGTGAGGGTTGTGCCGTGATCGTGGACGACACCGCCGTGATGGTGGTGGACCTGGTCGGCCTGACCCGCACCGATCTGATGACCCTGACCCATCGCTTCTCGAAGGAGCTGTCGCGGTGAGCGACCAGCCGAAGTTCCAGGTGGGCCTCGAGCGCACCGCGACCGGGCACTATGTGGCAACCAACCGCGCCGGGGTGCAGGTGCACGTGGGCAGCGATGACGAGAGCTTCTCCCCCGTCGAACTCCTGCTGGCCGCGATCGGGGCCTGCAGTGCGATCGACGTCGACGTGGTGACCGCCCGCCGCGCGGAGGCCGAGCATTTCGAGGTCGAGGTCAGCGCCGAGAAGATGGTGGACGAGACGGGCGGCGTGCGGCTGCGCGACGTGGCCGTCGACTTCCACCTGGCCTTCGGGGACGATGCCCGGGGCCGGGAGGCTGCTGGCCTGGTGGAGCGCCTGGTGAAGCTCTCCCATGACCGCGACTGCACGGTCTCGCGCACGGTGGAGCACGTCACACCGGTGGAGATGTCCGTCGACGGTCGCCCGGTGGCCGGAGATCCTGAGAACTGAGCCATCGGACAGATGTGACGGATTTCATATCTTAGGCCTTCAGCTTCCCCACCACCCCCTGTTGGGCATCTGACCAGCGCAAATACCCGTGCGTTAGCACCCTGGCACGAGCGACATCCAGCCAGAACGGCGATTTTTCCTGAGAGCGATTTTGAGAAATGTTCAGGCTTGCCTAGGTTGGCACCCATGAACAAGACCTCCACCATCGTCTCCCTGGCCGCCGCGACGGCTCTGAGCGCCGGCATCGGCCTCTCGGCCGCCGCCCCCGCCCAGGCTGCCGGCACCGTCTGGGACCGCGTCGCCCAGTGCGAGTCGACCGGCAACTGGTCGATCAACACCGGCAACGGCTACTACGGCGGCCTCCAGTTCAGCCGCTCCACCTGGCTGGCCTTCGGCGGCGGCAAGTACGCCCCCACCGCCAACAAGGCCACCAAGGCCCAGCAGATCGAGATTGCCAAGAAGACGCTCAAGGTCCAGGGCCCCGGCGCCTGGCCCGTCTGCTCCCGCAAGGCCGGCCTGACCCGCGCCAACGGCCTGGCCGTCTCCACCGGTGTCACCTCCAGCGTGAAGACCGTGGCGCCGAAGAAGAAGGCCGCCGCCGTGGCCCCCGCCAAGTCGGTCAAGGGCGCCAAGTACGTCACCGTCAAGAGCGGCGACACCCTGGGCAAGATCGCCAAGCGCAATGGCGCCGGCTCCTGGAAGAAGGTCTGGCAGCTCAACAAGTCGACCATCAAGAACCCCAACATGATCAAGGTCGGCCAGAAGGTCCGCGTCGCCTGATCACGGCAACATCCACGAGAGCCCCGTTTCGGCGGGGCTCTCGTCGTTCCCGGCCGGTTCCGACGAGTCCGGCTCCGAAGGAAATTCAGCCCTCGCGACGGGCGAGGTCGCGGCCTGTCGGCTCGGGGCGTCCCCAGGGGCTGGGCAGCAGCCGGCCGGCCGCGCGCCGGGCCAGCTCGGCACCGCGAGCCCATGGCACCGTGCGCCCCAGGTCGAGCTGCAGGTGCACCAGCCCGTCGCCACGGGAGCCCTCGACGACGACGAAACCCGCCCCCTCCAGCCAGGCGGCCGGGGCGGCGGTGCAG
Source organism: Luteococcus sediminum (assembly GCF_054783495.1). Lineage (NCBI taxonomy): Bacteria > Bacillati > Actinomycetota > Actinomycetes > Propionibacteriales > Propionibacteriaceae > Luteococcus > Luteococcus sediminum. The sequence continues at coordinate 38,868 of NZ_BAAGQL010000006.1, read as the reverse complement.
TCCCCCATCCCACCCGAGCGGCTTCCCGCCGCCTCCAGGCCGCTGGCCCGGCCCCGCAGGCGGCGCGCCAGCGACTGCACCAGCCAGCGCGTGGGAACCTGCCCGGACAGGCCGTCCCCGGCCACGGACAGGGCCAGCACGTGGGCGGCCCCGGCCGGGCGGGACCACTGCTGCAGCGGGTGGCCAGCGGGCAGGTGCAGGGCCGGGCAGACCAGAACGACCGAACCCTGCTCCGAGCGCATCCCGCACAGTCCCCAGGCCTGCATGGCAGCATGGGCCCAGGCGGCGTGCGCGTCGGTCAGGACGGTCCGCAGGCCGGGGCTGCGAGGACAGTCGATGTCGAGCCCTGCGAGGTCCGTGGGCAGCACTGGCCGCGTCTGGCGTGCACCCATGGCCCCTCCTCGTCTCGGCTCGTCACCGCCCATGGTACGAGGCCCCGACGCAGCCCGCGGGGGCGTCCGAGGCCCGTCATGACCGGTGCCGGCGGCAATGACGTGGCACAGTGGAGGGGTGAGCCTGCCTGAAGAACGACGACGTGACACCCGGCTGGACGACTACCACTCCAGCTATTCGCAGCGCACCCACCAGATGCGCGCCAGTGCCGTGCGCGCGCTGTTCGCGGTGGCCAACCGGCCCGAGGTGGTCTCGCTGGCCGGCGGCATGCCCAACATCGCCGACCTGCCGCTGGACGTCGTGGCGCAGAACATCTCCACGCTCATCCGGGAGCGCGGCACCCAGGCCATGCAGTACGGCTCCGGCCAGGGTGAGCCCTTCATCCGGGAGCAGATCTGCGAGGTGATGGCACTGGAGGGGATCCAGGCCCATCCGGACGACGTGACGGTCACCTGCGGCTCCCAGCAGGGGCTCGACCTGGTGACCCGCATCTTCTGCGATCCCGGCGACGTCATCCTGGCCGAGGCCCCCAGCTATGTGGGCGCCCTGGGCACCTTCGGCAGCTACCAGGCCGAGGTGGTGCACGTCGCGATGGACGAGCACGGGCTGCTGCCCGAAGCCCTGCGTTCGGCGGCACGCGCCTGCACCGAAGCGGGCAAGCGACCCAAGTTCCTGTACACGATCCCCAACTTCAACAACCCGTCGGGCATCACGATGACCCTGGAGCGCCGCCGCCAGGTGCTGGAGATCTGCCGTGAGTTCGGGATCCTCATGGTCGAGGACAATCCCTACGGGCTCCTGACCCTCGACTCCGACCCGATCCCGGCCATCCGGTCCCTCGACGACGAGCAGGTGGTCTACCTGGGTTCGTTCTCCAAGACCTTCGCCCCCGGCTTCCGGGTGGGGTGGGTGCTCGCGCCACATGCGGTGCGCGAGAAGCTCGTGCTGGCCCAGGAGTCTGCGACGCTATGCCCCCCGGTCTTCAGCCAGTACGCGGTCGGCTCCTATCTGGCCAACCACGACTGGAGGGCCCAGATCACCTCCTTCAAGGACATGTACCGCGCCCGGCGCGATGCCATGCTCCATGCCTTGGACGAGTTCATGCCCCCGGGCACCACGTGGACCCACCCCGAGGGCGGATTCTTCGTCTGGGTGACGCTGCCCGAGGGGCTGGACTCGCAGGCGATGCTGCCTCGTGCGGTCACCGCCCGCGTGGCCTTCACCCCGGGCACGGCCTTCTACGCCGACGGCCTGGGCAGCCGCAATGTGCGCCTGAGCTACTGCTTCCCCACCCCCGAGCGCATCCACGAAGGGGTCCGGCGCCTGGCCGAGGTGGTCAACCAGGAACTGGAGCTGCACCAGACCTTCGGGCTGGACCGCTCGCCCATGCACGTCAGCCGCGCCGTGGGCCCAGGTCCCGAGACGGTCTGAGCCGACGCTGCGCCCAATGACCAGCACCCCCGCACGACACCCCTGACAGCAGTGGAGGATCCCATGGCGAAGAAGTTCGCACCCGTCATCGTGCTGGCCGGCGGCCTGTCCCACGAGCGCGAGGTCTCCCAGCGCTCCGGACGCCGCGTCGCCGAGGCGCTGCGCCGACGCGGGCACCAGGTGACCGAGACCGACGTGGGCCCCGACCTGGTGGCCGAGCTGACCGCACAGCCGCAGGCCGTCGTCGTGCCGATGCTGCATGGAGGCGTGGGTGAGGACGGCGCCCTGCGCGAGGTCCTGGAACTGCTCGACATCGCCTATGTGGGCTGCAGTGGGGCCGCGTGCCGCACCACCTTCGACAAGTCCATCGCCGGCCTGCTGGTGGCCCGGCGCGGCGGACGGGTGCCGGCCCAGGTGGCACTGCCGCACGAGATCTTCCGCGAGCTGGGTGCTGCCCGCCTGGTGGAGGCATTGGGTGAGCGCATGAGCTTCCCGCTGATCGTCAAGCCCTCACGCAGCGGCTCGGCCCTGGGCACCACCAAGGTCAACTCCGCCGACGAGCTGCGGCCCGCCATGGTGGCCGCCTATGCCTATGGTGACGTGGCCATCGTGGAGGAATACGTGGCCGGCACGGAGCTCGCTGTCACGGTGATCGTCAAGGGCGACCAGGTACGGGTGCTGCCCGCCGTCGAGATCCGCCCGAGCCAGGGCATCTACGACTACGCTGCCCGCTACACCTCCGGGGCCACCCGTTTCATCGTGCCCGCCGACGTGGACGATCGGGCCGAACAGTCCGCAGTTGATCTTGCTCGCCTGGTGGTCGACGCTCTTGATCTTGACGGTCTGGTCCGCGTCGACATGATCGTCGACGATGAGGGACGGGCCTGGTTCCTGGAGGGCAATGTCGCGCCGGGGATGACGGAGACCTCACTGGCTCCGCTGGCCCTCGAGGCGGCCGGCTTGTCCCTCGGGGAGGTCTTCGGAGGCCTGGTCGACGAGGCGGAGCGGGCATGACCCGGTTGAAGCAGTTGCTGGTCATCGCGCTGGGAGGTGCCCTGAGCCTGCTGATGGTCTTCCTCGGACTGTGGCAGATGGAGGTCTTCCAGAGCCAGGCCGAGGGCAGCGCCGAGGCGCGTGCGAAGGAGCCTGCACGGGACCTGGAGTCCAACCTGACCGAGCAGGGCAAGGTGGGCGACCTCTATGGCCGCCAGGTGACCGTGCAGGGCCACTACCTCGACCTGCCGCAGGTGCTGGTCGGCACCGACCATCCCCTGCAGGTGGTCTCTGCCTTCCAGACCGAGGGTGGTCGTACGCTCCCGGTGGTGCGTGGCACCTTGCCCGTCGGAACGTCAGTGGCTCCGGCAGCACCCAAGGGCCCGCAGACGGTCCAGGGCATCATCCTGCCCACCCAGGGCAAGCCGAGCATCCCCGTGCCCTCGGACGCACCCCCCGGCACCCAGGGGGCTGTCCGTCTGGAGATCCTGGCCCAACAGTGGCCGGCTCCCATGGTCGACGGCTTCATCACGCAGCGCGCACAGGACTCCACCGCGCAGGGCCTGTCCCCCAAGGAGGCCGAGATCCCCGACGTGGGCGGCGGCAAGGAGCGCAACCGGGGCTATGCCATGCAGTGGTGGGCCTTCGCCATCTTCGGGGTGGTCGTCACCGTGGTGGCCGTACGCTCCATCGGGGCCAATGACCGCAGGAATGCGGCAGGGCTGGGGCAGTGACTGCGGGTCAGTAGGCTGGGTGCGTGACTGAGACCCGCGACGATGATTTCGAGGACCTGACCGAGGAGGACCTGAGGGGCATCCGCAGCGCCCTGGGTCGCTACCGCTTCTTCGCCTACGCCACGGGCATCCTGCTGGTGCTGCTGGTGTGCGTGGGCATGCCGATGAAGTACCTGATGGATGACGACCGGGTGGTGAGCTGGACCGGCGTCCCGCACGGATGGCTCTACATGTTCCTGCTGATCACCGCCTACGACCTGGGCCGCCGCGCCCGCTGGTCGTGGAAGGAGCTCATCAGCATCGCCCTGGCCGGCACCATCCCCTTCCTCTCCTTCGTGGCGGAGCACTACGCCCGCAAGGACGTGTTGACCAAGCTCCAGAAGTGGAGCCACGCGGTGACTGGCAGCGAGGGCACCGCGCTCTAGGAAACCAATCATCAAATAGATTTGGGGCTTTGTCGAGATGTCGACAAAGCCCCAAATCTATTTACCAACTTACGAGTGAAAGACCTTGTCACCGCCCATTCACGATGTTGAGGATCCGATCCAGGTCCTCTTCGCTGGCGAACTCGATCGTGATCTTGCCCTTGTTGCGGCCGATGTCGACCTTGACGCGCGTGTCGAAGTGGTCCGAGAGCTCACCGGAGAGCTCGACCGCCCGGGGCGACGGTTCCTTGGCACGACGTGACCGACGGGCGGGCTTGTCCTCGTCGCCCATCATTGCCACGATCTCCTCCGTGGCACGCACGGACAGCCCCTCGGCGACGACCCGCTGTGCGAGCTGCTCCTGCGCCACGGGGTCCTCAACCATCAGCAGGGCGCGCGCGTGCCCGGCAGACAGCACGCCGGCGGCGACACGCCGCTGCACGGGAGCAGGCAGACGTAGCAGGCGAATCGTGTTGGAGATCTGGGGACGCGAGCGCTTGATCCGGTGCGCCAGTTCCTCCTGGGTGCATCCGAAGTCCCCCAGCATCTGCTGGTATGCGGCCGCCTCTTCCAGGGGATTCAACTGGGCGCGATGCAGGTTCTCGAGCAGGGCATCGCGCAGCAGGTCCCCGTCGTCGGTTCCCCGAACGATCGCAGGCACGGCTTCGAACCCGGCTGCGGTGGTGGCGCGCCAGCGCCGCTCGCCCATGATCAACTCGAACTGATCTTGGTCGCCGTCCTGACTGACGCGTCGCACGACGATCGGCTGGAGGACTCCGACCTCCTTGATCGACTCGACCAGCTCATCCAGGGCCTCTTCATCGAAGACGGTCCTGGGCTGCTTGGGGTTGGGACGGATGCGGTCCACCGGCACCATCTGCAGGTAGGAGCCGTCCTCCAGCGGTGCCGACTTCTCGTCCACCGCTGCGTCAACGACGGCGGCAACCGTGGGCGTCTCGTCGACGTCCGTGCGCTGGAAGAGTTCTCCCAGCCCCCGTCCGAGTCCTGACTGGTGTTTTGCGGGCATCAGCGAGCCTTTCCACGGGTGGCGATCTCCTGGGCTGCGCGCCAGTAGGCCTTGGCCCCGGCGGAGGAGGGATCGAATTGGAGCAGCGTCTGGCCATAGCTCGGGGCCTCGGCGATGCGCACGCTGCGGGGGATCTGGGCATTGAGGGTCTGGGCGTCGAAGTGCCGACGGACCTCGCGGGCCACCTGGGCCGAGAGCTTGGTCCTGGCATCAAACATGGTGAGGATCACGGTGGAGAGGTCCAGATCGGGGTTGAGTTCCCGCTGCACCACGGCAATCGTGTTCATCAACTGTGAGACACCCTCGAGCGCGTAGTACTCGGTCTGGATGGGGATGATGACCTCGCCAGCGGCAACCAAGGCATTCAGGGTCAAAAGCCCTAGCGACGGGGGGCAGTCGAAGAGGATGTAGTCGACATCTGCGGTCTTGAGGTGGTTGCGAATGGCACGAGCCAGACGCTGTTCCCGCCCCACCATCCCCACGAGCTGGAGTTCTGCGCCCGCCAGGTCCACAGTGGCCGGCACCACCGTCAGGCCGGATGCCTCCGGTGAGCTGACCTCCACCTCCCTGATCGGCACCCCGTCCAGAAGCACTTCATAGGTTCCATGAGTACCGGGTGCGTGATCCACGCCAAGGGCAGTCGAGGCATTTCCCTGGGGGTCGAGGTCCATCACCAGGACATTCAGGCCACCATCGGCCAGCGCCGAGGCCAAGTTGACGGTCGTTGTCGTCTTGCCCACACCGCCCTTCTGGTTGACGACGCACATGACGCGTGGATGCGAGGGCTTGGGAAAATCGCGCTTCTGGTCCCTCGGGATGATCCGCGGGGTTCCGGGAATGCGCTGCGCGGGGGTGCTGGCAGTGCTCACAAGCGGTGTCGCCCTTCGAAGTCGTCGGTTGCCTGCCCCAGTTTCACGTGAAACATGCTCGCTTCCTGGTGCAGAGCCACTCAAACTGCTGAGTCTCGACAATCCTACTGGACCATTCCCATGCCTGGACCGGGGGTTCGGACATCAAGTCAACCGGGAAAGGTTCGATCGCGCTACGGGAAGGACCCCGAAAGACGGGTCCCCTTCCGGTGATATGAGCACCACAGGGTCCTCGTGGTGGCGCATGATCCGGTCCAATCCTCCCTGCACCCGGTGGCGGGCACCGACGACGCGATGCCAAGGACTCGATGTCAAGGACTCGATGTCAAGGACTCGATGCCCTGTGCCGACTCAACGAGCCTGCACGCTCGTTTCACGTGAAACGTCAGCGCAAGGGCTCGAGCACCAAGGCCTGGGTCACCTCTGCCAGGGGGTGAGCGCGAACCTGGAAGACCGAAGCCTCCAGTCGGCTCGACTCGAGCAGGCGCGAGGCATCAGCGAGCTCTTGGTCAACCGAGGAGCCCTTGAGCGCGATGAGTCGCCCGTGCGGATAGAACAGTGGAGTGCACCAACGAAGAAGTTTGGTGACGTTGGCAACGGCACGGCATGTGACCACATCGAAGGTCTTGTCACAGTCCTCGGCTCGTCCACGAAGGGGGTGTACCCGCCCCTCCAGACCAAGATCATCCACGGTCTCCGTCAAGAAGGTGTGGCGTCGCAGGAGGGGCTCCAGCAGGGTGATGTCCAGATCAGGACGAAGCACCGCCAGAGGGATCCCAGGAAGCCCGGCACCACTGCCGACATCCACCACATGAGCACCCTCCGGGATCAGGTCAGCCAAAGCTGCACTGTTCAGAACATGCCGATCCCAGAGCCTGTCTCGCTCGCGAGGACCGATGAGTCCCCAGTCGATGCCCTTGGTTGACAATATATCGACATAACGAGAAATCGTTGAATATTTATCTCGATAAATCTCTTTGGCCTGCTGTGCCGGGTTCATGCCCCTCCTAGTGTCGACTCTCCAAGCCTACGGGATGGTTGGACGAACCCCTGTCGACCTGAATCGGGGGCTGATTGCCCGGTCTGGGCTGCCGCCCGACCCAAGGGCATCCCCTCGACAAGAGCACAGGTGGTTCGCCCACTCGATGGACGCCTTGGGACGCCCGCCATGATCCAACCACTCAAGCAGAGGCCTGGACCGAGCGACGAGTCTCCTCATGCCTGGCGCGCCCAGCAGATGAGGGTGATGCCCGTGGGCTCGCCGGCCTACCCAGTACCGGACCTGGCAGTCCAGTCCCATCGCCGGCGGCAGGACCTCCACGCCGCGCCTCCATCCCGCGCTGCGGTCGCGCCATCCGCGCTACCCCCTCGCGTCCACTCCACAGCAACGAAGTCCGTCCGCCGGTGCAGGCCGGTCGGTGACGGGTGACTGTGTCGCATGGCTCGCGTATGACCCGTCGGCAGGCATACGGTCCCCAGGCCGATGGTCGTCCGGTGCCACGCGCCCGATGCCTTCGCGGCAGCAGACCGCCTCAGCCCTCATCTTTGAGGCTCGGGTCGCACGCCGTCCTTCATGGCGACCCATCCATGTTCCACGTGAAACATGGATGGGTCGCCCGTATCCCGCCACCACAGGGCCTGGTCCAAGATCAGCGTCCTGACCAGCCAAAGAAACTGCGAGGTCAACCCATGCGCGCCGCCAACCAGCCTCCCCTTGCATCAGGTTCAGCGTCAGCGACTCCGAGGTCGAGTACAACGGTCGCGTGACATCACGGGACGCACGGGGCGGATCTTGCCTGCAGTTCTATCTTCACGCACTCGAGCTCACCGACTCTTCGATCGACCACGTGTCAGCACTCACGTGCTTACCTCAGCTGGCGTTGGGGAGCGAAGAAGCCCATGACTTGCCAATTGCTCATCAGTTGCCTTCACTGTCATGTTCGACGCGGACCGCCCCGCGAATGCCTTGATCCTGGTCAACCATCAAACCTGCCAAAGTCACCAAAGCCGAAGGGAACGGGGTTACACGGGCCACTACTGTCCATGTTCCTGTCCTGGCGGAGCTCGCCAAAGAATCGCCCAAGCCCGAGGAGGTTCCCCAGGCTCAAAGCCGCAGGCCTCCACGGCTCGATTTACAGCTCGAGTCGTGTCACCTCGTTGCTCGCCTGAGTTCCGTCCGAAAGCTGCCCCAGAGGATTGGTGCCCAGTCCCCTCCCGGGAAGCTGCAGTGCGGTCAAGCAGCCGGTGATGGGCCGGCCCTGGTCCAAGTTGCGCAGCCACAGACCTGACTGCCCCACTGCTGGCCCCTCCTGTTGTCGACAAGGGCACAAGGAAGCATCCGAGCTCCGCTACACATTTGATCATGCTGACAAGCGATATAGGAGGCGGGAGCTACCGATCCAGAACTCGGGACGGTGCAGAGGAGCGGACCAGCTGATCCGGTGCGACTGACTTCACCAGGCCTTCGTCCTCATCCCGGAATGGCCACGGGGTGACGAACAGGCCCAACGAGAGTCGGGATCGCGGTGGGCAAGACCCGGCCATTAACGCACTGCCCGGGAGTTCAATCACGCACTGTGTGTCCCGATGTCAAGAACCCGTCATGTCACGGATGCGGTCCCTCCCACACCCCACTGCGGAACCTCAGGCTGAGCCATGCCCTATTGCACACAATGGTTCCCCATGCGGTCGGCAGAGCGCCCCTCCTGCGGGTTCGCACGCGGCGCTCGATGGGCGGGCACTACCCTTCAGATCGCCGTGCCTTCACTGACGACGCCCTCACCGCCCGCCATGCCATGGACGCCCACCAGCACCGCTGCGAGGAGTCATGCTGGCCAGGGGATCCGCCGGACCAGGGCCCATCTGTCTCGCCCGCCATCCTGCGCCAGCCTGCCTCACGGCCTGCTGATCCGAGAGGCGGAGGCCAGAGCGTGTCTTCCCTCTCGCCCGCCATCGATGCCCCTTGTCCACAGTGACGATGCTCGTCCACAGGAGCTGTTGGGCTCGTCCACACGAGCTGTTGGGCTCGAGGACCCGTGCGGATCAGTCCGGCCACCTGGTCATCTCTCGCTCGCCCTCAAGGGCAGGACCTTCCAGTTCCTCCACGGCGACTGGAGCGATCGCTGCCCTCGTGAACAGCTCGGAAGATCAGGGACGGCGCCCGGGAGAGCGCGACGTGTCAGTGGCCACATCTTCCTATATCTTTGTCGATATATGGATTTATATGTCTATTTCCGGGTGATTGGCATCGCTTCCGGCCCGCTCTTGTTGTCACGAACGACCGAGGGGCCGGACGATCGTCCGGCCCCTCGGGCAGCAGTCGGGTCCGCGACCCATCGTGGTCAGTCCGCCGGGAGCACCACGACGCGACGCTGGGGCTCAGTACCCTCGCTCTCACTGACCAGGCCAGCGTCTGCCACGGCATCGTGGACGATCTTGCGCTCGAAGGGGTTCATGGGCGTCAGCCGCACGGCCTCACCGGAGGTCTTCACCTCGGCAATGGCGTCGTGGGCCAGCACCCGCAGCTCCTTGCGACGACGCTCGCGGTGACCCGCGATGTCCAGCATCAGGCGGCTGCGGTGGCCGGTCTCGGTCATCACGGCCAGCCGGGCCAGCTCCTGCAGGGCATCCAGGACCTCACCGCCCTTGCCGACCAGGGTCTGGCTGTCTGTGACGATCGCGACGTGCGCCCGGCCACCCTCGCTGAAGGTGTCGATGTCGCCGTCCAGGTCGGCGATGTCGAGCAGTTCCTCCAGGTAGTCGGCGGCGATGTCGCCCTCGGTGTCCAGGGGATCCTCGTCCTCGTCGTCGTCCTCGCAATCCTGGTCCTCAGACTCGTCGTCGTCAGACTCGTCCGGGGAGTCGGCAGTACCCCCCAGGGCCTCCTGGTCGGCCTCCAGGCCCTCCTGTGACGCATCCTCGGCAGTCTGGGTGGCCGGGGCCTCGGGAGCCTCGACGACGGCCGCCTCGTCGACGATCTCGACGGGAACCTCCGGGGTGGTGGGCTCTTCGCTCATGGTGTTCTCCTCGCTGGAAGGGCAGTGACAGTGTCACCGGGTCGTGGGCCACCGATGGCGGGGAGGGCACGGCCTTGTGTCCATTCCCCCCGCCACCAGCGGATTACTTCTTCTTGCGTGCCTGACGGGTCTGGCGGGCCGGCTGCTGGCGCTGTACGGTCTGCTTGCCGCCCTCAGGACCACGCCGGACCGTCTGGCGGGTCACCTGCTGGCGTGCCACACCGGGGCGCGGGGCGACGCTGGAGCCGCCCTCGTCAGCCGTGGTGGTGGCTGCGGCCGGGGTGAAGACCTTGGCCTTGCGGGTGCGCTGGCGCTTGGCCCGACGGGCAGCCTCGATGGCATCGGGATCCTTGCCCTTGCGACGCATGCGCTCCTGCCAGTCGACGTGGGCTGGGGTGTTCGGCGTCGGGTTGTTGCGGATCAGGATCCACTGCTGCGCCAGGGTCCACAGGTTGGTGGTGAGCCAGTAGATCAGCACACCGATCGGGATGCTGACACCACCGATCATGTACATGATCGGGAACATGTAGAGCATCATCTTCTGCTGCTGCGCCATCGGCCCGGTCAGGGCCTCCGGGGGCATGTTGCGCTGCATCAGCTCGCGCTGCTGGATGAACAGCACCGCGGTCATCAGGATGATCAGCACGGCAGCAAGAATCTGGTTCGCACCCAGGCCGGTGAAGGGCAGGAATCGTCCGGCCAGCTGGGCACCGCCGACGGTCGCGTCGTGCAGCGACTGCACCACATCGGGATTGGTCTTGAAGAAGTGGCCACGGGGGACGATCGGGTTGCGAGCAGCGCCCTCGAGGACGCGGAAGAGCGCCAGGAAGATGGGCATCTGCAGCAGCGCCGGCAGGCAGGAGGCCATCGGATTGACGCCCTCCTCCCGGTAGAGCTTCATCGTCTCCTGGCCGAGCCGCTCACGGTCATTGGCATACTTCTCCTGCAGCGCCTTCACCTTGGGCTGGATCAGCTGCATGTCTCGTGCGGAGTTGATCTGCTTGACGAAGATCGGGATCAGCAGGGTTCGGATCACCACCACCAGCGAGACGATGGTCAGCACCCAGGTGATCCCCTTGTCGGTGCCGAAGACCGGCGACCACAGCTTGTGGAAGAGCACGATCAGGCCGGAGACGGCCCAGTAGATGGGCTGCATGATTGCGCTGCCCAGGTCCATGAAGACGTCCTTCAGCCCGAAGAAGAGCAGAAGGGTTTGCAGTGGGGCCATCAGATTTCACCTCTGGTGTCGTGGGAGATGCCCGCCGCCACGGCGACGGACGAGGCTGTGGCGGAGTGCTCCCGCTCATCGCGCCGCCCAACATCCTCACCAGCGTGCTGGTGGGCTGGGCGGGCGGCCTGTTCGGCCTGCCATTGCGCGGCTTCGGGAGTTCCGGGAACCGGGTCGTAACCACCTGACGACCAGGGATTGCAGCGCAGGATGCGCCAGACGGTCAGCACGGAGCCAACCATGGCCCCTCGCTCCTGCAGCGCCCGCAGGCCATAGGCGGAGCACGAGGGGTAGTACTTGCACACGTCGCCGTAATAGGGCGAGATGAAGGCACGCCAGAACCGCACGAAGGCGATCAGTGGATACTTCACGAGCATCCCTTCGCATCGGTGGCGGCGCGCACCTGCAGACGCTCGGCGCAACGGGTCCAGGCCGAGGCCAGGTCACCCGCGAGCCGGTCGGGATCGGTGGCGGCCGCGGGCAGCGCCCGCACCACCACGGACATGCCCGGTGTGGCGTCCATCAGGGGAAGCACAAGATGCCGCAGGCGACGCTTCACCCTGTTGCGGGTGACGGCATTGCCTACGGCCTTGGAGACGACGAAGCCCACCTGTGACGGCGGGCTGGTCGTCGTGTGTGCATGCACGACGAGAGTTGGCCTCGCCGCCCTGACCCCCCCGCGAATGGTTTCGCGGAAGTCGGATGCGTGACGCATCCGGGCCTGGGCGGGGAGCACCCTGCCTCGTCAGGCAGACAGCTCGGAGCGACCCTTGCGGCGACGCGCAGCCAGGATGGCGCGGCCGGCGCGGGTGCTCATGCGGGCGCGGAAACCATGGGTGCGGCTACGGCGGCGGTTGCTGGGCTGGAAAGTACGCTTGCTCACGGGGATTACTCCCTTTTGTCCTCGTTTGGCGGAACCCGGACGGATGGCACGTGAATACCTTTTCCGGCGCGGGGAAGTACGTCACCGACGGCCGGCGACTGGTCAACGATACGGGTAGGCGAGTCCGAAGGGCAAACCGGGAAGACTACTCCCCGTCCGGGCCCCGTGGATGCACGCCCCAGGATCCTGCGGCGTGCCGAACCACATTGATGGGATTCCATGGACGTGGTCCGGATGTCCGTGACTGCAGCGACCCACCAGGCCCGGACAGATCGTTTCCACCCTTGCCGGGGAACTGTGGCCGACCGTATCGTCATGTCCACCTGCACAGGCTTTTCCACAGCAGCTCGGCCCGCGGGGAGGCGCGAGCTGGCCCTTTGCCCACACCCTGTGGAAAACTATGTGGATACTTGGCGGCTCGTCGATGGCGGGCCGCACCGCACAGTCGCCCCTAGGGCGAAGGGCACCTCGGACCCCGCGAGGAGCACGGCCCTGGTCCGTCGGGGCGTGATGGGTCTCCAGTGAACAATTCGTCCGAGCACATGGCTCCTTCGGCGCCGGAGGATCCTGCTGCACGACTGGACAAGGCCTGGAAGCACATCCAGGCGATCGCGGACCGGCCCAACCGCGCCTGGTTGCGCAGCACGAAGCCGCTCACGATGCACGAGTCCACCGTCATGGTCGCCGTCCCCAACGAGTTCACGCGGGAACGCATCGAGACCCGTCTGCGCGTGCAGATCGAGGAGGCCCTCTCGGACTTCTTCCACCGCCAGATGCGACTGGCGATCACCGTCGAGCCGGACCTGGAGCTCAGCCTCGAGGTGCCCGAGCGTGACGAGGACCCCGACGAGTTCGACCCGGAGCCGGCCCAGTTCATCCCGAAGGCGGACGCACCCCGCCCACGGCCCGGCAGCGCCACCCTGCCCCCGCCCGTCGCCACGCCCGCCGCCGGACAGGACGTCGACCGCCTCAACCCGAAGTACACCTTCGAGACCTTCGTGATCGGGTCGTCGAACCGCTTCGCACATGCCGCCGCAGCCGCCGTCGCCGAGGCACCGGGCAAGAGCTACAACCCGCTGATGATCTACGGCGAGTCGGGCCTGGGCAAGACGCACCTGCTGCACGCCATCGGCCACTACGTGCGCGCCTACTATGACCGAGTCCGGGTGAAGTACGTCAGCACCGAAGAGCTGACCAATGACTTCATCAACGCCATCAGCAACAACCGCACGCCGGAGTTCCGGCGTGCCTACCGCGAGGTCGACGTCCTGCTGATCGACGACATCCAGTTCCTGGAGTCGAAGATCCAGACGCAGGAGGAGTTCTTCCACACCTTCAACACGCTGCACAACGCCCAGAAGCAGATCGTGATGACCTCCGACCGGCCGCCGAAACTGCTGGAGGCGCTCGAGCCACGCCTGCGGAGCCGCTTCGAGTGGGGCCTGATCACCGACATCCAGCCGCCGGACCTCGAGACCCGCATCGCCATCCTCAAGCGGATGGCCGCGACGCAGAACCTGACGGCCGGCCCGGACGTGCTGGAGTTCATCGCCTCGAAGATCCAGACCAACATCCGCGAGCTGGAGGGTGCGCTGATCCGCGTCACCGCCTTCGCCAGCCTGCAGCGCCAGGAAGTTGATCTTGATCTTGCCAAGATCGTGCTCAAGGACCTGATCCCCGAGGGTCAGGAGGCCGAGGTCACGCCGCAGTTGATCATGAACGAGACGGCCTCCTACTTCGGCATCACCATGGACGAGCTGACCGGCACCTCACGCACCCATGTGCTGGTGACGGCACGCCAGATCGCCATGTACCTGTGCCGTGAGCTCACCGACATGAGCCTTCCCAAGATCGGCCAGCTCTTCGGCGGCAAGGACCACACCACGGTGATGCATGCCGACCGCAAGATCCGCGAGCTGCTGCGCGAGCGGCGCAGCGTCTTCAACCAGGTGACCGAGCTCACCAACCGGATCAAGCAGCAGGGCCAGTAACCGCCGCTGTCTGCGCCTGCTCCAGTTCGGCCAGCGGCCGCACCAGCAGGCGATCGAGGTGGGCTTCCACCTCGATCGCCATCTGCACCTGGTCCTGGTGGTAGAGCCACTGCACCTGCAGGCCGTCCATCAGGGCCACCAGGCTGCGCGCCGCCAGGGCGGGGTCGACTCCCTCGGCCAGCAGGCCACGCCACGCGGCGATCTCGAAGGTCCTGGTCTGGGCCGTCAACAGCTCCTGATAGCGCGTGCGGAAGTAGTCGTGTGCGGGATGGGAGTCATCGGTGGCCTCGGCCGCGAGCGTGGTGAACAGCTCGACGATGCCATGGTGGGCCTGGTTGTGCTCCATCGTGCTCACCACCCCTCGCAGGGATTCCAGCGGTTCGGCACTGTCGCCGCCGAAGCGGTGGCAGTCCTCCTCATCACGGCGGGCCAACACCGCCAGGAGCAACTCCTCCTTGGAGTGGAAGTGGTACAGCAGGCCCGGATGGGTGATGCCCACCCGTGCGGCGATGTCGCGCAGCGAGGTGCCCCGGTAGCCGATCTCGCCGAAGAGCCGGACCGCCTCGTCCAGGATCTGCGTGCGTCGTCGGTCGCCCTTGGGGCTCGTCACATGCTGTTCAGCCACTCTGCCTCTCCCGCCATCTGGTCCTTTCGCGAAGCGTAGCCCGCCCAACCTCCACAGTTGTCCACAGAAGGGCTGTGGACAACTGTGGACAACTCACAGAAGTCCTGTGGGCGGCCGGTGGATGGCATTCGAGGGCCTCGTCGGCCTCCACACTGCGTCCACCGTCGGGTGCACCTCATCCACAGCCCTGATCGGCCGCCGAGCCGCCATCGACAAGCATCAACGCGGGTTTTCCACAGCCTCCACAGAAGCTGTGACTACTACGGAACTAGACATCTCAAAGGGTCTTCAAAGTTGCTTGCACTCGATTCTGGGGAAAACCTTGCCCGCCATGGCGGGCAAGGAGGCCATCAACAAGGACCCGACTGGCACGGCCAAGGCCTCCATGGCGGCCGAAGGATTGCCACTCTTCTTGCCCGCCATCACCGTGGCGGGCAAAACCCTTCACCCGCCATGGAGGCTGCTGGCGCCATTCGCCGACAGCTTCGCCCGACCGGATATGATTTCCACGCGGTCGACTGTCACCACGACAGCGTTGCCGCCATTGACCCGAGCTCGTAGACGAAGGGGACGCCGTGAAGATCCGCGTGGAACGCGATGTGATGGCCGAGGCCGTTGCCTGGGCTGCCCGCAGCCTGCCAAGCCGACCCAGCGTCCCGATCCTGGCCGGTCTGCTGATCAGGACCGACGAGCAGGGCATCACCATGTCGAGCTTCGACTACGAGACCTCCGCGCAGATCAATGTCGCTGCCGACGTCCTGGAGCAGGGCGAGGCCCTGGTCTCCGGTCGGCTCCTGGCCGACATTGCCCGTAGCCTGCCCAACAAGCCGGTCGAGCTGACCAGCGATGCGTCGAAGATGGAGCTGGTCTGCGGCTCGGCCCGCTTCACCCTGCAGACGCTGCCTGTTGCCGACTACCCGAACCTGCCCGAGATGCCCTCAGCCACCGGTGCCGTCGCCAGCGACGACTTCGCCAAGGCCGTCAGCCAGGTGACCGTGGCCGCCGGACGCGACGAGCTGCTGCCCGTCTTCACCGGCGTGCGCGTCGAGATCGAGGGCGAGACCCTCTCGCTGCTGGCCACCGACCGCTACCGCATGGCACTCAAGGAACTCAGCTGGCGCCCCACTGACTCCCAGTCCTCCGGTGCTGCCCTCGTGCCGGCCAAGGTGCTGGGGGAGACCGCCAAGAGCATGGTCTCCGGCGAGAACGTCACCATGAGCCTGTCGAATGCCTCGGCCGGGGACGGCCTCATCGGTTTCGAGGGCGAGGGCAGCGGCGGAACCCGCCAGATCACCACCCGCCTGCTCGACGGCGAGTTCCCCAAGGTCCGCCACCTGATGGACGTCAAGGCGGCCGTCTCGGTGCGCGTCAGCACTGCCGAGCTGATCGCCTCGGTCAAGCGCGTGGCCCTGGTGGCCGAGCGCAACACGCCGCTGCGCATGATCATCGGCGACGGTCAGGTGGCCCTCGAGGCCGCCACCGGAGACCAGGCCCAGGCCTCCGAGGCAATCGAGGCCATCGTCGAGAACCACACCGGCGACCCGGACCAGATGATGGCTGCCGGCTTCAACCCGCACTACCTGTCGGACGCCCTCAACGTGCTCGACACCCCCTATGTCCACTTCTCCTTCACCGCTCCCGGCAAGCCCTGCCTGGTGACGGGCCTGTCCGACCTGGATGGCGACCCCCTGCCCGACTACAAGCACGTGATCATGCTGATGCGCCTTCCCAACTGAGCGAGAACCAACCACACACTGGGGTCCCGGAGCATATCCGGGACCCCAGTGTCTGTGGGACCATGCCGTGCCGACAGTTCCCAGCCCGACAAGGAGCTGCACCCCCGCGTCGTCGTCGACCCGGTGGAGAAGTCTCGCGGCAAGGGCTCCTGGGAGGTCATCCCGGGACACGCAGCACGAGGACCCCACCTGTCCGGTGCGCAGTGACACCTGGATCGGGACCCTGCAGAAGTGACGAGGAGCCGATCCCAACCACGGCACCGGTGTGATGGGCGTGCTGGTCGGCGACGAGGACGGCGGGGGAGTGACCGGCCTGATTCCCAAGGCCACCCCGTACATGGTTCCCACCATCACCCAGGAGGCCGGCTGCAACGTGGGCGCGGCCGCGGCGTTGGACGCCCAGAAGCTCACCCCCCGGTGACGTGCCGCTGCTCGAGCAGCAGACCCCCAGGTTGCGGCAGTGGGGACGACTACGTCCTGGTCGAGTGGGCTGCGGCCGTCCACGACGCCGTCTCGGTGGCCGAGGCCAAGGGTCGTCAGATCACCCTCCGAGCAGATGCACGCCACCCTCGTCGCGACAGGCACTTGCGGGGCAGCAGCGCAGGGGAGCGGACTGCTCCCCAACGGCACCGTGGCCTGTCGACACCCCGGGTTCAACGACAGCGTGCCCACGATCTCCTTGACCTGCTGAACCGTGAGCCGCGCTGATCCTGTGGGCCTTTTGCGGTGGAAGACCAACCGAAAGGGCCACAGGATGTATGGGGGTGCCTTCCGGTGTCCTTGCCCAGCGTCTAGGGTGTGATGAAAATCACACCCTTCACCGTCGATGGGAAAGACCATGACCACCTATTCACCGCCCGGCACCAGCGAGTCCTCCATCACCGTCGCCGAGACCTACGGCCACTGGATCAACAACGAATGGGTCGCCCCCGACAGCGGCGAGTACTTCGAGGTGACCACTCCCGTCACCGGCCAGGTCTTCACCCGCGTCGCCCGAGGCAATGCCGCCGACATCGAGAAAGCGCTCGATGCCGCCCACGCCGCAGCCCCCGCCTGGGGCCGCACCTCCGAGACGGACCGCGCCAACATCCTGCTGCGCATCGCCGACCGGATGGAGCAGCACCTCACCGACATCGCCGTCATCGAGACCTGGGACAACGGCAAGGCGGTGCGCGAGACCCTCAATGCCGACATCCCACTGGCCGTCGACCACTTCCGCTATTTCGCCGGCTGCCTGCGCGCCCAGGAGGGTGGCATCAGCCAGATCGACGAGCACACCGTCGCCTACCACTTCCACGAACCGCTCGGCGTCGTCGGCCAGATCATCCCCTGGAACTTCCCCATCCTGATGGCCGTCTGGAAGCTGGCCCCCGCCCTGGCCGCCGGCAATTCCGTCGTCCTCAAGCCCGCCGAGCAGACGCCCTGGAGCATCCTCAAACTCTTCGAGATCATCGGCGACCTTCTCCCCGCCGGCGTGGTCAACATCGTCAACGGCTTCGGCGCCGAAGCCGGGGCCCCACTGTCCGGCTCGCCGCGCATCGCCAAGATCGCCTTCACCGGCGAAACCTCCACCGGCCGCCTCATCATGGAGGCCGCAGCCAGGAACATCACCGATGTCACCCTGGAGCTCGGCGGCAAGAGCCCCAACATCTTCTGCGACGACATCGCCGACGCCGACGACGCCTTCTACGACAAGACGCTCGAGGGCTTCGCCATGTTCGCCCTCAACCAGGGAGAGGTGTGCACCTGCCCCAGCCGCGCGCTGGTGCAGGACTCGATCTTCGACCGCTTCGTCGCCGACGGACTCAAGCGCGTCGAAGCCGTCACGCAGGGCAACCCGCTGGACACCGAGACGATGATGGGGGCCCAGGCCAGCAAGGAGCAGCACGACAAGATCCTGCGCTACCTGCAGATCGGCAAGGACGAGGGCGCGAAGCTGCTCACCGGCGGTGACGCCTGCGAATTGCCCGGGGACCTGAAGGACGGCTACTACATCCAGCCCACGATCTTCGAGGGCCACAACAAGATGCGGATCTTCCAGGAGGAGATCTTCGGGCCGGTGGTCTCGCTCACCCGTTTCCGCGACGACGACGAGGCGCTGGCCATCGCCAACGACTCCATCTACGGCCTGGGTGCTGGCCTGTGGACCCGCAGCATGCACCGCGCCTACCGGCTGGGACGTGGCATCCAGGCCGGCCGCGTGTGGACCAACTGCTACCACCACTACCCGGCCCATGCGGCCTTCGGTGGCTACAAGCAGTCGGGCATCGGCCGCGAGAACCACAAGATGATGCTCGACCACTACCAGCAGACCAAGAACATGCTGGTGAGCTACTCCACCGACGCGATGGGCTTCTTCTGAGCCACGCGGAAGGAGCGGTGGAGCCGTCAGGGGCGGACTGCTGCGGCAGTGCGCCCCTGACGCTGTGGGCGAAGTCGAGCCCGAGGACCAACAGATCCCGAGCGGGCCTGCCTAGGCTCATGGGGTACCCGCTGCGGCCCATCGGCGCCCAGCACACGTCTTGGGAGGATCCACATGCAGATCGGACTCGTCGGCCTGGGCAAGATGGGTGGCAACATGCGCGAGCGCATCCGCCGCGCCGGGCACACCGTCGTAGGCTATGACGTCAACCCGGAGCTCTCCGACGTCGGCAGCCTCGAGCAGATGGTGGCGCAGCTGACCGAGGGGCCCAAGGTGGTCTGGGTGATGCTGCCCACGAAGGTCGTGGAGGAGACCATCATCACCCTTGCCGACCTGCTGGGCCCCGGCGACATCGTGATCGACGGCGGCAACTCGCCCTGGAACAAGGACGCGGCGCATGCCGAGCTGATGGCCTCCAAGGATGTCGGCTTCCTCGACGTCGGCGTCTCGGGCGGTGTCTGGGGCCTCGACAACGGCTATGCACTGATGGTGGGCGGTGAGGCCAAGGACGTCGCCGTCGTCCAGCCCATCTTCGACGCCCTCAAGCCGGAGGGGGAGCACGGCTTCGTGCACGCCGGCAGGCACGGCGCCGGGCACTTTGCGAAGATGGTGCACAACGGCATCGAGTACGCCGTCATGCAGGCCTATGCCGAGGGCTGGGAGCTGCTGGAGGCCGCCGAGATCGTCGAGGACGTGCCCGCCACCTTCGAGAGCTGGAAGGAGGGCACGGTGATCCGGTCCTGGCTGCTGGACCTGATGGTCGACGCCCTGCACAAGGATCCGCACCTGGACAAGATCGACGACATCGCCGAGGACTCCGGTGAGGGCCGCTGGACCGTGACTGCGGCCGTCGACATGGGCGTTCCGGTGCCCACCATCGCCGCCAGCCTGTTCGCCCGCTTCGTCAGCCAGCAGGAGGAGAAGCCGGCCATGAAGATGATCGCGGCGATGCGCAATGAGTTCGGCGGTCACGGCGTCGTCGCTGCCCAGCCCGACGGCACTCTCCCGGCGCGCGAGGGTGGCAATCCCGCCTGATCTTGGTCGAAGGCAGCGGGTGGGGTCCAAGATCGTTCCACGTGGAACGGTCTTGGACCCCGTTGCGTTCACGGATTCTCGGTGCCGAAGCCTGGTGCCGCGCTGGACCCACGCCAGCCATCCGGGACTGTCAGACGCCGCCCATAGACTGGTGGGCATGTTCGTCCACCACCTCAACCTCACCGACTGGCGCTGCTATCCCAGCGCCGATGTCGAGCTGGGGCCGGGCGTGACGATCTTCGTCGGGAAGAACGGCCAGGGCAAGACCAACCTGGTGGAAGCGGTCGAGTACCTGTCGCACATGGGATCGCACCGGGTGAGCTCCGAGGCGCCGCTGGTGCGGGCCGGCTGCACCCAGGCGATCGTGCGCGGCCGGGTGCAGGCGGCCAGCGACGACCCCCGCCAGCTGCTGCTCGAGGTGGAGGTGAACCCGGGCAGGGCCAATCGTGCGCGGGTCAACCGCAATCCGCTGCCCAGGGCGCGCGAGATCTGCGGGGTGCTGCGCACCGTGGTGTTCAGCCCGGAGGACTTGTCGGTGGTCAAGGGCGACCCGTCGGACCGGCGACGTTTCCTGGACCAGATCGTCGCCACCCGCTGGCCGCGGATGGCCGGCGTCAAGAGCGACTACGAGAAGGCCCTCAAGCAGCGCAACACCCTGCTGAAGTCCTTGGCGAAGCCGGGCCAGCGCGATGACGAGTACGCGATGGCCACCCTTGACGCCTGGGACGAGCAGCTGGCCCGCATCGGCGGTGAGTTGCTGCACGCCCGGCTGGACACGATCACCGACCTGATGCCCCATGTGACCAGGGCCTATGAGGAGATCGCGCCCACCAATGATGTGGTGCGGGCCGAGTACAAGACCTCCCTGGACCTGGAACCCACTCCCGCAGAGGAGCCCGGCCGGGAACTGCTGGAGCGTCGCCTCGTGGACCAGATGGCCGAACGGCGCCGTGACGAACTGGCTCGTGGTGTGAGCCTCGTGGGCCCGCACCGCGATGACCTGATGCTGTTCATCGGCCAGCTGCCGGCCAAGGGTTATGCCAGCCACGGCGAGTGCTGGTCACTGGCCCTGGCGCTGCGGCTGGGCACCTATGAGCTGCTGCGGGCCGACGGAATCGAGCCGGTGCTGGTGCTGGACGACGTCTTCGCCGAACTGGACAGCACCCGTCGGCTGCGGCTGGCCGAGCACGTGCGCGGGGCCGAGCAGGTGCTGGTCACTGCGGCGGTGCCCGCCGACGTGCCAGCGATGCTGACCATGGGGCAGGACGGCCAGCCGCAGGGGCGTCGCTACCGGGTGCAGGCCAGGACCGTGGTGCCCGCGGGCCTGGACGGGGAGCCCCTGGAGACAGTGGAGGGCGAGGCTGCGCAGACTGTGGCACAGCTCACTCCACAGCCTGTGGAAAACTCTGTGGATGGGTCGGTGGACAGCATGGGGACGGCTGGGGATGAATCATGACGGAGTCCTCTGAATCCTTGTGGGGCAACGAATCCTGGTCGGATGGGCGGGCTGTGGAGCGGCCCGTCGATGAGGTGGAACAGGAGGTGGAACAGGAGCGTGAACTGCTCGCCCGCCACGACCCCCTGGGGACGGACCTGGCCAGCCAGGTTGCCGAGGCCACTCGCTCCCTGCTGCCGCCGCCCAGGGGGGTGAACCCCTCGGCAACCCGCCGTCGCAGGAAGCGACGCAGCCAGTGGGGCCAGGGCGCGACCCTGTCCGGCTCGGGACCTGATGCCCGCGACCCGCAGCCACTCGGCAATGCGCTGGGGCGCGTCATCGCCGAGCGGGGCTGGCAGCGCGAGGTGAACCTGCGCAACCTGCTGATGAGCTGGGACCAGCTGGTGGGTGCCACCAATGCCCAGCACTCCCAGCCGGAGGCCTATGTCGACACCGTGCTCACCGTGCGGTGCGAGTCAACGGCCTGGGCCACCAACCTGCGGATGCTCGCCCCCAGTCTGGTCGCCGAGCTCAACCGCCAGCTGGGTGACGGCACCGTCACCCGCGTGGTGGTGAAGGGTCCCAATGCCCCCAGCTGGAAGCACGGCTCACGCTCGGTGCGTGATGGACGCGGACCCCGCGACACCTACGGCTGAGCCGCGCCGGGGCGATGCCATCGGCCAGTGAGCAGACCCACGGTGCAGACAAGTCCCCGACCCCGAAAGGGCCCACAGCGGCCCGTGTGGCCCCCGGGCCCGCTGGGGGCCTAGGTGGACCCCATTCTGGACGCTTACGGAGGGGCTGCAGGGCGACTCAGGGGCATTGGGTGCTCGTCACGGCCCCGCCAGATGCGCGATCTGCGGTGCCGTGCGGTAGAATTTCCCCGTTGGACTACTGCCGTCACGTGACGGGCCGCGAGGCCCCTGCCGGGACGGACCCATGCGAGCAAGGAGCACCACAGGTGAGTGAATCCACCAGCCCGGAGACTGGCGCGGACGCGGTCGTCGACGACAACGATGCGGCCCGTCTGGAGGGCCTCACCGACGCGGGCGACCACTCGGTGGCTGCCGGCAGCTACGACGCCGGCCAGATCCAAGTGCTGGAGGGCCTCGAGGCCGTCCGCAAGCGCCCCGGCATGTACATCGGCTCCACCGGCGAGCGTGGCCTGCACCACCTGGTCTACGAGATCGTTGACAATTCCGTCGACGAGGCGCTGGCCGGCTACGGCAAGTCCATCGAGGTGGAGATCCTGCCCGAGGGCGGCATCGCGGTGGCCGACCACGGCCGTGGCTTCCCCGTCAAGATGCACCCCACCCACGGGCTGCCCGCCGTCACCGTTGCACTGACCGTGCTGCACGCCGGCGGCAAGTTCGGCGACGGCGGCTACAAGGTCTCCGGTGGCCTGCACGGCGTCGGCTCGTCGGTGGTGAACGCGCTGTCGAGCAAGTTCACCGTCGAGGTGAAGCGTGACGGCTACCGCTGGGAGCAGACCTTCCACCTGGGCGTCCCCGAGCATGACCTGAAGCAATGCGAGCCCACCGAGGAGACCGGGACCAAGGTCACCTTCTGGGCCAGCCCGGAGATCTTCGAGACCACCAACTACTCCTACGAGACGCTGGCGACGCGGTTCCGCGAGATGGCCTTCCTGAACAAGGGCCTCGAGATCAGCATCACCGACCTTCGTCCCGACCACGTCGATGCCGAGGGCAACCAGAACTCCGACGTCTTCCGCGCCGACGAGGGCCTGGTCGACTACGTCAAGTACATCAATGGCACCCGTGAGCCGATCCACCCGACCGTGATCAATGTCGAGGCCCACATGCCCGAGGCGGGCATGGGCGTGGAGGTCGCGATGCAGTGGAACACCTCCTACACCTCGAGCGTGCACACCTTCGCCAACACGATCAACACGATCGAGGGCGGCACTCACGAGGAGGGCTTCCGCGCCGCACTGACCAACACGGTCAACAAGTGGGGCGAGGCCTGGGGCATGGTCAAAAAGCGCGAGGACCGCGTCAGCGGCGACGACATCCGCGAGGGCCTCACCGCGATCATCTCGATCATGCTCTCCGAGCCGCAGTTCGAGGGCCAGACCAAGACCAAGCTGGGCAACACCGAGGCGCGCAGCTTCGTGCAGCGGGTGGTCAACGAGAAGCTCGGCGACTGGTTCGAGATGCACCCGTCCGAGGGCAAGGACATCGTGCGCAAGTCTCAGGCCGCGGCCCAGGCCCGCATCGCAGCCCGCAAGGCGCGCGACATGGCCCGCACCCGCAAGGGACTGCTGGGTGGGGGTGGCCTGCCGGGCAAGCTGGCCGACTGCTCCAGCAACAATCCCGTCGAGTGCGAGATGTTCATCGTCGAGGGTGACTCCGCCGGCGGTTCGGCCAAGGGTGGGCGTGACCCGCGCACCCAGGCCATCCTGCCGATCCGCGGCAAGATCCTGAACGTCGAGAAGGCCCGCCTGGACCGCATCCTGCAGAACCAGGAGGTCGAGGCGATCATCAACGCGCTGGGCACCGGCGTGCACGAGGACTTCGACCTGGACAAGCTGCGCTACCACAAGCTCGTCCTGATGGCCGATGCCGACGTCGACGGCGCCCACATCCGCACCCTGCTGCTGACCCTGCTCTTCCGCTTCATGCCGAAGCTGATCGAGGGCGGCCACGTCTACCTGGCCCAGCCGCCGCTCTTCCGGCTGCGCTGGACCAATGCTCCCCACGAGCTGGCCTACAACGACGAGGAGCGTGACGCGCTGCGCGATGCCGGGATCGCGTCGGGCAAGAAGCTGCCCAACGTGAACCCGATCCAGCGCTACAAGGGCCTTGGCGAGATGGATGCCCAGGACCTGTGGGACACCACGATGGATCCCGACGGACGCGTGCTGTTGCAGGTGACCCTGGCCGACGCGGCCCTGGCCGACCAGAACTTCGCGATCCTGATGGGTGAGGACGTCGAGGAGCGCCGCGCCTTCATCCAGCGCAATGCCAAGGACGTCCGCTTCCTCGACATCTGAGCCCCGAAGGGGGCTTCCAGTCCCCTTGGACCCTGGTGGTCTCGCACGCTTCGCTCCTCGCAGGCTCGCAGCTGTGCTCAACCAGCAGAAGGGGACGACGACGGCCGAGCTTGTCGAGGCCCACACCAGAACACAGACCTTCACGCAGCACTTAACTGACAAGGGACAACACAGATGAGTGAAACCCCGCAGGAACCGCAGGGCAGCGACGAGCAGGCCAATTCCGCCGACCTGTCGCCCGTCGAGGCGATCATGGCCGAGGACGGCAATGCGCTGGCCGAGGGTGAGATCAGCACCGTCGACGAGATCGTCACCCCCGCCCAGGGCCGCACCCAGCCGATCGACCTGAACGACGAGATCCAGAAGTCCTACCTGGACTACGCGATGAGTGTCATCGTCGGGCGTGCGCTGCCGGACGTGCGCGACGGCCTCAAGCCCGTGCACCGCCGTGTGCTCTACGCCATGTACGACGGCGGCTACCGCCCCGACCGCGGCTGGAACAAGTGCTCGCGCGTCGTCGGCGAGGTGATGGGCAAGTACCACCCCCACGGCGACTCGGCCATCTACGACACCATGGTGCGCCTGGCGCAGCCCTGGGTGATGCGCGCTCTGCTGATCAATGGCCAGGGCAACTTCGGTTCCCCCGGCAATGACCCGGCCGCCGCCATGCGTTACACCGAGTGCAAGATGGCGCCGATGGCGATGGAGATGGTCCGCGAGATCGACCAGGACACCGTCGACTTCCGCCCCAACTACGACAACCGTGAGATGGAGCCGGTGGTCCTGCCGGCGCGCTTCCCGAACCTGCTGGTCAACGGCTCCACCGGCATCGCGGTCGGCATGGCCACCAACATCCCCACGCACAACCTGCGCGAGGTCACCCAGGCCGTCCAGTGGGCCCTGGAGCACCCCGAGGCCAGCGAGGAGGAGCTGCTCGAGGCCGCCATGGAACGGATCAAAGGCCCCGACTTCCCGCTGGGCGCCACGATCGTCGGTCGCCAGGGCATCGAGGATGCCTACCGCACCGGCCGCGGCTCGGTGACGATGCGCGCCGTGGTCGACATCGAGGAGGACAAGAACGGCCGCACCATGCTGGTGGCCAAGGAATTGCCGTACATGTGCAATCCCGACAACCTGGCCAAGAAGATCGCCGACCTGGTCAATGCCGGCAAGATCAACGGCATCGCCGACATGCGCGACGAGACCTCCTCGCGCGCCGGCCAGCGCCTGGTGATCATCCTCAAGCGTGATGCCCAGCCCAAGGTGGTGCTGAACAACCTCTACAAGCACACCCAGCTGCAGGACACTTTCGGCTGCAACATGCTGGCCCTGGTCGACGAGGTGCCCCGCACCCTGCGCCTGGACCAGTTCATCAGCTACTGGGTGGACCACCAGATCGAGGTCATCCGCCGCCGCACCGCCTTCCAGCTGCAGGAGGCCCAGGGACGAGCCCACATCCTGCGCGGCCTGGTCAAGGCCCTGGACCTGCTCGACGAGGTCATCGCGCTGATCCGTCGCTCGCGCACCACCGAGGAGGCCCGCGACGGCCTGATCGCGCTGCTCGACATCGACGAGAAGCAGGCCACCGCCATCCTCGACATGCAGCTGCGCCGCCTGGCCGCCCTGGAGCGCCAGAAGATCGTCGACCGCTTGGCCGAGATCGAGACGCTGATCGCCGACCTGAAGGACATCCTCGCCAACGAGGCACGCCAGCGCCAGATCATCTCGACCGAGCTGGCCGAGATCGCCGAGAAGTACGGTGACGAGCGACGCACCAAGTTCGTCGCGGCCGAGGGTGACTTCTCCGAGGAGGACTTCATCCCCGACGAGGACGTGGTGGTCACCATCACCCACGGCGGCTATGCCAAGCGCACCAAGACCGACAGCTACCGGGTGCAGCGCCGCGGCGGCAGGGGGGTCCGGGGTGCCAGCCTGCGCACCGACGACGAGGTGCAGCACCTGTTCGCCACCACCGCGCACCACTGGGTGCTCTTCTTCACCAACATGGGCCGGGTCTACCGGATCAAGGCCTGGCAGCTGCCCGAGGGTGGCCGCGACGCGAAGGGCGGCCACGTCGCCGGCCTGCTGAGCTTCCTGCCGGAGGAGAAGATCGCGCAGGTGCTGACGCTGCGCAGCTACCAGGACGCCGACTACCTGCTGCTGGCCACCCGCAAGGGGCTGGTGAAGAAGACCGAACTGGAGCAGTACGACTCCTCGCGCCAGGCCGGCGTGATCGCGGTGAGGTTCCGCGACGAGGACGACGAGCTGATCGGTGCCCAGTTGGTGAGCCAGGCCGATGACGTGCTGCTGGTCTCGAAGAAGGGCCAGGCGATCCGCTTCGGCGCCAATGACGAGCAGCTGCGCCCGATGGGCCGTGCCACCAGCGGCGTGACCGGCATGAAGTTCCGCGACGGCGACGAACTGCTCAGCATGGCCGTGATCGATGCCGACATGCCCGAGGACGACCGCTTCGTCTTCACCGTCACCTCGGAGGGCTTCGCCAAGCGCACGGCGGTCAGCGAGTACCGCCAGCAGGGCCGTGGCGGCCTGGGCATCAAGGCGATGAAGCTCGCCGACGACCGGGGAGACCTGGTGGGTGGCCTGGTGGTGAGCGAGGGCGACGAGGTGATCGCCATCAAGGTCTCCGGCCAGATCACCCGCAGCAATGTCTCCGACGTGCCCGCCAAGGGCCGCGACACGATGGGCGTGAAGTTCGTCGGGGTCCGCGGGGACGACGAGGTGGCCGTGATCGCGCTCAATCCCGAGGCCGCCGATGAGGAACTGGCCGAGGAGTCGGATCTCACCGCCGAGTCGGCGAGCGCGGGTGGCACTGCGGCAGCTACCGTTGGTGAGCAGGATTCGACCCAGATGGTCACCGATGAGCAGGAGGAATCCGGTGAGTGATCCCAGCAAGGCTGCCAATACCGGCGCCAAGGCTGCCCAGAAGTCCGCGGAGGGCAAGGACGTCAGCGTCGTCGACGCGTCGCCCGACGACGGTTCGGGCGCCACTGCCTGGGACCGTGCCCGGCAGCGTCTCAGTGAAGCCGGGACGACCGTGGGTGGCAAGATGAGCGACCTCAAGGAGCGGGCCGTGGTGGCCACCGCCAGTGACGGCACCTCCGCCGTGCCGGGTACGCGGCGGACCCGTCGGGCACGGCTTCGCCTGTCGCGGCTGGATCCGTGGTCGGTGATGAAGACGGCCTTCCTGTTCACCATCGCCGGCGGCATCGTCTTCTTCATCGCCACCTGGGTGGTGTGGGGCATCATCAACGCCTCGGGCGTCTTCGATGCCGTCAACAAGGCCGTCACCGACCTGGCCTCGCACCCCAGCAGCGAGACCGTCTTCCGTCTGGAGGACTACGTCAACACCCACAAGGTGCTGGGCTTCGCGGCCTCGATCAGCGCCTTGAACGTGGTGCTGCTCACGGCTCTGGCCACCCTGTTCAGCTTCCTCTACAACTTGGCCGCCACCGTGATCGGCGGCCTCGAGGTGACGCTGGCCGAGGACTGATTCCGCCGGATTTGTGCTGAAGTCTGCTGGTGCACTAGAGTCATTCTTCGTTGCGAGAGTGACTGCGGGCCTATAGCTCAGTCGGTTAGAGCGCTGCCCTGATAAGGCAGAGGTCACTGGTTCAAGTCCAGTTAGGCCCACAGAAGTGATCCCCCGACGGTTACCCGTCGGGGGATCTTCTGTGTCCGAGGGCTGGCCGGCAGTGCCGGTCAGCCGATGGTGGCGCCGAAGAGGCGGCCGATGCCGAAGGTGATCGCCATTGCCAGCAGGCCGCCGACGACATTGCGCACCACTGCCCTTGGCACCGGGGCATGCCCCAGTCTGGCCGAGCTCACCCCGGTGAGAGCGAGGGCCAGCAGCACCGACACTCCCACCACTGGGACCACCATGCTGTGCGGGGCCAGCAACACCGCCAGCAGTGGCACCAGGCCGCCGACCGTGAAGGCGGCGGTGGAGGCAAGCGCCGCCTCGACGGGCTTGACGGTGGCCTCGGGATCGATCCCGAGTTCCAGCTGGGTATGGGCGGCCAGCGGCTCGTCCTCGTGGATCTCGGCAGCCGCCTGCCGTGCCGTCTCGGGCCGTACCCCGAGCTCCTGGAGCATCTGCGCCATCTCGTCCATCTCCTGCTGCGGGAGCTGCTCCAGTTCGGTGCGCTCCTTGTCGACCAGGGCCTTCTCCGAGTCACGCTGTGCACTGACCGAGACGTACTCCCCGACCCCCATCGACAGGGCCCCTGAGGAGATCCCGGCCACGCCGGCAGTGAGCAGTGTGCTCGCGGTGGCGTGGGCGCCGGCCACGCCGATCAACAACGCCGCAACGGAGACGATGCCGTCATTGGCTCCCAACACAGCTGCGCGCAGCCAGTTCAACCGGTCCCCGACGGTGCTCTCGGCGTGGCCCCGGGGCGGCTCTGACCCACCGTCGGCGATGTCGTGAGATGCCTGGCTGGTCATGGACGCTCCTTGGTCGAACAACAGTGCCCCAAGCATGCAGGCTGGGGGCACCGCTGTCACCGAAGGCAAGCCTTGCCGTGGTCGGGTCTCATCCCTTGAGGCGCAGGGCCTCCCGGTAGCCCAGGCGTCCCTGGGTGCGCAGCAGCGCCCGCCGGTAGAT
The DNA here is from genome assembly GCF_054783495.1 of Luteococcus sediminum. Taxonomy (NCBI): domain Bacteria; kingdom Bacillati; phylum Actinomycetota; class Actinomycetes; order Propionibacteriales; family Propionibacteriaceae; genus Luteococcus; species Luteococcus sediminum. The sequence goes on along the minus strand of NZ_BAAGQL010000006.1, from coordinate 9,988 downwards.
CCGCTCGCCGACGATGACGGTGACCGCGGCGAAGGCCAGGTTGAGCGCCAGGGCGGCCAGCCCGTCCCACCACTGCGCGGTGCCCTCGACGATCCGGGCCGGCATCAGGATGCCCGAGATGATCGGCACATAGCTGAGCACCACCTTCCAGGTGCCGGTGGCCATGAAGCCGGCGAAGTAGACGCCCATCAGCAGGTAGATCATCGGCGCACCGGTCTGCTGCAGGTCCTCGCTGCGGGTGCCCATGGCCCCGGCCGCAGCCCAGATGCACGCCAGGGCAAGGAAACTGGCGAGGAAGAGCAGCAGGTACCATCCCACCGCGGTGGTGAGAGAGGGCAGGACGTCGGAGAAGCGCGGCACGAAGCTCGCCCCCACCAGGCCGGCGCCGATCAGCAGCGCCATCTGGACCAGGGCCATCACGGTGTTGCCGAGCACCTTGCCTGCCAGCAGCTGGCGTACCGGGATGGCGGCCACCAGGATCTCGACGATGCGCGACTGCTTCTCCTCGATCACCGACTGGGCGATCTGCATGCCGTAGGTCATCGCCGACATCATGAACAGCACCGCGAAGACCAGCCCCATCACCGTCGCGGCCTGGGAGCGCGAGGAGTCACCCTCCAGCAGGGTGGTCTCGACGGTACTGGCGGCGGTCAGCTCCGCCAAGGAGGTGCCGGCCTTCTGGGCGGTGGCGGCCATCACCTGGTTGGAGGCCGCCTGCTGCACCAGCTGCACCACGTCGGAGCCGGGGGAGTCCTTGAAGGTGAGCTCCCAGCCGGCACCCTTGGGCACCAGGAGGGCATCGGCATCGCCGGCACGCACCAGCTCCTGCCCGGCCGCGGCATCGGTGACCTTGGTCACCTCGACCGAGTTCTGGTCATTGGCAGCCTTGGTGAGCGCATCGAGGCTGGAGGCGAACTGCTGCGAGCGGGTGTCGACGACCGCCACGGTGCTGTGGTCGGCGCGGCCGCTGAACCAGGCGGAGGCCCCCATCGAGCCCAGGACCAGGGCCAGCGTGACCAGGGTGCCGATGATGTAGGCCTTGTCGGTGACCTTCACCAGGATCTCGCGGGTCATCACCGTGATCCACGGGGCCTGGGCCCGTCCGCCGTGGCCTGTTTGGTTGTCGTTGGCCATCGCAGTGGTCTGTGTGTGGGTCATGCCGTCACCTCGCGGTAGATCTCGGACAGGGTGGGACGAACGCGGCTGAACTCCAGCACCTCGCCGCGGGCGAGTGCCTCGGTGAGCAGCACCCGCTCGGTGCCGGGCTCAACGAGCTCCAGCAGGGCGGTGCCGCCGTCGACGTCGAGGGCGACCAGGCCGGGGATCTCGCGGACCCAGCCGGCATCGTTGCTGGTCACCAGGCGGTGGCGGACCCGTCCGCTGGATTCGAGCTGCTCGCGGCTGCCGCTGGCCACGACGCGACCGTTGGCCAGGATCACCAGGCCGTCGCAGAGCCGGTCGACCAGGTCGAGCTGGTGGCTGCTGAACAGGGTGGGCACCCCTGTGGCGGTGCGCTCGCGAAGCAGGTCGGCCATCTGGTCGATGGCGGCCGGGTCGAGGCCGCTGAAGGGCTCGTCGAGCACCAGGCAGGTGGGCGAGGCCATCACGGCGGCGGCGATCTGGACCCGCTGCTGGTTGCCCAGGGAGAGCTTCTCCAGCTTGTCCTTGGAGCGGTCGGCCAGGCCGAAGCGTTCCAGCAGTTCCATCGTCTCAGTGCGGGCAGCGGTGGCCCCCATGCCCTTGAGCCGGGCCAGGTAGACCAGCTGGTCGGCGATCGCCTGCTTGGGGTAGAGCCCGCGCTCTTCGGGCATGTAGCCGAAGTGGGAGCGGTCGGTGGCGGTGGCCGGACGCCCCTGCCACAGCACCTGGCCCTCGTCGGGGGCCAGCAGGCCCATCAACATGCGCATCGTCGTGGTCTTGCCGGCGCCATTGCCGCCGACGAAGCCGATCATCTGGCCGCTGCCGACATCAAAGCTGACGTCGTCGACGGCCAGGGTGTCGCCGTAGCGACGGGTGAGGTGCTGGACTTCCAGCATGGCGCCTCCTGACTGGGACCGATGATGGCTCCAGCCTGTCAAGTGGCGAATCGGGGCACATCCCTCCCGCGGGGGAAATCCTTCTTCATCCCCGCGGGGGGGGGTCTCGCGGCACAGGTGCTGCAATTGCGCCCCATACGGCGCACGACACGTTCAAATGTCATCCGTGGCCGTATGGGCTGCATTTCCAGCACGGTCACCGGGGAACTGGGCTCAGCCGATCCTCGGACGGGCCGTAACGGCACTGCGGGCGGCACACCACATGGTGTGCCGCCCGCAGTGGAGGTCTCGCCGTCAGGGCTTGTCGCCGCCCACCCAGTGGAGGCGCTTGTTCACGAACTCGTCCATTCCCACGGGTCCGAGCTCACGCCCATAACCCGAGCGCTTCACCCCGCCGAAGGGGATGGCCTTGCCCTCGGCGGCGTGGGTGTTGATCTTCACCATTCCCACCTCGAGGCCCTCACCCACCCGCTCGGCCCGTTTGGTGTCCTGGGAGAAGACCGAGCCGCCCAGGCCGAAGTGGGAGTCATTGGCCAGCTCCAGGGCCTCCTCGTCGCTGGAGACCTTGTAGACCACGCAGACGGGCCCGAAGAACTCCTCGTGGTAGATGTCGGAGCCCCGCGGAACATCGGTGAGCACGGCCGGGCTGATGTAGGCACCCTGGTCGGACAGCTCACCCCCGACACGCAACGTGGCGCCGGCTGCGACGGCCCGGTCGATCTGGTCCTTCAGCTTCTCCGCGGCCGGACGCGAGGACAACGGGGTGTAGACCGTCTCGTCCTCGGTCTCGAAGGTGCCGGGCGTCATCTGCCCGGCGAGGCGTTCGAGCTCGGCCACGAAGTCGTCGTAGATGTCGTCCATCACGATCATTCGCTTGTTCGAGTCGCAGGCCTGGCCCGTGTTGTACATGCGGGTGGAGAAGGCATTGCGGGCTGCCTCGGTGGGGTCGCCGGCGTCCAGCACGATGTACGGATCGGAACCGCCGAGTTCCAGGACCACCTTCTTCAGGGCGCGCCCAGCCTGTTCCGCGATGGCCGCACCGGCGCGTTCCGAACCGGTCAGACAGACCCCTGCGATGCGGGGGTCGGCCACCAGTGTGGAGATCTGGTCATGGTCGGCGAAGACGTTCTGGTAGACGCCCTGTGGCACCCCGGCCTCCTCCATGATCTCGGCGATGGCGGTGGCGGAGCGGGCACAGATCTCGGCGTGCTTGAGGATGATCGCATTGCCCAGCACCAGGTTGGGTGCTGCGAAACGGGCCACCTGGTAGTAGGGGAAGTTCCACGGCATCACACCGAGCAGCACTCCGATGGGGCGACGCTGCAGCACTGCCTTGGCACCGTCGGCGTCGAGCTGGAGGTCCTGGCTGAACTTCTCGCCGTTGTCGGCGTAGTACTGGAAGATCGCCGACGAGTACTCGGCCTCCTCGACGCCCTCCGAGAGGCGCTTGCCCATCTCGGTGCCGATGATCCGGGCGAGTTCATCCTTCCTCTCGTCGAAGAGCGTGGCCACTCGGGAGACCACCTCCATGCGCTCCGACATGGGGCGGCGGCTCCACCGTTCCCAGGCCTGGCGACTTTGCGCCAGGAGGTCATCCAGCTCCGCCTCGCTGACGAATTCCATGCTTTCGATGACCTCGCCCGTGGCGGGATTCTCGACGCGGTATCCATCACTCATGTTCTGCTCCTGTCCTGGTGCACCATGGTCATGATTCTGGCCAGACCATCCACGCCCACGACGGCGAATCCAGAGTTCTGCAAGGACATTCCGGTGCACGGATCGGGGCGGTTGCGCCACCGCGCGGATACCTAGGATTGCGCTGGCAGTGCAGTCACTCGACACGAGGAGATGTCATGGACCAGGTCGCGGAATTCGTGCTCGATGTCCACAACCGCCTGTTCGACCAGCACGACAGGACAGTGCTGGAGACGGAATTCGCCGAGGATTTCGTCGAGCACTCGCCACTGGTGGCGGGTGATGCGCAGGCACTGGCCACACTCGTTGAGGAATGCGGTGAAGGCCTGCGTCATCGCAATTCCAGGGTGCTGTCCGACGGCGACCTGGTGGCGCTGCACGGCAGTTTCGTGGGGCTCGACGAGACCGAGCTGGTCGGCTTCGACATCTACCGGGTGCGCGACGGCCAGATTGTCGAGCACTGGGACACCCTGGTGCCGCGGCAGGAGCCGAATGCCTCGGGCCGCACCCAGCTGACCGGCCCCATTGAGGTGATAGATCGGGAACGCACCGAGGCCAACCGGGAGCTGGTCACCGACTTCTTCATCAGGACCCTCATCGGGGGCGACTACGAGGGATTCCGGGAGTTCACCCGCGACGGGGTCTTCCTGCAGCACTCACCGGACATCGCCGATGGCGTCGAGGCCGTTGTGGACTTCCTCGAGGATCTGCGCACCTCGGGCGAGGGCTTGGTCTACGACAGGACCCATCGCACCATTGCCGACGGGCAGTTCGTCCTGACCCATTCGGAGGGCTCGATCAACGGCAAGCGGCACTCCTATTGCGAGCTGTGGCGGGTGAAGGACGGTGCCATCGTCGAGCTGTGGGACGCGATCGCCGAGGTGCCGAGCGATCTGGACGCCGTCCACAGCCACGGCGTCTTCTGAGGCCGGTGACTTCTCGGGCTGCGACGCCGGAATTGCGCCCCCCGCGGCGCACGACACGTTCAAATTGCCTCCGTGGCCGTATGTGCTGCAATCACGGCGTCTCGGGGGCGGGGAGGGTTCAGCCGCGCAGCGCCAGGCCGGCGCGGTGGGCCCAGACAACCGCCTGGACCCGGTCGCGCACCCCGAGCTTGGCGAGCACGTTCGAGACGTGCGTCTTGACCGTCGCCTCGCCCACCACCAGGTGGTCGGCGATCTCGTGGTTGCTCATCCCCTCGGCCACCAGCTGCAGCACCTCCGTCTCGCGGGCGGTCAGCTCCACCCCATGGGGGAGGGTCGGCGGTGTGGCGGACGCGCTGCCCGTCTGCCGTGCCGCCTCGTGGCGGGTCATGCGACGGATCACCCGCGTGGTGACATCGGGGGCCAACAGGCCTTGCCCCTGGGCGACGACGCGGATGGCATCCACCAGCCGCTCCGGCTCGGCATTCTTGAGCAGGAAACCCGCAGCACCCGCCTCCAGGGCGTCGAAGAGGTAGTCGTCGCGGTCGAAGGTGGTCAGCACCACCACGCGCGAGAGTTCCTCGGCCACCACCGTGCGGGTAGCGGCGATCCCATCCAGCACAGGCATCTGGACGTCCATCAGGGTGATGTCGGGGCGCAGGCGCCGAGCCAGGTCGACGGCCTCCTGCCCGTTGGCGGCGGTTGCCACCACGTCGATGTCGTCCTCGATGGACAGGATCATCTGGAAGCCACTGCGGACCAGGGCCTGGTCGTCGGCCAGCAGGACGGTGATGGGGGTCATGGCCTGGCTCCGGTTGCTGGGGTCACTGGGGTCGGGGTCACTGGGTTTGGGGTGCCTGTGGGCGTGCCCGGCGTCGACGGGACGGGGAAGCGGACCCGCACCCGGTGGCCGCCGGTGACCCGAGGGCCGATCTCGGAGCTGCCGCCGTGCGAATGGACCCGCTCACGCATCCCGAGCAGCCCCAGGCCTGAACCGCTGGTCCCGGCGCGGGGCCGGCCGTCGTCGAGCACCTCCACCTCGACGAAGTCCTCCCCACCGCGCTGGTCGGAGCGCAGCGTGACGCTGGCCCGGGTCGCGGTGGAGTGGCGCACCACATTGCTCAGCGCCTCCTGCACCGTGCGGTAGAGCGACAGCTGCACCGGCAGGGGAAGTGACTCGAGCGCTCCCGGTCGGTGCTCGACGCGCGACAGCTCCACCGACAGTCCGTCGGCCCGGAAGCAGTGCACCAGCGAGTCCAGCTCGGCCAAGGAGGGCTGGGGATCGCGGCTGGTGTCGAGGCCATCGGACGGGTCCTGCTCGCCAGAGCCGCGCAGGGCCCCCAACAGGCCGCGCATCTGGGTGACGGCCTGGCGCGCGGAGTCCTCCACGTTCTCCAGCGCCTGGGTTGCGGCCGAGGGGTCGCGGTCGAGCAGCCGCCGCGCGCCGGCCGCCTGGATCCCCATCACCGAGACGTGGTGGGCGACGACATCGTGCAGTTCGCGGGCGATGCGCAGTCGCTCCTGCACCACGGCCTGCTCCTGCAGCTCGCGGCTCTGCTGCTCGATGGTGCGGGCGGAGCGTTCCAGCAGGGCACGGTCGCGCGCCTGGCGCCAGGCCGACTGTCCCATGGCGATGGCCCCGAGCACGTAGACCAGGTTCGCGACGGTCGAGTAGAGGACCCATGAGACCAGCGGCGGCAGGATCCCGTGGCCCAGGTCCTCCTCGTCGCGCATCGTCCGGAAGTTGTCGATGGCGCGGCCCAGCGAGACGTCCCAGGCCACCCAGACCATCATCGCCACCAACAGGCCGCCGAGCACCAGGGCGGCCTGGCGACGGTCACTGGCCCAGGCCGTGCCTGAGTAGAGGGCGAAGAAGGTGATGGCCATGGTGAAGGTCTGGTAGCCGAGCTCGGGAACATAGGTGTAGGCGACGAAGAAGCCAAGGAAGCCGAGCATGGCCACGACGAGCGGATGGCGCCGTCGCGCTACCAGGGGCAGGCACTGGCCGGCGAGCATCAGGTACTGCACCCAGGGCGATCGCATCTGGTCTGCGGGGGCGAAGGCCCGGAAGAGTTCCAGCATCAGCGCCACGCCGGCCATCACGGCCAGGGCGATGATCCAGTCCTGGCGCGAGATGGGGGGATTGTCCCGCTCCCATGCGTCGTCGCCGCCCAACACACCCAACCAGTCCATGACGATCAGCCTAGGCATCTCAGACGTCCGCGCGGCTCCGTCGTAGGGGGGATTCGGCTGTCCGAGACTTCCGGAGGGCATGTTCCGTTTGGACAATTGTCTCGTGCAGTCCACGGCAGGTCTTGGAATGTCGAAAGGGCACGTGTCGAAACCGACCCCACCTGCTCGCACATCGGGGGTGGACCATGCAGAATGTGAATGTGAGCAAGGTATTGATTGTTGAGGACTCCGAGGTCATCAGGGCCTCGGTCGTGTCGGCCCTGCGTTCGCAGGGGCACCTGGCACAGGCCTTGCCGGACGGGACTGACCTGGAGCGTGCCATCACCTCGAGCCAGCCTGATCTGGTCATCCTCGACGTCATGCTTCCCGGGGGGCGGGATGGTTTCGAACTTCTGGACGTGGTGCGCAAGCTCTCACGTGCCGGGGTGCTGATGCTGACCGCGCGTGACGAGATGACGGACAGGATCCGCGGCCTGAGCCAGGGCGCGGACGACTATCTGGCAAAGCCCTTCGCCATGGTGGAACTGATGGCCCGCATCGAGGCCGTCTTGCGCCGCACTGGATCCATGGGCAGCACCGTCACGGTTGGCGACATGACGATCGCCGACGACGCTGCCAGCGTCACCCGCAATGGGGTCACCATCGACCTGACCGAGACCGAGCGACGCCTGTTGAGCCAGCTGGCCAAACACCCCGAGCGCGTGGTGTCCAAGACCCAGCTCCTCACCGCGGTGTGGGGATATGACGGCTACGACGAGAACATCGTCGAAGTCCACATCTCCAGCCTGCGGCGCCGACTCGAGGCCCACGGACCCCGTGTCATCCACACGGTCCGTGGCCGCGGGTACCGGCTGGGCACTACGTGATCGGTCGCCGGTCAATCCGGGCCCGAGTGCTGGGGGCCATGTTCGTGGTTCTCGCGCTCACCATGCTGGGGGTTGGCATCGTCACTGATGCCGTCTTCATGAACCGCCAGGTCAACGAGATGGAGACGCGCCTCAATGACGGGCTGGCCCATGCCCAGAGCTTGGCGAAGGACCCGTCGATCGGTGCCGAGCAGATCGTGGCGCAGGTGGGGCGTGGGGCGACCCATGTCTTCGTGGACGGACTCGCCGACGGGCGCACCATGGGCGATCCGCCGCCCCAGGACCAGTCACGCTTTGTGAGGTTCCCGTTGGAGACCTCCGGTCCGCTCAAGGGGGCGGAGGTGACGATCTGGGAGTCGACCGAGCCCGCGATCGCGGCCAGGCGCTCGCTGGATGGGGCGCTGGTGCTGGTGGGGGTCCTCGGGATCGTGGGGGCGAGCCTGCTCACGGTGGCGATCACCGACGTGGCGCTCAAGCCGCTCGATGTGATGGCCGACCGTGCCAATCGCATCACCGAGGGGGAGCGCGGGATCCGAATGGCTGCGACGCACACCGACACGGAGGTGGGCCGCACTGCGGCCGCCATCGACGAGATGCTCGACGAGCTGGAGGGTGCCGAGATCCGCGCCCGTGCCGCGGAGGCGCAGGCCCGGGCGTCGGCTGAGCAGATGCAGGGTTTCCTGTCGGATGCGGCGCACGAGCTCAAGACGCCGATGGCGGGGATCCAGGCCGCGGCGGAGTCGCTCATCCAGTTGCCCCCGGGTGCGGACGAGGACCGGGAGCAGCTGGCTTTTCTGTTGGGGCGGGAGGCCAGTCGTGGCGGGCACCTGGTGAACAGCTTGTTGGAGGCTGCCCGGGTGGATGCTGGCCCCACCCTGAACATGGAGCTGCTCGACCTGGGCGACCTTGCCCTGGCGGAGCAGCGTCGCCTGCAGCTGGTCTATCCCAATCTCGAGGTGATCGTCCAGGGGGACAACTTGCTGGTCAATGCGGACCGGCAGGGCATCACCAGTGTGCTGCGCAACCTGGTGGACAATGCGGGGCGGGCGGCTGCCCCTGACGGTTGGATCGTGATCGACCTGTCGACCGAGGACGGTCAGGGTGGCATCGCGACGGCGGTGCTGCGGGTGGTTGATTCAGGCACTGGCATTGCCCCGGAGGACCGTGAGCGCGTCTTTGACCGTCTGGTGCGGCTGTCGAGCACGGCCACGACCACCAAGGGCTCGGGACTGGGGCTTCCGATCGCCCGGGGCTATGCCAGGGCACATGGCGGCGATGTGGTCTATCGCGATGACGTGCAGGAGCTGCTCCCGCTGGACGAGGATGGCCAGGTGAGGCAGCCCGGAGCCTGCTTCGAGATGTCCATCCCTCTGGCGCGACGTTCCGTCGCTGCCTGATTCAAGACGATCGACATATTTTGTTTCTGCTTCTGTTCATTGGAAAGAAGTGTTACGTGATCAATATCTATGTACGCCATCATAAATAATATGATGAGATGAGTCGTTCTTTCCCTGCAGGTTTTCCTGAGGATGCCTGTTCTTGTGCTGATCTTCCTTTTCAGTCCACCATCAGAATCGTTTTGACTAGGGGTGATGCAGTGGAGTCCCTAGTCAAACGCTATAAATCAAGTGCTGGCTATTTCCCGCTGGGCAGACGAGGATGGAGACACGTCGCCATGTATTCCCGGGGGAAGTCACCAAGGTGACTGGGAATCAGCACTGGCGATGAAGCGGATTGATGTCCCGCGCTCGGGGGAGCGCGGCAATACCGCGCATTGTCAGGAAAGGGGATCGCACCTGATGCGTTCCATCACCCGTACGACCATCCGCTCCGCCTCTTGCGCTGGTGCCCTGGTTCTGGCCGGCGGAAGCTGGTTCGGCACCGGTGCGGCCTTCGCCACTCCGTCGGGCGGCTCTGCCGAGCCGACGCCGAGCGTGACTGCCCCCGCCGAGCCCACCCCCGAGGTGCGCCCGACGGCCGAGCCGAGCAAGGAGGCCCCGTCCTCGGGCAAGGAGACCCCGTCCTCCGGTGGGCCCTCTGAGCCCGGCGAGACGCCCACGCCCCGTCCCACGCCAGAACCCACTCCCGAGGTGACCCCGGAGCCCAGCAAGCCTGTGGTGACGCCCGAGCCCACCCCCGGTGAGGAGTGCAATCCCTCCGGTGGGCCCTGTGAGCCCGGCGAGACGCCCACGCCCGAGCCCAGCAAGCCTGTGGTGACCCCCGAGCCCAGCAAGCCCGTGGTGACCCCCGAGCCCAGCAAGCCCGTGGTGACCCC